>CAJURN010000006.1:77247-111128 GCA_910589055.1 uncultured Muribaculaceae bacterium
GTTGACTACCGGGCACACCTTCGGCTTAAGGCCTCCGGTGTACCCGGTTACTGAAAAATCAGCGTCCTACGGACGCGGCTTCGCCGATGACATGCGGACGCCCATGCCGGAGTTGTTGACTACCGGGCACACCTTCGGCTTAAGGCCTCCGGTGTACCCGGTTACTGAATAATCGGCGTCCTGTCGGACGCGGCCTCGCCGATAACCTGCGGACGTCCCTATCAAGGTGGCACATCCCGATTCGCATACTTCTGCATCCATCAGTCATAGGCACAGATTCGCGTCCGGAGGTTCGTTGGAGAATTGGTTTCGCAGGTTGTTGGCTCAGCCGCGCGTCCGGAGGACGCTGGTTATTCAGTAACCGGGTACGCCGGAGCCATGGCGGAGGCGTGCCCGGGTTGGGAGTCCCCTAAATGGTTGGCGTCCGATAGGACGCCGGAATCATAGCAAAAGCCTTTTACTGCGAGTTAAGTCATAGCTATTAATTAAGATAAATGTTCTGCTTTGTTTCCGGCGTCCTACGGACGCCCATGCCGGAGTTGTTGACTACCGGGCACACCTCCGGCTTAAGGCCTACGGTGTACCCGGTTACTGAAAAATCAGCGTCCTGCGGACGCGGCTTCGGCCATAACCTAGCGGACTCCCATGCCGGGGTTGTTGACTACCGGGCACACCTCCGGCTTAAGGCCTCCGGTGTACCCGGTTAGTGAAAAATCAGCGTCCTACGGACGCGGCCCTGCCGATAACTTGCGGACGTCCCTATCAAGGTGGCACATCCCGATTCGCATACTTCTGCATCCATCGGTCATAGGCGCAGGTTCGCGTCCGGAGTTCTTTGGAGAATGAGCTTCCGCAGGTTGTCGGCTCAGCCGCGCGTCCGGAGGACGCTGGTTATTCAGTAACCGGGTACGCCGTAGCCTTGGCGGAGGCGTGCCCGGGTTGGGCGTCCCCTAAATGGTGGGCGTCCGATAGGACGCCGGAATCATAGCATGGCTATTCCTCGTCGGTGAAAGTGTCTTGCGGATTCAAGCCGGCTTCTTGCAGGAGTGAGCGGAACTCATCGAAGAATCCGATTTTCGAATGGTGTTCTTTCTGATTGATGATATACTGTCGTCTTGTCTCTCGTGAAGAGGAATCCACTGTAAATGCTGCATAACCCTCACTCCACTTAGTCCAATGAGGAAAGTGAGGATTAATTCGCAAAAATTTACTGGTCTCACTTTTGAGAACTTTTACGTATTCTGCCACGGATAGCTTTGCCGGAATATCACAAAGAATGTGGATATGGTCGGGCATGCCGCCGATACGTCTGACTATCACATCTTTTTCGTGGGATAGGTGCAGGATGTATTTATAGAGTTCCTTTTCGTGTGGGATTGGAATTACGCTCATGCGGCGGTAAGTGCCGAAGATGATGTGGTATGTGAGTGCTGTGTGGCTCATGATAAATGTTCTGCTTTGTTTCCGGCATCCTACGGACGCCCATGCCGGAGTTGTTGACTACCGGGCACACCTTCGGCTTAAGGCCTCCGATGTACCCGGTTACAGAATAATCAGCGTCCTACGGACGCGGGGCTTCGCCGATGACCTGCGGATGCACGGCTACGCCGATGACCTGCTGGACGCGCGGCTTTGGCGATGACCTGCGGACGCGCGGATGTGCCTATATTCTGCGGACGTGGTTGCGACGATATCCCAGTGCGTTACGGCGAGGGGTAGGTGATGGGCTTATTCGCGGATGTAGTGGGGGAGGGTGTCGGGGAGGATGATGGAGATTTCGAGGAGGCCGCCGACGGTGCCGTTGGGCTGGCGCCACGCTGTCTGGTATATCATTTTGCGCAGTCCTTTCTTTTCGATGGTGTAGGCGTTGGTGCCTCCTTCTTCGAGCAGGCGGCGTATGATTTCGCGCGAACGGTCGTTGTGATATTCCATGAGGTTGTGGCCTATGAGGTCGGCACCTCCGCGAGCCGCGAAAGTTTCGCGTGAGCGTTCGTTCATGTATATTATCCGGCAATCGGCGTCGCAAACGGTAACGGCGCAGTTCATTCCGTAGGCCCAGTCGGGGAGCAGTTCTTTTTCCATTATGTATGAGTCGGATGTATATGAAAAAAGCCTGCCGGAAGCGTTGTTGCTTCCCCCGGGCAGGCTTTCTGCAAGCTGAGATTCGGGTATTTCTTATTTGTTCTGGTGTTCGTACTTAAGAGTCATCGAGGGCTGGTCGCACACTTCAGCGGGGCCGAAGTACTGGATGGGGCCGGGGTAGATGTAGCTTGTAGTACGAGCCCATTCGTCGCGCTTGGAAGCGAACTTCTGGAAGGGCGCGCCGTCAAGGCGAACAAGTGCTTTTTGGATAACGGGCTTGTCTTCGGCGTTGCGGCGTTCGATGTTCATCATCATGGTGATAGGAATACCACCTGCAATCCACTGAACGGCGGGCTTAACGAGGTTGCGGATGCTTGACATGTAGCCTGTCACGCCTGCATTGATAAGCGCGGCGGCGTTGAAGCCGAGTGAGTAGCAGTAGTCAGCGTCGAAGTTGGAGGGGTCGGCGCAGCGGCCTTCGTAGCCGAAGAAGTGGTGGAGCGAAGAGAATTTGCCCTTGGCAGCCTTGAAGGCTTCGGACTGAGCAAGCTCTGCGGCAACCATCTGGCTGAGGAGCTTTTCGGTTTCGATGAGCGATACCTGAACGTTTCCGTGGGGGTCACGGTCGAGCATGAGCTGACGGGCAACCGATTCGGGAAGGCTCTTGAGGGCTGCGAGGTTTTCGGCGTTGAGGTTGTCGAGGATGAACTGTGTGAGCTGTTCGTGGTTCATTGCGGCAACTTCGTCCTTGTGTGAACCGAGAAGTTCGTTGAGCTCGGCGATGAGTTTCTTGAATTCGGGGATGAATTCAATAAGACCTTCGGGCACGAGTACTGTACCGAAGTTGTTGCCGTCGGCAGCGCGTGCTGTCACGATGTCGGCAATGTACTTCACGATGTCCTTAAGGCTCATGTTCTTAGCCTCGATTTCTTCGGATATAAGGCAGATGTTGGGCTGAGTCTGGAGGGCACATTCGAGGGCGATGTGGCTTGCGCTGCGGCCCATGAGTTTGATGAAGTGCCAGTATTTCTTTGCGGAGTTGCAGTCGCGCTGGATGTTGCCGATAACTTCGGAGTAAACCTTGGTAGCGGTGTCGAATCCGAAAGAAGTTTCGATGAGGTCGTTCTTGAGGTCGCCGTCGATGGTCTTGGGGCAGCCGATAACCTGAACGCCTGCGTTGATTGCCTTGTAGTATTCGGCGAGCACGGCAGCGTTGGTGTTGGAGTCGTCGCCACCGATAATCACGAGGGCGTTGATGCCGAGTTCGCGGAGGATTTCAAGACCCTTGTCGAACTGTTCTTTCTTTTCGAGCTTTGTACGACCTGAACCGATGATGTCGAAGCCGCCGGTGTTGCGGTATTCGTCAATGATGGGGGCTGTGAGTTCGATGTATTTGTGATCCACGAGACCGCCGGGGCCCATGAGGAAACCGAAGAGACGGCTGTCGCGGTGGATTTTCTTGATACCGTCGAAAAGACCGCTGATTACGTTGTGACCGCCGGGGGCCTGACCTCCGGAGAGGATAACGCCTACATTGACGGGCTTACCCTGTGCGGGAGTTGCGTTTTTCTCGAAGCGGAGTTCGGGAAGACCGTATGTGTTGGGGAAGAGGGCGTGGATAGCTTCCTGGTCGGCCACTGATTCGGTGGGACGTCCTTCAACGGCTTTCACTGCGCCGGTGAGTACAATTGGCAGCTTGGGCTGATAAGCCGCACGAGCTTTTTGCAATGCACTTTTTTTCATTGTGACAGTATCGTTTATGATTGATTATTAAGAATATGTGTCGAAAATCAGGGTTGTCGTCAGACAACTGGGCAAATCTTGTGCAAATGTACGCAAAAAATCGCGAATTTCGGGAAGCGAAAATGAAAAAGTATGAGAAAAAGGGTGAAAATGTTTTCCGATTTTGGGAGTCGTACGGATTGGACAAGTCTGACAGGCGTGACCTGTCGGAGATATCAGGCCTGGTTGCTTGGCTCCCGAAGGATTTTTGCTATTAGGTCGGGTTCGAAGCCGCGTGCGGCGGCGAAGCGGAACAGGCGCGTGCGACCGTCGAAGGTGTCGGCATCGGGCATTGTGGATGCCTTGTGCCGCAGGATATGGCGCAGCCCATCGGTGTATTCCTCGCGGTCGATTTCGCCAAGAGCCTCGTCGATGATTTCGCGGCTTATGCGCTTTGCTCGCAGGCCGATGGTGATTTTGCGCACACCCCAGCGGGCGAAGCGGTATTTGTCGCGCACGTAGGAAACGGCGAATCTCCGGTTGTCGACGAAGCGGCGCTTGCGCAGGCTCTCGATAATCTGAATGGCTGTGGCGGGGTCTATCGCCCACCGGCGCAGTTTGTCGGCAAGCTCGCTCTCGCAATGCTCGCTCCGGGCGCACAGGGCCTCAAGGCGTACGATGGCCTCTTTTTCAGATACAGGCTTTGACATAACGGTACAGGCCGCGGTAGTCGCGCAAAGCCTCGGCATCGGCGTATCCGAGTCCTTTGAGCATGTCGACTGTTTGCTGCGGATAGTCGGCGTTGATTTCAAAATACAGGCGTCCACCGTCGCGCAGTGCTTTGAGTGCATATGTGGCTATGGCACGGTAGAAGAGCAGTGGATCTGCGTCCGATTCCACAAAGAGAGCTCCGTGCGGTTCGTAAGAAAGTACGCGGGAGTCCATATCCTTGGCCTCGCGCGGGCATATGTAGGGGGGATTGCTCACGATAAAATCATAGAGCGGAGTGGCGGGCGCGCTGAGATGCAGGGCATCTTTTTGTGAAAAATCGACGCGAGCCGATAGTCTGAGGGCATTTTCCTGTGCAACTTCCAAGGCTTCCCGGCTGATGTCGATTGCAGCCACCGATACGTCTTTCAGCGCCAGCGCAAGGCTTATCGCGATACATCCCGAGCCTGTGCCGACGTCAAGACATGTCAGATGCCGCGACACGCCGGAGTAATCATCGGTAATCATGTCGATGAGACCTTCCGTCTCGGGGCGCGGAATAAGCACGGCAGGCGTTACCTTGAAATCGTAGCCCATGAAGCGTGCCGAACCTACGACATATTGAACCGGCTCGCCGGAAAGTACCCTGTCGGCTGCCGCATTGATTTTGTCACGCGTGAAATCGGTGATGCTGCGGTCGCCGTTGATGAATAGGTAGTTGCGGTTGTAGCCTGCGATGTCCTCAAACAGAATACGCGCCACCGGCGCAGCCTCGGTGCCGAGTGCGGAACTGAGGCGTGCGACGGTAGCGTCGAAAAATTGTTTTACACTTATTTCTTGCGATGAGCTCATTTTCCGTCGTTTATGGCCTCGTAGAGGAAGGCTTCATCGTCGTCGGCACGGTCGTCATTGTCCTCTGCGGCATCTTCGTCGGAATAAGGCTCTTCGTCGTACTCGGCATCGTCCCAGTCGAGGTCGTCGCCCCATTCTTCGGCACTGATTTTGCGCAGGTCTTCGGCTTCGGCATCTTCCTCTTCTTCGGAGGGTGTGTAGCTGAAGATAAATTCGTCTTCCTCGCGCACACGGTGGTGGCCGTCGAGCGGACGGTGGATTATGTCGATGGTGTCGATGCGGTTGCTTTCATCGGTTATCGCGCGCCACAGAACGTCTTTAAGCTCTGTGATTCCCTGACCTGTGACTGCGGAAATGAACACATGCGGCAGGTCTTCGGGCAGAGTCTTGCCAATCTCTTCTATCAGTTCCTCGTCGAGGAGGTCGGACTTTGATATGGCGAGTATGCGGTGCTTGTCGGAAAGCTGCGGGTTGAACTGCTGAAGTTCGTTGAGCAGGATATTGTATTGCTCCACTATGTCGTCGGCATCGGCCGGAACCATAAACAGAAGCACGGCGTTGCGCTCGATGTGGCGCAGGAATCGCAGACCAAGTCCGCGGCCTTCGCTCGCGCCTTCGATAATTCCGGGAATGTCGGCCATCACAAACGAGCGGTTGTCGCGGTAGGACACGATGCCGAGCTGAGGCTCCATTGTGGTGAAAGGATAGTCGGCAATCTTTGGCTCGGCGGCAGACACAGCTGAGAGTAGTGTCGATTTTCCGGCATTGGGGAATCCCACAAGACCTACGTCGGCGAGCATTTTCAATTCAAGAATAACGCTCTTCTCAATAGCCGGTTCGCCGGGCTGGGCGTAGCGAGGAGTGCGGTTGGTGGAGCTTTTGAAGTGCCAGTTGCCAAGTCCGCCGCGTCCGCCTTTGAGGAGCTTTACTTCCTGACCGTCGTCGGTAACCTCGCAGAGGTATTCTCCGGTCTCGGCATCGAAAACGACTGTTCCGCAGGGCACTTCAACAATCACGTCGTCGCCGTCCTTGCCGAAACTTCTTCCGCCCGAACCGCTCTGTCCGTTTCCGGCAAAGATGTGGCGGCGGTATTTGAGCGGGAGCAGGGTCCACATGTTGCGGTTGCCGCGCAGGATGATGTGTCCTCCACGTCCGCCGTCGCCACCGTCGGGACCTCCTTTGGGAACATATTTGGCCCGGTAGAAGTGGCGCGAGCCTGCACCTCCCTTGCCCGAGCGGCAAAGGATTTTCACGTAATCTATAAAATTTGAATCTGCCATGATAAAGTTCTTTTATTAAAAATGCTCGAGCAGGCCTTATTGTTCAGGCATCCTTCATTGCACGGTGGTGGCGCATGAGTTCTGAAGCCTGACGGAAATCGGCGGGCGAACCTACGTCAATCCATGTGCCCTTAATCGGGTAATATGTGGTTTTATGTCCGGCTTCGATTGCTTCTGCAATAAGGTCGGTGGCATCGGTGCGTTCGCCGGGACGGAGCATGCGGAGAATCTTGTTTGAGAATATGTATATTCCCGCGTTGGCGTAGTAGGAGTAGGAGGGTTTCTCTTCTATGCCTGTCACGTTCTCCCCGTCGAGCGAGAGGATGGCATATGGAACCGATACCTGATAGGGGATGACGCCTATCGTGATGTCGGCTCCGCTGTCCTTGTGGCGCAGATACATCTCTTCGAAGGATATTGTGGTGAGAAGGTCGGAGTTCATCACCAATGTCTCGCCTTCGTCGGGCGTTCCGGTGAGCGTAGCCGCCCCTATGGTGCCGAGGGGGATTTCCTCGCGCACGCATTTCACCGTCACTCCGGCAACTGGCGTTGCGAAATGCCGGTCGATTTGGTCGGCGAGATAGCGTGTGCACACGCTTATGTCGCGTATTCCGCAGGCCGCGAGAGCCTCGATATTGTAGTCGATTATGGCCTTTCCTTCAATCTCAAGCAAGGGCTTGGGAGTTGTGAGGGTCATCGGACGCAGGCGTTCTCCCATTCCTCCGGCCATGAGAATGGCACGCAGGGGAAGCTCGGTGTGTGTGCGGCTCAGGTCGATTATGCGGACTGCACGCCCGGCCTTGTCGAGCACGGGAATGAGTGTGATGCCTTCCGTGCGGAAACGGCGCAGGGCATCCACATCGGGCGTTCCTTCGGGAAGGAAACGGAAACTGCGGCAGGCTGCCTCGCCCGCGCATCCATCAAGGCTCATGCCGCGGATGATGGCGCGGCGGATGTCGCCGTCGGTGAGAGTTCCGGCAACTCGTCCGCTTTCGTCGTCGGTCACGAAAAGTGTCATAGCCCCTCCGGGAAGGGTGTTGAGCCTGCGCAGGGCTTCCACAAGGGTGGCCGAAGCGGAAATTATGTGTTCCTGTCCGTTCATTTTTGAGTGTTTAAGATTGCTTCCGCAAGAATCCAGTCGGCAGGGGTGTCGAGGTCGATACTGCGGCTGCGCGGCATTTCGAAGGGGATGCGTCGCGGAAATTCTCCGAGACCCATACGCCGGATTGACTCCGGTCGGATTACATACACGGCTCCGTTGTACTCCCACACCTTGGGCACGTCCTGACGTCGGGTGAAAAGCCCGTCGCCTTTGCACACGTGCAGCGAGCCTTCGGGACTTGTCTCAAAAAGGTTGTAGTAGGGATTGGCGGCGGATTCGCACACGCTTACGGCCATATCGGCTGCGCCGTCAGCCTCGTAGGCCTGCATCGTGCCTGTGATGTCTGCGGCGGTGCGCATTGGCGAAGTTGGTTGCAGAAGCACCACGCAGTCGTAGTCCGGAGCACCACGGCGTTCCACCCAATCCATTACGTCGAGAATCACGTCACGGCTGGAGGTGGTGTCGAGTCCCAGTGATGCAGGGCGCATGTAGTCAACGGCCAGGCCGCACTCTCGTCCGCAGCGGGCTATGTCGTCGGAGTCGGTGGAGAGTATAATGCGCTCGGTCTGTCCGCCGCACACCTCCATTGCGGCTTCCACGGTGTAGCTCAGCAGCGGACGCCCGGCAAGAGGCTTGATGTTCTTGCCGGGGATACCTTTGCTGCCGCCGCGGGCCGGGATGATAAACAGCGGTTTCATGACCTGCGGTCGGGGTTATCGGGGGAGTACGTTGACTTTGAGAGCGTCGTAGGCGCGGCGTGCTTTGGCACGGGCAGCATCGACGGTTTCGTCGGTGGCGAGAATCACGCCCATGCGGCGGTGACCCTTGATTTCAGGCTTGCCGAAGATGCGGATCTGAACGCCCGGTTCGGCAAGTACTTTCTCGAGATTGTCCATTTCGATTTTGTCGGTATCGCCTTCAACCACGATTGCCATCGAAGCCGATGGGCCGAGGAAGCGTATCGCAGGCACGGGAAGTCCGAGCAGCGCGCGGGCATGCAGGGCAAACTCGCTCATGTCCTGGGAAATCATCGTCACCATGCCGGTGTCGTGGGGGCGTGGCGACACTTCGCTGAAAATCACGTCGTCGCCTTTAACAAAGAGCTCTACGCCGAAGATGCCGTAGCCACCGAGAGCATCGGTGATGGCCTTGGCTATTGTCTTGGCATTTTCAAGCGCTTTGGGACTCATGGCCTGGGGCTGCCAGGATTCGCGGTAGTCGCCGTTGACCTGGATGTGGCCCACGGGTTCGCAGTAGACTGTTCCTGAAAGGCTGCGCACGGTGAGCAGAGTGATTTCATAGTCGAAATCAACGAAGCCTTCCACAATCACGCGTCCGGCTCCCGCACGTCCGCCTTCCTGTGCTTCATGCCATGCCGCATCAACATCGGATTCGGAGCGGAGCATGGACTGACCGTGGCCCGACGAGCTCATCACGGGCTTCACGATACACGGGAATCCGATTTCGGCCACAGCGGCCTTGAATTCGTCGTAGTCGGATGCGAATTTATATGTGGAGGTGGGAAGTCCGAGTTCTTCGGCTGCAAGGCGGCGGATGCCTTCGCGATTCATTGTCAGGCGGGCAGCACGTGCCGTTGGGGTCACGTTGAACCCTTCTGCCTCGAGTTCCACGAGCTTGTCGGTAGCTATCGCTTCGATTTCGGGAATGATATGGTCGGGTTTTTCAGTCTCGGCCACTTTGCGCAGGGTGTCGCCGTCAAGCATGTTGTAGACATAGCTGCGGTGGGCCACCTGCATTGCCGGAGCGTTGGGATATTTGTCGCAGGCAACCACTTCCACGCCCATGCGCTGAAGTTCCATTGCCACTTCTTTTCCTAACTCACCGCTGCCTAAGAGCAGGGCTTTTCGTCCCACGGGGGTCATTACAGATCCGATTTTTGCCACGATGTAAAGATTTTTATATGTGATGGATGAATATGCTGCAAAGTTACGAAATTTCGGCCGACATGACAAATCACTTCCTCGGCAGGATTATGCGCTCGCCCATGGAGCGCGCGAAGTCCTGCTGGATGCGCTGGTAGTCCACGATTTCCCGCAGGATATTGCTGTAAGCAACGGTGTCGGAGATGTCGGTTGCCGCGAGCTTGCGGTTAAGCTCGTCGATGTAGGCTGCCAGGATGGCCGATTTGAGTTCGTAGATAGCCCTGGGTACGAGGGTTGGCAGCTGCTCCTGCTCGGTCTCGACGTGAGCGAATTTCGTGTGTATTTTGCTCAGGGTGTATCGTTCGCTGATGAGGTCGGTTGCGGCGGTGCGGATGTCGTTGTCCGGGTCGGACACGAGGCGGCGCTGAGCGTAGGTGATGTCGAAGTCGAGCAGGCGCGCGTTGTAGCGGGCATCGCAATGCCTGATGAGTTCGGCATCCTTGTTCTCAATTTCGGCAACGTCCCGGGCGGTGGCGCGTATCTGGTCGCGCCCATCGGCAATTTCCTGAAGCCTCATCTGTTGCGCTTCCTCAATGAATTTCAATCTGTCGCCGGGCCATGAGCTTGTGCGCATGGCTTCCACGGCTTCCACGGTGCGCCGCAGCACGGGGTCGGTAAATGTGATTTCGTCATTGCCGAGGTCGGCGAGAATGTATTCCACCACTGTTGCCGGGTGTGCGTTGCCGTCGGGCTGCGCGATGTCGCACAGGTAGGAAAGTCCGTACCGGGCAACGTAGCAGGCAAGCACGCGCTCGTAGGGGCGGAGCTTGTTGGTGGTGAGATTGAGCAGCGGCACATCGGGAGCAGCCGACTCCTGAGGGCTTGTCTGAGTGGCGGGGACGGTGGCTTCGGATGTGTTTGCCGTCGGGTCTTGGGGAGCATCGGTTTCGGGAATGTCGGAAATCGACTTGCGCGCGGCTTCGCGACGAGCCTCGGTTTCAAGTTCCTCGACGCGCGCGGCCATGATCTTTTTGAGCTGGAGTATGATTACTTCCTCGCTTAGACCGAGCGTGCGCGCACATTCGGCAACGTACATCGAGCGCGTCACACCATCGGTCACCATTCCAACGCTTCGAAGGATGGTGTTGATTACTTTTGCGCGGGCGATTGGGTCATTGGCAGCCACGTCCTTCATGAGTATGCGGGTCATGAAGGCGATGATGTCCTGCTCGTGTTCTTTGAGGTATTCCTCCACCTCGACGGAGGTGTGCGACTGGGCGAATGAGTCGGGGTCGTCGCCATCGGGCAGCAGAAGCACTTTCACGCTCAGTCCCTCGGCAAGTAGCAGGTTGATACCGCGGAGGGATGCCTTGATGCCGGCGGCGTCGGAGTCGTAGATAACAGTGATATTCTGACTGAAACGGCTTATGGCGCGTATCTGTCCCTGCGTGAGCGATGTTCCCGATGATGCCACCACGTTTTCCACTCCGGCCTGATGCATCGAAATCACGTCCATGTAGCCCTCGACAAGTATGCACTTGTCTTTTTTTGCAATGGCGCTTTTGGCCTGGTAGAGACCGTATAGCTCACGGTTTTTTACATAGATAATCGACTCGGGGGAGTTGACGTATTTCGCGATGGTTTTGTCGGAACGCATCGTACGTCCGCCGAACCCCACTACGCGGCCCGATACGCTGTGGATCGGGAACATCACGCGGCTCTTGAAGCGGTCGTAGGCGCCTCCGCGGTCGGAACGGATGCAAAGACCCGTGTCGACGAGATACTTCTCCTGATAGCCTTTCGCGAGTGCTTCGGAATAGAGTGCCGTTGATTTCTCAAGCGAATATCCGAGGTGGAAGCGCTTTATCATGGCATCGCTTATGCCACGGTGGCGGAAGTAGGCCAGGGCAATGTTGCGGCCTTCGTCGGTCTCGGTAAGATTGTGTTCGAAGCGGGACAGAGCAAACTCGTTCACGCCAAGCATGGCCTCGCGGTCGGATGCGGCGCGGCGCTCGTCGTCGGTAAGTTCGTGTTCTACAATCTCAATGTTGTATTTCCGGGCAAGGTAGCGCAGAGCCTCCTGATATGAAAGCTGCTCATGCTCCATTATGAAATTGACAGGTGAGCCGCCTTTGCCGCAGCTGAAACACTTGCAGATGTTGCGGGCCTTGTTGACCGAGAACGACGGGGTGCGCTCGTCGTGGAAAGGGCACAGACCCTTATAGTTGGCTCCCGAACGGCGGAGTTTCACAAAGTCGCTCACCACATCCACGATGTCGGCGGCGTCAAGTATGCGGTTGACAGTTTCCTGGTCGATTCTTCCCATACTGCAAAATTACGAATAAGTGAGAGCAATGCCAAAATTAATTTTTAAGACGACAACCAAAATCACGAAAGAATCCCCGGAGGATTTATGATAAAAAAGCCGTTGGCGAAAATCACTTGCTGATTTTCGCCAACGGCCTATGTTTTATTATTGTCATATTGTCAAATTGTCATGTAATGACAACACGTATTTACACCTTGGAGATATGGCGGAAAATTCCTTACACTACGCCTTGGGCCATCATGGCGCGGGCTACTTTGAGGAAGGCGGCGGTGTTGGCTCCGCGCACGTAGTCGATGTAGCCGTCTTCGTCTGTGCCGTGCTGGACGCACTGGGAGTGGATGTCGGCCATGATTTCCTTAAGCCGCGAGTCAACTTCTTCGGCAGTCCATTTCAGCTTTTGGGAGTTCTGAGCCATTTCGAGTCCGGACACCGACACGCCACCTGCGTTGGCTGCTTTGCCGGGGGCATAGAGTATGCGTGCTTTCCGGAATTCACGGATGGCTTCGGGCGTAGAAGGCATGTTGGCGCCTTCGCTTACGGCAAAACATCCGGCAGCGAGAAGTGCGCGGGCGTCGTCACCGTCGAGTTCGTTCTGAGTGGCCGAAGGCATTGCGATGTCGCAGGCAACGTGGCGCCATGGGCGTTCGCGGTTGTAGTATGTGGCGCGCTCGGGATGAGCTTCGGCAAATTCCCGGATTCGGCCGCGGTAGAGTGTCTTGAGGTCGAAAATCTCACGGAATTCTTCTTCGGTGAAACCATCAGGGCATACGATTGAGCCGTCGCTGTCGCTGAACGACACTACTTTTGCCCCGAGTGATATGAGTTTTTCGGCAGTGTAGAGCGCCACGTTTCCGGAGCCGGATATTGCAACTTTCTTTCCGGCGAGTTCTATGCCGCGTGTGGCGAGCATGTTGAGCAGGAAGTACACGTTGCCATAGCCTGTGGCTTCGGGGCGGATGAGCGAGCCGCCGAAGTCGAGCCCTTTTCCGGTGAATGTTCCGGTAAATTCACGGGTCATTTTCTTGTACCATCCGAACATGTATCCTACTTCACGTGCTCCCACTCCGATGTCGCCTGCGGGAACGTCGGTGTCGGGCCCGATCTGGCGCCACAGTTCGTTGACGAAGGCCTGGCAGAAGCGCATTATTTCCATGTCGCTCTTTCCGCGCGGCGAGAAGTCGCTGCCACCTTTGGCGCCGCCCATTGCGAGCGTTGTGAGGGAGTTTTTGAATGTCTGTTCGAAAGCGAGGAATTTTAGAATCGAAAGGTTGACAGATGAGTGGAAGCGTATTCCGCCCTTGTACGGGCCAATGGCATTGTTGTGCTGCACGCGGTAGCCCATGTTGTTGCACACGCGGCCTTTGTCGTTGACCCAGGACACGCGGAAAGCGATGATTCGGTCGGGGATACACAGGCGTTCAAGGAGGTTGACGTTGCTGAAAGCGGGGTAGCGGTCATAGATGTCGGCGATGGAGCTTACAACTTCTTCCACAGCCTGAAGATACTCCGGTTCGTTGGGAAATCTCATGCGGAGATCATCGAGAAATGCTGAAACGTTCATCTGGAAAATAGTACTTATTGGATTGTGATTAATGGCAAAAAGTATTGTCTATCTGTAAATCGCTTGCAAAAGTACTTATAAATTCTGAATTTTCAAAATAATTGATGCGCAAAAATGGGAAGCCCGGAAGCTCATGCTTTCGCATGCCGGCTTCCGGGCTGTAAGACTGTGGATATGGAGAGTTACCACATGGGGGTGAAACCTTCGGTCTTTTTGAGTTTGTCGTTGGCGCAACCCATGATAGCCGTGTGGTCGGAGGTGTCGAGCTTCAGGATTGGTGCTCCGGGATTAAGGCGAAGGCGTCCGAGGTCAATCCAGAAGTTTCCGAATGAGTCGGCAAAGCGGAAGTAATATTTGCCATTGAAGAGGTCGGCGATGCTTGTCCATTGGGTTGATGATACGTTGGGCTCGCCTTCGATTTCGTATCCGTAGGGTACCGAAACCGTTCCCATCACGCTTGAGATTGCTCCGAACGCTTCCTGATACTCAAATGTGTCAGGAACATGGTGGATGAAGAATGATGCACGCACGAAGCGGTCGGCGCTGCGTACGGTGCCTGGGAGCATGTTCACTCCTCCAATGCCTTCCCAGTAGGTGTTGATGGCTGTCATCTGGGGAATTGCCGGGTCGTTGGTGAGCACGCGGTACTGTTCGCCTTTATATAATGTAAGATTGCCGTCGACGTATTCCATCACCAGTGTTGTGCCGGTGCGGTCGGTCAGCGCCCAGTGGAGCAGCGACACTGTGCCGCCGTCGAAGGTCTTGCCGAAGATGCCGAACTCGTTTGCTTTGAGCCATGTCTCCACTTCATAGACTGTTGCGAAATTGTCGAGGAAGTAACTTACAATCATCGAGAGGCTCATCACGGGGGTATTGTCGGTGCCGGTGGCTTCCTTGTAGATTGAACCTTTGCAGAACAGTCCGTTCATTACGAGACCTTGATCGTTCATTCCCTCGGTGACGCCGCCGTCATATCCTACGGCGAGTACTGAGCCGTATTTTGATGTCCATGTGAGCATGGGACCCGACGGCATGCTTTGTTTGTTTATTCCTGCCGGATACACGTAGATGTTGGTAGGGATAGGTGTGCGCCAGTCGAGAGTACGGCCCACCAGTGCGATATTGTTTTTGCCGAGGTAGACAACGCGGGAGCAAGCGTCGCCGAATAAATTTGTGCTGAACATAATCAGAGCTGCAAGTAAGTACTTAAAAAGTTTCATCGTGAATTTCGCTTTAATCTTAATTAGTGTTTTATTTATAACCCACTTCTTATCCAAAAAGTTGACAGAAAAAGAATATGTGCTGTTTTTCATAAATTGAAATTTTCTTTCTTCCGGCGACTTTAAAAAAGAAACGTGAGCCGGCCATGTAGCGACAGTCTGAACGGTATCAGTTGCAAGGGGGTAATAATATTTGAAAATCAGTGTTTTGTTTGAAAAAAATAATATCTTTGCAGATAAATTCGAGATAAAAATGACTAAGGAAGAACTGTTAAAAAGACTCGGCGATATAGAATGGGAAGACTTCGAAGTAAAGGAGGCCACCGGTGGCATCCCCAAATCCATGTGGGAAACTGTGAGCGCTTTCTCAAATACGACCGGGGGATGGATTATTCTTGGTGTCAAGGAGAAGAAGGGAGAGAATGGTAATACTTATCGTGTGAGTGGTGTTGAAAATATGGAGAAGATGGAACAGGATATTATCACTACTTTGCGTTCTCGTTCCAAATTCAATGCGGTCATTTCAAGCCGTACGTATAGATACACGATTGAGGATAAGGATATTCTTGCTTTTGAGATACCTGTATCTCCACACAAGCCGGTGGCTATCAAAAGTACGGGCGAGGTTTTTATCCGTACAGGTAGCGGTGATGTACTCGCATCAGATATGGAGGTAGATGCGATAGTTCGCGACAGTGCTTTTGGCTCTCGGTCAGAAATGGAAGTGGGTGGCAGCAGTTTTGACGATGTCAATCTGGAATCGTTGGCGTCTTATCGCAGTTATCTGCGTGATTACAACCGCCCATTGTCTTATCCCAATCTTGATGATGAGGCTTTTTGCAGGAAAATAAACATAGTTCTCGGTTCTGGAAAATTGTCGTACGGCAGTTTACTGATGTTTGGTAAACGCGATTCCATTCTTCGGGTACTTCCGAACTTTTGGCTCGATTATATGGAAATCCCCGGAGATTCATATAGTGATGCAGCGCAACGATATACCTACCGTATGCCGGAGCAAGAGAATATATGGGAGAGTTTTCAGTTGATAATGCGCAGGTTGCGCAATTTTGTGGATGCTCCGTATATTGAAGGTCCGGATATATTCGGTTCAGAAGATAATTCTCAGTTGTTCTGCTTGCGAGAAGGACTTGTGAATTTCTGTGCCCACTCTGACTATTTTGCGGCTGCTCACCCTACCATCCGGGTATTTTCAGACAGGATTGTAATGCAGAATCCCGGCCGTTTCATCCTTGATGCTGCCGAGTTTCGTAGCAGGGTCTTGTCGATGCCACGGAATCCAAGCATAATTAAATTTTTCCGTCATCCTAAATTGTCTGAAAATGCCGGCTATGGTATTGATAAAATCGTAAAATGGAAAGAATTGGCCGGCGGTGATGTTAAGTTTGAGAGTGATTTGCTCATTTCAACCGTAACATATCCGCTTGCCAAAGCTAATTCTCGCCGGACAGAACAGCCCAAAGGTGAAAGTGACGAGATAAATGACGAGATAAGTGGCGAGATAAATGACGAGATAAAAATGGTTTTAGATCTACTCTCCAACAATCCCGTGCTAACGCAACCTAAAATAGCTTTGCAACTGAGATATTCAGAGCGCAAGGTAAATCGAATTATCGCGAAGTTGCGAAAATTGGGCTTATTATCTCGCGAAGGGTCTAATAAGACCGGACGTTGGGTTGTAAACAATAAGCAAGCCAAGGTTTAGTTTGAAAGATTGGAACTTGGATTTGAGTTCATATCTCAAGTTATAAAAAAGCTGCATCGTCGATGCAGCTTTTTTTATGGTGTGGATGTAGAATCTTATTTTGCTTCCCAGCCGAGGGCGGAGGCGCCGAGTACGGCTGCATCGGCTTCCTTGAGTTCGCTCAGGAGCACTTTGGGTTTGCCCTTGAAGATTGAGAGCATGTTTTTGTCCATGGCATTTACGAGCGGCTTAAGGAGCAGGTCGCCGGATTTGGCGAGACCGCCGAAGAGGATAAATGCCTCGGGAGAAGAGAACACGGTCATGTCGGCCATTGCTTCGCCGAGAATTGTTCCGGTGTATTCAAAGATTTCCTTGGCAATCTGGTCGCCGTTCATGGCTGCATCGTATACATCTTTGGATGTGATTGCTTCGATGTCGATTTTGCGAAGGAGTGAAGGCTCGGTGCGGATTTCGAGGAATTCGCGGGCTGTGCGGGCTACGCCGGTGGCCGAGCAGTAGGTTTCGAGACAGCCGGTGCGTCCGCATCCGCAGAGACGTCCGTTGTGGCGTTTTACAATCACGTGGCCGAGTTCGCCTGCAAAACCGTCGTGGCCGTATACTACCTGACCGTTGATTACGATGCCGGAGCCTACGCCGGTGCCGAGGGTAATCATGATGAAGTCTTTCAGACCGCGGGCTGCGCCGTAGGTCATTTCACCGATAGCGGCGGCATTGGCGTCGTTTGTCACGGCGCAGGGAATACCGAACTTTTCGCTGATCATCTGGGCAAGAGGTATAGGGGTGGGCCAGGGGAGGTTTACACCGTCTTCAATCATGCCTGTGAAGTAGTTGGCGTTGGGAGCGCCCACGCCGATACCGTGTACTTTGTCTTCGGCGTCGTTGACGGAGATAAGGCGGGAAGCCTCGGTGTAGAGTTCGTCGATATAGTCTTCAAACTTGGCGTGTTTTGCGGTTTTGATTGAACTGCTGGCGATTACTGCGCCACGGGTGTCGACGAGACCGAACACGGTGTTGGTGCCGCCGATGTCAATTCCGAGTACGTAAGGTTTCATGTAGTTGGGTTATATAGTTTTTAGGTGTATTTGAATTTCTATTTTGAGCCTGATGTTTCAAGCGATAGGCAAAGATAGTGTTTTTCGCGCTATTACTGAAAGGTTAAACGAAAAAAGCACCGCAATATTTATTTTATGGTTCGAAAATGTGCGTTTTTCGCTAATTTTGTACCATAATCGAGATATTATGGAAGTTACAATCAAACAAACCTGCCGTATTCTGGCCGACCTTCTCTCGCTCTATGGTGTCCGCGACATTGTTGTGGCGCCGGGTTCGCGCAACGCTCCGCTGATTCTTGCTTTTGCGCGGAGCAATCACGGATTTCGCCTGCGCGAGGTGATTGACGAACGCAGTGCCGCGTTTGTGGCACTGGGTATGGCTCTGCAGTCGGGGCGTCCCGTGGCTGTGGCATGCACATCGGGTACGGCGTTGTTGAATTTCGCTCCGGCAGTGGCCGAGGCTTTTTATCGGCGCGTGCCTCTGATTGCCATTTCGGCCGACAGGCCCGCATGCTGGATAGACCAGGACGACAGCCAGACAATCCGTCAGCCCGGAGCGCTCGCCACGATAACCCGTGCCGGGATAGATATTCCGGTAGAGGATGGTTCGGAGCAGCAACTGTGGTTTGTCAACCGTAAAATCAATGATGCGTTGAGTGCCGCCACAGGCGAAGTCTGCGGTCCGGTTCACATCAATATTCAGCTCGACGAACCGCTCACAGGTGCGTTCGAGGCGGCTTCGCCTGCTTCCGGTCATAAAATCAACACTCTGCGCCCGGTTTGGTCGGGTATAGCTCCCGGAGGATTTGAGGATTTGTTCAAGGAAATACTTTCGTGCCGACGCGTGATGATTGTGGCCGGATTCCATAGTCCGTCCGCAAGGCTCAACCGCGCCTTGACCCAACTTTCCCGCTTGCCGGGATTTGCAGTGCTGGCTGAAGCGCAGTCCAATCTCCGTGCGTCCGATGGCTCGAATGTAATATTCAATATCGACAGCACATTGCGCCGCCTGCGCGAGACAGGCTCTCCTGAGGAATTCCGTCCGCAGATTGTGCTCACCTGCGGAGGGGCATTGCTGTCGCGCCATATCAAGGCTTATCTCCGTGGAATACCCGGATTGCGGCATGTATCGGTGGGACATTCCGATTGCGCCATCGACTGTTTCAAGGCTTTGGAGACTCGTGTGGAATGTGATGCCGAAGTATTCTTTGAGTCTCTTGCAGCTCATGCTTCAGATGCTGTTGGCTCGGATTACGCTGAACGCTGGCAGAGGCTTGATGCGGAAGGACGACATGCTGCGCAGGTGTTTGAGCGCGACTGTCCATGGAGCGATTTCAAAGCCATGTCCGCTCTCACCCGCATGCTCGCATCGGGTCCGGGAAAGTCCTGGAATCTACATTTCAGCAATGGCACGGCAATACGTTATGCACAGCTGTTTGATTATTCTCATCTTGGCCGTATTGAATGTAATCGTGGTGTGAGCGGTATCGACGGTTCCACCTCAACCGCTGCGGGAGCATATTTCGCTTCAGCGGATGATGTGGTTACGATGCTTGTTACCGGAGACATGAGCGCTCAGTACGACATGGGAGCGCTGGCTCTCGGTGGTCTTGACGGGCGTTTCAAAATTGCCGTGCTCAACAACGGCGGCGGAGGAATATTCCGTTTCATTTCCTCGACATCCTCTCTGCCTGAGCTTGAAAAGTACTTTGTGGGCGACGTTCGCCTTCCTCTGCGCGAACTTGCGGCAGGGTATGGATTCCGCTATTTTGAGGCTCATTCCGAGGAAGAGCTGATGCTTCTCTGGCCTGAATTTTCGGCCATCGGTCCTGCTCCCGCAATCCTGAATATTCTCACCCCCGGCGACACCTCCGCCACAATCCTGAAAAAATATTTTCAGTAAACTCAATGAGTCAAAGTTTTGTTATATGAATACTTTTGTGTATTTTTGCATTAAATAAATTTTGCAAAATGGAACTGAGACCCCGATTTGATGTTTTGTTTCTTGAAGATGCTATTGAATTTATTAATTCGCTTGAAGAAAAGATACGTATAAAGATTCAATATAATATTTTCAAAAGCCGATGTGAGAATGATGTAGAATTATTCAAGAAGTTAAATGATGAAATTTGGGAGTTCAGAACAAAATATAATGGTATGTCATACCGTTTGTTTGCCTTTTGGGATAAAGAAAGGAAATCAATGGTTATAGCAACACATGGATTAATTAAAAAGACCCAAAAGACTCCTTTGCAAGAGATCAGAAGAGCTGAAGAATTGATGAAATTGTATTATGAACATAAAAAATAGAGTTTCCTATATATGAAAGAGTTTAAGGTTTATACACAGGAGGAAGCGCTCAATTCCACTCTTGGAAGAAAAGGAACTCCGGCCAGAGATGAATATGAATCTATGGTGGAGGATTATCTTGTTGGATGTGCTATCCGAGAAGCTAGAGAGGCTCAGAACTTGACTCAGGAAGAACTTGGTTTGAGAATTGGAGTCCAAAAAGCACGTATAAGCAGTATTGAACGGGGCGCGAATCTTCGTCTTTCAACTCTCAGAAGAATTTTCAAAGCCTTAGGGTTGGAAGTGAAACTTGATATAGCAGATATGCAGCCTATTACTATTTGCTGATTATAGAAGTCTTCTGAAAGTCTTTGATCCTGTTTTTTAATACAAAGGCCGGTTTTATTACTATTTGATAAGAAGGGTTAATCTTCTACGTATTCCGGATATTGCAGATGTACTCGAAAATCATGAATTTTTTGTACTTTTGCAGTATTATATAATGATGTTTTTTATGGAAATGAACTGTACCCGAAAGTGGGAGACTATCAAGGAATATAGCGATATACTTTTCCAGTTTTATAACGGAATTGCAAAGATAACAATCAACCGCCCGGAAGTTTACAATGCCTTCCGTCCGCAGACAAATGCCCAGATGCTTGATGCCATGGACTATTGCCGCGACCATAAGGAAGTGAAGGTGATTGTGCTCACAGGCGCAGGCGACAAGGCTTTCTGCTCCGGCGGCGACCAGCACTACAAGACTTCCGGTGGCTACCGCGATGAGGATGGCACTCCGCGTCTCAACGTTCTCGACCTGCACAAGGCTATACGGTCAATCGTGAAGCCTGTGATTGCAATGGTAAACGGCTATGCCATCGGTGGCGGCAATGTGCTCAACGTTGTGTGCGACTTGTCAATCGCTTCCGAAAACGCCCGCTTCGGCCAGACCGGTCCCAAAGTTGGCAGCTTCGATGCCGGATTCGGCTCATCGTACCTCGCCCGCTGCGTGGGACAGAAGAAGGCGCGCGAGATTTGGTATCTCTGCCGCCAATATACAGCCGCCGAAGCCCTCGAAATGGGGATGATTAATAAAGTTGTACCTTTCGAGCGTCTTGAGGATGAGGTTGTGGAATGGTGCGAGACAATCATGAAACGCAGCCCGTTTGCAATCCGCATGATTAAGCGCGCGCTCAATGCCGAGCTCGACGGTCAGCACGGACTTATGGAATTTGCCGGAGACGCCACGCTGATGTATTATCTGATGGACGAGGCTCAGGAAGGCAAGAACGCTTTCCTTGAAAAGCGAGATCCGGATTTCGACCAATTTCCTCAGTTCCCGGGCTGATGCTTAAAGGAGAGTGGACGCCTTACAGGCTACGGTTCAGATTTCTTGCCCGGACGTCGCGCGAATCCATGACCGAAAAGCCCACCTACTTCGTGCGCCTTAGCTCCGACGAGTTTCCTGGGCGCTGCGGAGTGGGAGAGTGCGCCTTGTTCCGCGGGCTTTCGGCCGATGATGTGCCTGACTACGAAGAACTGCTGTCGTATTATTGCAAGCACCCTCTCGAAGCTCTCGACTGCCGGTACAGTTCAATCCGCTTCGGATTTGAAACGGCTCTCGCATCTTTGCAGGGATGGACCTCGCCCGGATTTTCTGACTGTTCCGAGTGGCTTTCCGGAAGTGATGGAATACGTATCAACGGGCTTATCTGGATGGGCGACAAGGCTACCATGAGTGCCCGCATCGCCGAGAAACTCGATGCCGGATTCTCTGTGCTGAAACTCAAAATCGGGGGCATACGCTTCGACGACGAACTTGATTTGTTGCGTCATATCCGCCGGGAATTTTCGCCGTCGCAGCTCGAATTGCGTTTGGATGCAAACGGCAGTTTCGCCCCTTCGGATGCCTTGGCGCGCCTGAATGAGCTTGCTCGCTTCGACATCCATTCCATCGAGCAGCCTGTAAAAGCCGGGCAGCCTGAGGTGATGGCGAAGGTATGTGCCGCGAGTCCTATTCCGATAGCTCTTGACGAGGAACTTATTGGCGTGAGTACGCGAGCTGAAGCCGACGCCCTTTTGTCGCAAATCCATCCATCATACATAATCCTGAAACCTGCACTCTGCGGCGGCTTCTCGGGGGCTGACACCTGGATTGATGCAGCGCGCAGTCTCGGCATCGGATGGTGGGCTACATCGGCGCTCGAATCCGATATCGGGCTCGAAGCCATAGCCCGCTGGCTTGCAGGCAAAGGCAACGCCATGCCGCAGGGGCTTGGCACGGGGCAGCTTTACGAGAATAATATTCCGTCGGCGCTTCAGTGCCGTGGCGAGCGCTTATACACCAATCCGGCCATAAAACCTGACCGTTCAATGCTTGACTCTCTGCCATGGCGCTGACTGTAAAGGAATTTCTCGAAGAATGGAATTCGCCCGAACCGTATGTAATCGCACATACCTCAGGCTCTACGGGCAAGCCTAAGGAAATACGTCTTCTCAAGGAGGACATGTGGCTTTCGGCCCGAGCAACCAACCGATTTTTCGGAATTGGCTCGCAGTCTTTGCTCGCGCTGCCGCTGTCGCCAGATTATATCGCCGGAAAGATGATGATTGTCCGGGCGTGTGAGGTCGGATGTCAGTTGATGGAGTTGCCGGTATCGAATGTCATTGACCTTGATATGCTTCCCCGGGCGGTGGATTTGCTGCCGGTGGTTCCGTCGCAGGTCGATGCGCTCGTGGCTCGATGCGATTTCCCCGACAAGGTCCGGAATCTGCTCGTGGGCGGTTCGGCTCTCTCGCCCGAACGGGCCTCTGCTATCGCCGCTACCGGAGTAAAAGCCTATCTCGGCTACGGCATGACGGAGACGTGCAGTCATGTGGCTCTATCGGAAATCAGTGGGGATGGCAAACCGGCGGTCTATCGCGCCATGCCGGGAATAAGTTTTTCTGTCGATAACCGCGCTTGCCTTGTTGTAGAGGCGCCCCATTTCTCGTTTCGTCGGCTTGTCACAAATGACGTTGTGGAACTGCTCGACAGCCGGACATTCCATTGGAAAGGGCGCTTCGACAATGTGATAAACTCCGGCGGAATCAAGCTCTTTCCCGAGGAACTCGAAAAGCTGTATGCCCCGGTATTGGCAGGACGGAACTTTTATCTCATCGGTCGGCCTGACACTAAGTGGGGCACTGCCCTCGTCTTGGTTGTCGAAGGCGAAAAAGAAGACGCCGGAAATATTATCCGGCGTCTTGAAGATATCGGTATTTCAGGCCCGCGCCTTCCGCGTCGCATCGAATTCATTCAGGAATTCCCCCGCACCGCATCCGGCAAAATCCGCAGACTCTAAATTGCGACTTAGAATTTTTTGCTTATTCCCACTTGTTCAGACGGGCGAGGACTTGGGCGCGGCGGTATTCGAGGTCGAGGAAGGAGAGTTTGCTTTCCGTGTACCAGTTCATTTCGTTGAGGTATTCGAACACGGTGATCTGCCCCCCGGCAAATGATTTTGAAAGTAGGGTGGGGTAGTCGTTGCCTAAAATATCGTCGTATTCGCGGATGCGTTCGGTGAGTTTGCGGGCGAGTGCATGGTCGCTCACGGTTTCCGATTGTATGGTGAGCCGTGTTGCCGCCGATTCGTCGGCGAAAGCCTTCAAGGTTTCCGAAGCTGCATCCACCGCATTTTTACGCGACCATACGGGTAGTGTCATCGCAGCTGTGAAGCCGTTGAAGTGTTCGCTCCCTTCCTTTTCGTGGACGTAGCCCAGCGTGAAGCCCGGCAGGCGCCCGAGCTTCTGTACCTTCAGGCTTGCCTCTGCCGCCTCACGGGCGCTTTCTCCATAGGACAGCCGCATGTCGCGTGAAGTGAATATTTCAGTGTACTCCTGCTCGGAAAGAAATTTTTCGGAAGGATATTCCTTGACCGAGGACAAGTCGATATACTTGCCGCCGTTGAGGGCTATCAGCGATGCGCGCAAGCGGTCGAGTTCGCTCTCGGCGTCGTCAATCCGCAGTTGAGCCGAATATCTGTCGTGACGGGCTTTGCGGAGCATCAGCACGGTTGCCTCGCCGTGTTCAAAGGCGCGCGACAGAAATGTCGTGACGCTGTCGAGGTTGGTGTAGACCTCCCTGAGCATGGCGAGTTGACGGCGGAGGTTCACGACGTCGATGAGCGTGAGCTTCACTTGCAGACGCGCATCGGCCACTGCTGCAAGATATTCTTTCTCAAGCATGGCTTTCTTTAGTTGAATCTCCTTGCGGCGTGCGCCGTAAAGTCCGGGCCAGTCGAAAGATTGGGTCACGGATATGCCCCAACGGTTTCCGGCATCCTTGCGCCCCCACTTGTAGTCGAAATCAACTTCCGGGTCGGGGAGCATGTTTTCGGCCCGTGATGCTGATATTTCCGCTGCGGCGCGGGCACGTACAGCGCTCACGGCAGGGTCGTTTTCGACAATCCTGTCAATTATGCTGTCAAAACTGTCCCCGCCTCGGGCTGTACCGGGCATCAGCGCCGCCACAGCTGTAATGAGCAGGATGATATATGGTGTTTTCATTTCTTCGAACGGTTTTGGATAATTTGGTAAAGAGCAGGCACGACAAAGATGTTGAGCGCGGTGGATGTCACCAGTCCTCCGAGAATCACGAGTGCCATCGGGGCCTGGATTTCATTTCCCGGCTCGTCGCCGTTGATTGCGATCGGCACCAGAGCGAGAGCCGAAGTAAGAGCTGTCATTACGATTGGAAGCAGTCGGTCGGCCGAACCGTACATGATTCTCTCTTTCAGCGGCATGCCTTCGGCTTCAAGATGGTTGTAGCGCGTTATAAGCAGCATGCCGTTGCGGGTGGATATACCCATGAGCGATATGAAACCAATGATTGCCGGGATGTTGAGGTCGTCGCCGCAGATAGCGAGAATCATCACTCCGCCAATAAGTGCCAGAGGCATGTTTACAAGGATTACAAGAGCCTGACTCAGGCGCTTGAATTCGGCGTAGAGAAGCATGAAAATCACTAACAGAGCGCCTAAAGATGTCCACAGGAGCGTGCGCGAGGCGCTTTCCTCGCTCTCGAACTGACCGCCGTAGCTCACGTAATATCCTTCGGGCATCTGTACTGATTCAGCAATGCGTGTCCGGATTTCATCGACTGCGCCACGCAGGTCGCGGCCATCGACGTTGGCCGATATTACAAGGCGGCGCTTCACGTTCTCGCGGTTGACGGTATTGGGTCCGGTGGTGGAACTGATGTCGGCTATTGTACCGAGGGTGACAGGGCCGGCAGGAGTGTCTACCGCGAGCCGTCGGATGTCCTCGATGCTCGAGCGGTGATCTTCGTCGGCGATGAGGGTGACGTCGTAGGAGAAGCCGCCTTCATATACCTGCGACACTTTCTCTCCTGCAAGCGCAACGGCTATCACGCGGTTGAAATCCTGCATCTTCACGCCATATTGGGCAAGCATCCTGCGGTTGGGGCGTATCACGATTTCCGGACGTTCCACCTGCTGCTCGATGTTGGCATCGACGATTCCGTCAATATCCTTGACTACGGAGTGGATGTTCTTGCCTATTGCAAAAAGGGTGTTGAGGTCGCTGCCGAACACTTTTATTGCAATCTGCGACTGTGTGCCCGAAAGCATGGCGTCGATTCGGTGCGATATCGGTTGACCTATCTCCACCGACACTCCCGGAATTTCGGAGAGTCGGGAGCGCAGGTCACGGGCTATTTCGTTGCGGGTGCGTCCTCCGCTTTCAAGAACGTATGGCGCCTCGATTTCCGAAGCGTTTGCCCCGAACGAATGTTCGTCGAGTTCGGCACGTCCTGTCTTTCGGCCAACGGTTACAACCTCGGGAGTCTCGAGGATGATTCTCTCGGCCTCGCGCCCGATTTTGTCGCTCTCTTCAAGAGATATTCCCGGAAGTGCGGACACATTGATTGTGAACGAGCCTTCGTTGAACGACGGCAGGAATCCGCGACCGAGGGTGAAAATCAGTACGCATGCGCCTGCGAACAGAACTCCGGTGGCGCCAAACAGCACCTTCTTGTGGCTCAGTGCACGACCGAGGGCGGAGGTGTATGCTTTTTTAAGCCACACGGTAAGTTTCGGTTCGCGTGAAAGCGTCTCGTTTTCTTTCCGGTTGCCCAATAGGAAGCTGCAAAGCACCGGAGTTACGGTAAGTGCCACGACCGTTGAAGCTCCCAAAGCTACGATGAAGGCCACTCCAAGCGGTTTGAGCATGCGACCCTCGATTCCGGTGAGGAAAAACAGCGGAACGAAGGCTGCAACGATAATGAGCGTGGAGTTGAAGATGGGCATGCGCACCTCGGCTGATGCGTGGAAAATCACGTCGAGAGTGCTCTTGCGTTCGGCAGGCGGAAGGTTACGGTTCATCCTCAGTCGCTTGTACACATTCTCGACATCTACTATGGCGTCATCCACAAGGCATCCTATCGCGATTGCTATGCCGCCGAGACTCATTGTGTTGATGGTGATTCCGAGAGCATGGAGCACCAGCACGGTAACGATAATCGAAAGCGGAAGCGCCACAACGGAAATTACGGTGGTGCGGATGTTCATCAGGAAGATGAAAAGAATGATAATCACGAACAGTGCGCCTTCGAACAGAGCTTCGCCGAGGTTCGACACGGAGGCGTCGATGAAGTCGCTCTGGCGGAATATCTGCGAATTGACATGCACGTCCGACGGGAGTGATGGCGCTATGGCCGCGAGTTCATCGTCAATTGCCTCCGTGAGTCCGAGAGTGCCCTTTGCGGGTTGTTTCGTGACGGTCATGATAACGGCGGGCTTCATGTCCACAGATGCAAGTCCGAGCAAGGGCTTACGTCCGCCAACGCTGATTTCGGCAATGTCGGCAAGTGTGACTATGTCGCCGGGACTTGTGCCGCCGCGCACCACGGCCGCGCCAATTTCGTCAAGGTCGGATGTGTTCACCGCTCCCTTGACGATGTATTCATTTCCGAAGTCGTAGATGATACCTCCGGCAGAGTTGTCGTTGACGCCCTGCGCGGCTTCCATCACTTCGGAAAGTGACACGCCCAGGCGCTGCATCTTCTCAGGATTGAAGCGTATCTGGAACTCGGGAGCCTCCCCGCCAATGACGCTCACCTGCGACACTCCGCCCATGGCGAGAAGACGCGGAGCAATCACTTTGTCGGCAATGCGGCGCAACTCGATCAGGGAAGTGCTGTCGGCTGTAAGGCCTATTATCATTGTCTCTCCGAGAATCGACGACTGCGGTCCCATTACAGGCTTAGAAACGTTGTCGGGAAGTTGGTCGGCAACGTTATCGAGACGTTCGGCCACAATCTGGCGTGCGAGATAAATGTCGGTGTCCCAGTCGAACTCAACCCATACCACCGAGAAACCTGTTGTGGAGCTTGAGCGCACGCGGCGCACTCCCGTGGCGCCGTTCATTGCCGTCTCGACGGGGTAAGTGACGACAGTCTCTATTTCTTCCGGAGCCAGTCCGGGAGCCTCGGTCATCACCACAACCGTGGGTGCGTTGAGGTCGGGGAAAATATCCACGTCCATACGCATGAGTGTCAGGCATCCGGCCACAAGAACCAGAACCGACAGCGCCACAACGACAAGACGGTTGTCGAGCGACGCCTTGATAATCTTGTTCAGCATATCTGTGTCCGGTTTAGTGGTTGTGGGAATGGCCTTCGGGCGCAACGGCAGCACCTTCGGCAAGACGTACGGTCACGGCACCTTCGGTAACAATTACTTGCCCCGATGACAGACCTGAGACTATTTCCACCGATTGTCCGTCGGTATTGCCGGTGACAACGGGGAGCTTGCGGTAGCAATCGTCGTCAAGTTTTTCATACACGAAGAAATTTCCCTGCTGCTCGGAAAGTGCTGTGCGGGGAACGGATATGACCCCCTGGCGCGATGCACCAGTGAGGTAGGCGTCGAAACTGCTCTCGGGGAGTATGCGTCCGTCGTTCACCACGGTGAAATATACGGGTATATATGCTCCGGTGCTACCGGTCGGTGCCACTGAGGTGTTTCCGGTGCATTTGCCGCCGAGTTCGGCGATGTCGACAGTCTCATCAGCATCCATATAGGGGAAGTGGAGACGTGCGCCTGAGATGGAGGAAATCTCGCGGAAAAACTTCTGCGGTACGTCGATTCTCAGTGTCAGGCTCCGGCCTTTCGATATGCTTGCGATGGGCGTACCGGCTTCCACATATTGTCCTTGAGCCACATCAATGGATGTGACGATGCCGCTCACCGGTGCGGTGGCACGGCCCGACAGGGCTGTGGCGCTCACGGCGGCCTTTGCCTGCTCGTAGGCAGCCAGGGCTGCGTTATAGTCGGAAGCTGTGACGAGCTTTTCGGCGTAGAGAGGTTTGAGCCGGTCGAGCTCGCGTTTGGCGGCTTCGAGGGCTGCACGTGCGGCCACATCAGGGTTGCCGCCGGAAGTTTTTCCGGCCTCAACAGTAGCGATCACAGCTCCGGCATGCACCTGTGCTCCGGCACTTACAGATGCCGGGAAATGTACTATTCCGGAGGTGGGGGCGGCCACTACTGCGGCGTCTGTCGCTCCGGCAAGCACCCGGCCTGTTGCGCGGATACCGTCGGAGAATCCTCCGGGGCGCAATGTGTCGGCCTTGACACCGAAGCGTTCGGCTTCCGCTGCGTGGAGCATGATTATGCCGGAGCCTTCTCCTTCTTCATGGGAATCGTTGCCATGTATGTGGCCTTCAGGATGATTGTGATTGTGTCCGGCGTGGCTCAGTTCGTCGGGAGAGCTTTTGGAGCATCCTGACAGCATGATACAGGCCGTGGTAAAAAATCCTGTTGCAAGGGTGATAAAGAATTTTTTAGTCATCTTGAATTGATAGATTTATTGGGAAAACAATTTGTGATGCAAAGGTATGTGTATGCTCCGGAAGTGGCATTACATAATTTTGCATGTCAATTATAAAATTCGGTGGGAAATCTATGATACCTTGACACCGGAAACGGAGAGTGTCAAGGCTGTTCAATTCAAGATTGCGGAGGACCGCGGAGTCCGGCCGCGACTACGAAGCCGGAAGAAAAATCAATTGTGCATGGAGGGAAATATATCCCTACGGAACTTAAATCAGGCTCCCGGATAAGCCGGTAGCTGATAAATTCGCAAAGAAACCACGGCAGGTTAAACGTCGGCACCGAGGCCTGAAAGCAGACATCACGTGTGTCGAAATCGCTCAGGTGCAGCCCGCATCCATCGTTGGCGGCCTCGTGGCCGGTGGTGCCGGAAGGGGTCTCGTCACATCTGTGGCCGAGACAGAATCCTTCGTATGAATGATGATGTACGGAGCAGAAATTGTGGTGGTGATGGTGGCCGTACTGTACATAGATGGCCGACATCATCACAAATGATGTCAGCAGAGCCAGTAGGATTGTTGTGAAATTTCTGCGTGCCATGATAATCGCTTGCGAAGATACGAAAAAAAGATGGCACAAGCATCCGCTTTAGAAGAAAAAAATGCTATCTTTGCGCAAAAACCGCTAACCCGTGATTATTTCCATATGTCAGAAAGTGAATCCAGCATAATTGAATACCGCGGAGTGGAGCTTCACCGCCACGAGCATGTCGTGCTCAAGGATGTGGATTTCTCCATTGCCCCCGGGGAATTTGTGTATCTTGTAGGCAAGGTGGGCAGTGGCAAGACGTCCTTGCTGAAATCGCTGTACGCCGAGGTGCCGGTATTTGCCGGGCAGGCCCGTATCTTTGATTACGACCTGTGTAACATCCGCAAGCGTGACATTCCGACCTTGCGGCGTAAGGTCGGAATCGTGTTTCAGGATTTCCAGCTTCTGACCGACCGCACCGTGTATGCCAATCTGGAGTTTGTGCTCGATGCGACCGGATGGAAAGACCGTGATGCCAAGGAGGAGCGCATCGACAAGGTGCTCCGTCAGGTTGGAATGGTGACGAAAGCCTACAAGATGCCTCACGAGCTGTCGGGCGGCGAGCAGCAGCGCATAGTCATAGCCCGCGCCCTGCTCAATGAGCCCCAGCTTATCGTGGCCGACGAACCCACAGGCAATCTTGACCCTGAGACGGGTGAGCAAATCATGGGCCATCTCTACGGTATAGCGCGCAGCGGAGCCGCAGCGGTGATTGTAGCCACCCACAACCTCAACATGCTCGACCGTTTTCCGGCACGTGCTGTCATGTGCGAGAACAAGCATCTTGTCGAGCGCAAGGAATAAATTTTTTATTGCCGACCGGAAATAAATTGCTACCTTTGTAGTTCAAACCGAAAAAGTATTAATCATTACCACAATAAATAATCCAACTCAATGGAAATCAAAGGCAAAATCATTCAGGCTCTTCCGGAAGTGTCGGGCGTGTCCAAATCCGGCAATCCCTGGAAAAAGAAAGAATACATCCTCGAAACAATCGACGGCGCTTTCCCCCGCAAGGTGCATTTCACCTGCTTCGGTGACAACGCCGACAAAATCGTTCTCTCCGTCGGTCAGACCGCAACCGTGAGCTTCGACATCGAATCCCGCGAATTCAACGGCCGCTGGTACACCGACATCCGCGCATGGAAAGCCGAGGTTGAGCAGCCCGTCGCAGCCGCACCCCAGGCTCAGGCAACTCCCTTCCAGGGTGGTGCAGCCGTTCCTCCTCCCCCTGTTGTAGCGAACCCCTCCGACGAAGAAGAATTTCCTTTCTAATAAATAACCGACATGGCAATCGAACTTAAGAATCTCACAAAGCGCAGCGAAAACTACTCGCAGTGGTACAACGAGCTTGTGGTGAAGGCCGATCTCGCCGAACAGTCGGCCGTGCGCGGCTGTATGGTAATCAAACCTTACGGCTACGCCATCTGGGAGAAGATGCAGCAGACCCTTGACCGCATGTTCAAGGAAACCGGTGTGCAGAACGCCTACTTCCCCCTGCTTATCCCGAAATCATATCTCTGCCGCGAGGCCGAACACGTTGAAGGCTTCGCTAAGGAATGTGCCGTAGTGACTCACTACCGCCTCAAAAACGACCCCGAAGGAAAGGGTGTGGTGGTTGACCCCGAGGCTCGCCTTGAGGAAGAACTTATCATCCGGCCTACTTCCGAGACAATCATCTGGGGCACTTACAAGAACTGGATTCATTCCTACCGCGACCTGCCCGTGCTTTGCAACCAGTGGGCAAACGTGATGCGTTGGGAAATGCGTACGCGCATGTTCCTCCGCACTGCTGAATTCCTTTGGCAGGAAGGCCACTGCGCCCATGCTACCGCCGAGGAATCGGAAGCTCGCACGGTACAGATGATTAATCTTTACGCCGAATTTGCCGAGAAGTACATGGCAATGCCCGTAATCAAGGGTGTGAAGACCGCGAACGAACGCTTCGCCGGAGCTTTGAACACCTACACCATCGAGGCGATGATGCAGGACGGAAAGGCTCTCCAGTCGGGTACATCCCACAACCTCGGACAGAATTTCGCAAAGGCTTTCGATGTGACTTTCGCCAACAAGGACAACAAGCCCGAATACGTATGGGCCAACTCCTGGGGCGTGTCCACCCGTCTTATGGGTGCGCTCATCATGACCCACTCCGACGACAACGGCCTTGTGCTTCCTCCTCATCTGGCTCCTATACAGGTTGTGATTATTCCAATCTCCAAGAACGCCGAGCAGCTTGCCGCCATCACCGACAAGGTGCTTCCCATCATCGAGCGTCTGCGTGAGCTCGGAATTTCCGTGAAGTACGATGATGCAGATAACAAGCGTCCCGGATTCAAATTCGCCGATTATGAGCTCAAGGGTGTGCCCGTACGTCTTGTGCTCGGTGCCCGCGACCTCGAAAACGGTACTGTTGAGGTTATGCGCCGCGACACCCTCGAGAAAGAAACCGCTCCCCTTGCCGGAATCGCCGACTATGTCAATACTCTCCTTGAAGAAATTCAGCAGAATATCTACAACAAGGCTCTCAAGACCCGCGAGGAAAAGACTTATGTGTGCGACTCCTACGAGGAATTCAAGGAAAAAATCGAAGACGGAGGTTTCTTCCTCTGCCATTGGGACGGCACAACCGAGACCGAAGAACGCATCAAGGACGAGACAAAGGCTACAATACGCTGTATTCCTCTTGACGGCGACGACACCCCGGGTGTCTGCATGGTGACAGGCAAGCCTTCGGCCCGCCGCGTAATCATTGCACGAAATTATTAATACATCCAATATATGAGACCGCGGACTCAGGCTGTCAAACCTGTCCGCGGTCTTTCTTACCCTCTTTCTCTACAACCATGACTTCCGACAATCCTACCCCGGCCGCGAAAGACTTCCGGCGCACTGAATTTGTACATGGAGGCGACGCGCCCGTGCTCGCCATCGTGATACCGTGCTATAACGAGGAGGCCGTGCTCCCTATAAGCGTGCCCGTGCTTCTTCAGTTGCTCGACCGGCTCAGGGAGTCGGGAATGGCTTCACCGCAGAGCTATCTGCTGATGAGCAATGATGGAAGCCGCGACCGCACATGGGAGATTATCGAGGAAATGCACCGCGCCGACAATCGGGTCAAAGGAATCTCGCTCGCCCACAACCGCGGGCAGCAGAACGCGCTCCTTGCCGGATTGATGGCTGCCCGCGAGACCTGCGATGTGGCTGTGACGATAGATGTCGACCTTCAGGATCCACCCGAAAAGATTGTCGACATGATGCAGCTCTATCTCGAAGGCAAGGACATTGTGTACGGCGTGCGCTCCGACCGGAGTTCCGACACTTGGTTCAAGCGCAATTCGGCTCATTGCTTCTACCGTGTGCAGAAGTCGCTCGGACTGGAAACAATATACGATCATTCTGAATTCAGACTTATGAGTCTGCGCGCGCTTGACCTGCTGAGCGAATATCCTGAAAAAAACCTCTTCCTGCGCGGAATTTTCCCTCATATCGGACTTGATTCGGCAATCGTGACCTATCCTCGTACCGAGCGTCTTGCCGGAGAAACGAAGTATCCGTTCACTAAAATGCTGGCTTTCAGTATCGACGGCATCACGTCGTTTACAGCGCAGCCCATGCGTCTCATTTTCTTTGTGGGATGTGTGCTCCTGCTGGCCGATATTTTTGTGGCTATATGGGTGCTCGTGTCTTACTTCAGCGGACATTCAATCTGGGGATGGTCGTCGCTGATGCTGTCGATATGGTTCCTTGGCAGTCTCATACTTATCGCTCTCGGAATCATCGGAGAATATGTGGGCAAGATATTCAATGAGGTGAAGAATCGCCCTCGTTACGCAATCAAGGATAAACTTATCTGAAAAAGTGGATTACAAGCAATTTAGAAAAAGCCTGTGCACAGAGTTAGGTCGCGAACCACGCGATATCGACGCTCTTGTGGAAGGACTGTCAATCATACTCCGTGAAAGTTGTGCCGAACTTGACACGATAGCAATCCCCGCTTTCGGCAATTTCGTCGCAAGCAAGCACGATGAAGAAATAAGCGTTGACCTCTCCACCGGAAAACGCATGCTCATGCCGCCGGAAATATCGGTGGAATTTGTTCCCGGTAATATCCTCCGAAATCATCTCAAAAGCGATGAATGAAACTGTAACCCTATCACAGATAATTGCGCGGCTTGCCAAAATCACAGGCACGAGCCCGCTTACGGCACGCAGCTTCCTGAAGGTGTTTTTCGCCACCATTGAGAAAGAACTTATTGCGGGCGAGACGGTGACTGTCAAGGGTATAGGTACCTTCCGCCGCACCGACGACCCTCTGGCTCCAAGCCCCGTGGCCTTTATCCCCGACCCCGAGGTGGCTGAGGAAATCAATCAGCCTTTCGCCATGTTTGAGGCCGTCGAGCTTGATGATGATATTTCCGAAGACGAGCTTTCTGCCGTCGAGGCGCCTGCTGCAGTTGAAGAGTCTGCCCCTGAAGTACAGATGCAGGAAGAGATTGCGGAAGAAAAATCGGAAGAACCGATAGAGATTGTTACAGCTGAAACGGTTGAAGAAGCCACTCCACCATCCATTGAGGAGGAAGCGCCTGCGGCACAGCCTGAAGCATCTGTTGAAGAAACAGTTGAGGATCTGTCGGAGGATAATTCAGAGCTTGAGCC
>CAJURN010000007.1 GCA_910589055.1 uncultured Muribaculaceae bacterium
AGCGCACCTGGTTTGGGACCAGGTGGTCGCAGGTTCGAATCCTGTCACCCCGACGCAAAAAACACCGCAAATCAGTGTATTTATCAAGCTGATTTGCGGTGTTTTTATTATTGGTTGATTTATTTATCTTCCGCCGGCGGTGGAGGAGTCGACGTTGGCATCGGCATTGACGAGCTTACGGGCACCGCGTTTCTGACGTCCCCATTGCAGGTTGTAGCTTATCTGGATGTAAGGCATGCGCATGTCAAGACGCATGTGTTGCTCGTTGGTGTTCCATTTGCTGAGCATCCTTGAGCCTTGGTCGTACTTTCCGAACGGCATCAACATTCCGGCCATGAACTGCCAGTTTTTCAGATTGTATGACAGGTCGATGACCGAAAGATTCTCGCCCCAACTGATTTTCTCGCCCCACAGGTCGTGCTGGGCGCGCACGTACATGCCCTGCAATGTAAATCCCCAGTGGGTGATTTGAAGGTTTACGTTCCCGCTCCAGTTATGGTTGTAGAGCTTGTAGCCGGTTCCGCGCATGCGTTCGGCGCGGTATTGGATATAGCCGCTCGCGTTGAGCCATCCGGGAATGATTTCAATCTGCGGAGCGAGGAAGAAGGAAAGGTTCTGCAAGCCTTTGCTGTTTTCGTAAGTTGTCACCAGGCGGTTGTTGTCCCAGTAGAGTAGAGGTGTGATTGCATCGGGACTGGAGAATGCGCGCACGCCGAAAGTTCCGTTGACTCGCGGAAGGTTGAAGTTATATCTCAGCGTGAGCATATACGATGTAGAGGTTTTCAGATCCGGATTTCCTATGCGCCATTGGAATCCGTCGAGTTGCTGAGGTGCGATGTTTGATTCGGCCAAGGTAGGGGTTGCCTGCCATGTCTGGAAACTGAGACGAAGCTGATGGTTCTGATTTATGCCGTAGGTCACTGTGGCTTGCGGACGCCAGTTCCATGAATGATTTCCCTGCTGTGTCTCGCGGAAAAGGAAGTCGGTGTATTGGGCACCTACACCTCCGGTCAGAGTCACCTTGTTGAGGCGATGGAAATATTCGGCGAAGAAATAAGCCTTGTCCTGACGCTGGTGGAACACGGCTCCACCGAGATTCTCGTAGACCGAGCGGTTGCGGTTGGCCGAATAGGATGCTCCGGCGGTAAGGCGCGAATTGCTCCAGTTCTTGATATAGTTCGCTTCAATCGCATAGGCTTGGTTGCGGTCCTTGATCATTGTGTGCACATCGGTGAGGAAATCCGTGGCATCGGGCAGCTGTTCGATATAGTCGGAGTAAGTCTTTCCAAGATAGAACGAGCCTTGGAAATCGACAACAAGTGTCTGCTTTCCGCTGAAATGCTGCTCGAAATATGCCGATAAGCGAGGTGTCGTGCCCTTATCGCCGTGAGTGTCGGTGAGCAGGAGGTCTTCGCTGCCGTCGCTGAGCGATAGAAGTCCGTTGTAGCCGAAGCGGTCCGAAAACTTCCTGGAGGCATTTGCTTGAACGTAGAATACGGTGGTGTCGGGTTTGATATAGCTGTACGAAGCCCAGAAATATCCAAAAGAATTATCAAGCGAGCCACCGCGCGAGGTTTCGTTGCGGGTGAGGGTTTGACCGTCGGGGAAGGTGAAAGTTTCCGTGTATTCGCGATGGGACTTAATGTCCTCGGTGAGTTTGAAATTTCCGCCAAGGTTCCATTGCGAACGTCCGGAATTCAGCTTCACATCGGCCATGTAGAATCCCCATTTCTGATTCAGGGCAGGCCGGGCCGAAGCCATGAGCGAACCGCCGAGAGTAGGATTGGCAACGATAAAGTTGAGTACATAATTGGCGCCGTTGTAGCGCAGGCCGGGATTGTCGATCCATTCAACGCGTTTGATGGTCTCGGGCAGCAGGGCGCGGACTTCGTCGATGGATGCCGTGCGACCGTTGATGCGTACCTGCACCGACTGTCCGGCAGCCTGGATAGTGCCGAGGGCATCGCTTACGGTGAGTGAGGGAATCATGAGATTGTTGAGCAGCTGCATGCCGTTCTTTGAATTTTCCACGGCGCTTTTCGACGGATGATACACGTCCATATCGGCCTTGCGTATCACTTTGGGAGCCTTGATTACAATCTCCTGCAGCTCCTGGGTCTCAAGAGAATCTGCGACTTCGGCGGCCTGTGCGTAACATGCAATCGCACCAAGCCCCATCATAAGAATATGTTTTTTCATTCAGAAAGTAGATTATAAATACGCCGCAAATTTAAATATATTTCCCAAAATATCCCTCAACATATGTTGAGAAAAGTTACTCCCGCTGATGAAAAATCAATGGAACGAGTGTGTTGATTTCCTCGTTAAGCTCATGGATGGCTCCGAATTCTTTCTGAGAGAAAGCCTCATGTGCACGGGTGGACAGTGAAGACAATCTAACATGAATTTCATCGTCGGGATTGAACTGAGGAATACGTATGTTCTTCACCACGTCAATACCTCGGTTTGTGTTAATTGTATATCCCTGGATGATTTCTTCAATTGTGGATGAGTTGAGTACGGCACAAAGATAATGTGCTTCCTCGGCGGAATCCAATGCGACGAAGAGTACTTTGGAATCGGTTACAACAGTTTTGTCATGCACATAATCATCAGTAATTGATGAAACCACACAGCAACTCACGGCTTTGGCCTGTTCCTGCCAGAGGACTTTGTAGGGCTTGAATGTATAGTCGCCCACGTTGTCGAGCCTGTACCAGGGAAATTGTTTTATATCAAAAAACTTACCGGAGCGTATTCTTGTGGCCTCAAGCAGGTCATGGAAATAAAATAGCCAGTCGTAAGTGAGGAAATACTTGGTCTGCATGTCTTCGGTCGGAATTCCGCGGTATTGGGCTTTTCCGGTAGAGTAATGCGGCACGAGCATGTAGATATAGTCTTTCAACCCCCATTTTGATATGTTGCGTCCACCTACAAGAGGGTAGATATGCTCTTCTTCCACGTAGCCTTCGTGGATACCGAGTTCTTTCGCTTCTTCAAGTCGGGAGCGTTCAATCAGGTTGGAGATTTTTAATTGCCCCGGTCTGCGTCCTGTAATCTTGACGAGATAAATGCCTTTGGCTCCGCAAGGTTCGATACCTTTACGTCCGGCGTAGGGAGATTTTCCGAGAAAATGCTTTATATCAGACGTTATGACGTCCGGTAAGGTAAGCCAGGGGCTTCTGGGATCATCGTTTATGGGAGTGGCTGATAATCTTCGCGACAACAGTATGCCGCTTACTCTGCTCCATGGTGTAAGGTGATGAATCTTACGTCCCGCGACAAGTTCGTACTCATAATACTCTTTCATCGGGTAGGTCATCGCTTCCGATTTTCGGAAAATATATACTGATGTCTTGTTGCTTGCGATACCCTTGAAGGGGTTGACTTTCAGCATGTCATGTACGGCCGTGACAGAAAATGGCAGCGATTTGCCGTCGCGGGTGATAGAGAATTTGCGGAAGCCTTCGCCTCCTTTAAGGCTTTTGACAAATGTCTGAGGCAGAATAAGGGCAGCGGTTCCATGTTCTTTCAGATAATGGTCGATGGCAACGTAAGTCACGGCCATGGCAAAATCATCGTGGCTTGTAATCTTGTCGTATGCTGATTTCTCGAAGATGCCATATGAGAGCCATATATCCAAAGTCAGAGCGCGGTAATTCTCAGACATGGCTTTCCATGCAATCCACGGCGGATTGCCTATGATGTAGTCAAACTGCTGCTCGCAAAACAGCGGTGCGTATGAGTTTTTCAGAATAATAGGCCAGAACCCGTCTTTTCCAGCGCTATGGAGAGCTAATAATCTGGAAAACAATCGGCGGGCAAGACTGTCGGTCGTTTCGTCAAGCACTATCGAGTATTCATTCGACAGGCGCTCGCGGAAATTTTCATAACAAGTGTAGTCGCTGAGCATACATTGTGACAGTAATTTCAGGAAAGTGTTGCTGTCTTCTCGTGAAGCGAGCACGGGAAGCACAAACTCTCCTACCGAGGTATTGATGACGATGGACTTGTCGCCGGGTTTCTGTTTGGCATGGACTGTGGGAACAAGCACGCTGTCGCACATGTACACCGGAATTGACATCGCTTTGTCAAGTTGAGTGATGTCGCCAAGAGAGAGTATATAGTTGCCCTTTGCTTGAATGACGGCAATCGGATTTATGTCGAAGCCAACGAAATTGGTTGTAATCTTGCCTATCAGCTCATTGTAGTTCAACTCACGTTCGTAGGTATTCCTGTATTTACGTATGAGTTGGGTAAGGAATATCCCCGAGCCGCATGTAGGGTCAAGTACGGAGGTGTTCAGGCCGTTGTCATATCCGGATTTTTCGATAGTGAATTCCGCGAGCCAGTCAACTGTATAGTATTCTCCCATCATATGACGCAGGTCTCGCGGCATAAGGCTCTCATAAGTCTGTCGCAGCACATCCCCGACAGTCTCGGGCTTGATTACGCTCGCTGTGGTTTCAAAATCGTCAAGAATCTCTATCAGGGAATTGATTATGTTGATGTCGAATTCCTGAGCCATTGTAAACCATTCGAAAAAATGTATTTCGAAAAAATTGTCAATGTAATTGCAGAAATCATCATTGCGCCCATAGAAGAGCTTGATTAAATCTGAACAGTCTTTTACCGGTTCGGGACGGCGTGCTGGTAGCTTCAGATTTGCAAAAAGATTCTGAATCAGCAGTTTGATGAGGATGCTGTAATAAGTCTGTATAACAAAAAGGGTTCGCTTTACATCTTCCTCGTTGTTGAACTCGAATGGATAGAAGCGTTTTAATGCTGAGACCTGCTTTACAAAATCGGATTCCTGATTGCCATATATGGTTCCGAAAATACGGTCCCATTCATTGTATAGGGTTGTGATGCGGTTATTAATTCCGAGCGACTCCTCAAGCAATTGTCGCAGATAAATGATTGAGTTTTTGGATATTTCAGAATCTGCATTAAAGGATGCGCACAAGGTGTCGGCCGAGAGGCGGCGGCGTTTTGTCGACTGAAGGTAAAGCAGGATGCGCTTCACTCCATTTTGGAAATCGTAAGGACTCGACTGAATGAACTCCACCTGAGCCTCATGTGGGATATTTTCAGGAAACTCGCTTGTTTTGCCTTGATGAAACAGGTTGGTGCGCTTGTCGCTTGGTATGAATCTGCAAAAAACAAAGTTAACACCGTCGAAGGCAACCCCAACTGCATTTGTGAGCGCTTCAACGAAGATTTCATTATCGCCGTTGGAATCCTGAAGTGCAAAATTTACAAGATAATCGAAAAGTCCGTGGTCCTTTTCGTCGCGCCCGAATATAGCTTCATTTATTCCTTTGCCTTTTCCCTGCTTGAAATAGCCAGGCTTCTTGTATTCGACATAAATATGATTGTAAATACTGTCGACACGTCCTCCGAAGGCAGATGTGATTTCATTATGTGAGGATATCGTTATGTCTAAAGTCTCACCGATTGAGTTGAAGAATATATTGGATGCGACTTTAATGTCGTCCTCAGTCCGGGCTTTGTGGCAATTGCTTGAAAATGATTCGATTATCAGGGGAATAGATGTCGGCATATCAGAATTCGTCAGAATGAAGTACAAATTTAGCTCCTTTTCCATTATATTCAATGTTCGGAGACGTTAAAAATCGCTTATTTGAATGATGCTGATTGATAGTGGTTTACTTGTAAATGAGTTGTAATTCTTTGTATTGAATCACAATAGACAAAAACTCCCGAGCGATTATTTTCTGACGGAATTTTAACGGGGATTACTTCGGGCGATGAAGGAACAGGTTGCGGATGAGAGATTGGAATTCGGTGAATGGAATAGGGCGGAAGTGATGGATGACGGAGGCGAAAATCGGGTCGGGCTCGGGGCCGGTGATTGCCATAAGGCGTTTGCGGGCACGCGATAGGCCTACATAGAGAACTCGCGCCCGGTCTTCGGTGGTGCCGAGGTTTTCGCCTGAAACGTACAGAATCACATTGTCCATCTCGAGCCCTTTGGCCTTGTGGACGGTCATGACCGATAGCCGTTCGTCGGCGATTCCTTCGGAAAGCAGGTCGGATTCGTTGTAGGTCAGGAGGTCGTGGAGGTGATTTTGGAGCTGTTGCAGGAACGTGTGTTCGCGCTGATTGTCTACCACGACTTCCTTAACCAGCCGGAGCACGTAACCGATATGCCGCACAGGCTTGATGTGTCCTGCGGCCACAAATTCTCCGTGTGATTTTTCCATAACGCCCGCGAGTGTGTTTTCGTAGGATTTGTCGTTGCGCTCCAGCATTGCGCGCGAATACTCATACATGTGTTTGTAGCGCGAGGAGAAGCGCATGGCAATGCTGCGGATGGAAGCGGATTCGCGGATTTCAAATTGAGCGCGATTTTTCTGTCGGGCGATTGGAACGAGTGCTGCCATAAGTGCCGCCGTGGCCGCAACATCGTCGTCGGCGTTATGGCTGTTGTGGCCTTCGATTTCAAGATGGTCGAGCATCGAGCCGAGAGTGTGGCTTCGGCGTCCGGGAAAGAGCAGGCGGGAGAGCCGGAGGGTGTCGATGCGGTTGAAACGGTCGATTTGCAGCTCGGCGAGCGATGTGCGTCGACGTATGTTTTCCTGAATTATGCGTATGTCGAAGTCGATGTTATGCCCGGCCACTACGCAGCCGTCAAGATACGCTGCTATGCGTGCGAATCCCTCTTCGGGCGTAAGTTTCTTGGCTGAGGGATACAGGTCGTAGAGAGGGTTGGGCGTGTCGACACCCAACATGCGCGGCAGCGGACGTTCCGATTCGATAAAGAACGATATGCGGCTTGATTCGTCGGGCACTCCGCCACGAAGTTTGACGGCTGAGAATTGGATTACATCATCGCGGAACAAGTCAAGTCCGGTGGTCTCGGTGTCGATTACGGCTATCGTGCGGCTTGCATCGCTCATATCGCGCACGAGCCGTGATGTAGAGGTGGGACAGTCCGCATACATCAGTTCCTCGCCTGACATGGCGGCATCGCGGAGAACTTTTATCAGCCGGCGTGCGCCGGAAAGGGTACGTATGGAATTGGTGCGGTAGAGCAGTGTAGCCCATTCGCTACGCCGCAATGGGTCGGCTGTAACGGCAAGATGTGCGTAGATGGTTTTGAACTCCGGGCTCGAGAAGAGGTCGCCTCCTGACAGCAGCAGGTGCGACACGCCGTGAATGTCGAGCGATTCCGACACGTTCAGAGCTTCTGCGTTTGTGCGCGTCAGCACAGCCACCGACTCTTCGGGGTGAAGCCTGAGCCATTCCGATGCTTTGGCCGATGCGATGGCGGCGAAAGACGCTTCGTGGGTGCTTGCTGCCGTAAGCGCATCGTCAGGGCCGATGTCGTTGCGGGCCTCGGGAAGATACTCCTCATTGCTGATTCCAAGCCATCCGCGGGCAACGTCGTTGCACAGCTCCACAAGATAGCGTGGCGAGCGGTAGTTCTTGCGCAGGTGGAATATGCGCCCCGAGCATGAGCGGCGCAACCTGTCGAGCGCCACACCTCCCGCGCCTGCAAAACTGAATATTGCCTGCCGGGTGTCGCCAAGGAATATTGATGTCGTGCGTCCTCCGGTTGTGATACGCTCAACGATGGCAAGCTGAAGCGGGGTCATGTCCTGCACCTCGTCCACCTGAATCCAGCGGTAGGACGTGAATCGGAGGTCGCGATAGTTCGAGCTCATGAGCGCGGTGTAGGTGCGCAGTATGATGTCGTCGAAATCTATGAGTCCGTTCAGCTCCTTGAAGTCGGTGTATTTTTTCACCAGCTCGATGTCGAACTCGCTTATGGAGCGGCCCGGGCGGCGGATAAGCTCGGAAGGATGTCCGTTTTCGGTCTGGTAGAGATACCATGCGATGCGTTGGAAGTCGCGACGGTCGGCAACCTGTTTCAATCCGAGTTCATCGGATAGGAAGGCGGTGCGGTCTTCCTCGTCAAGTATGGCCGTGCCCGATGGCAACAGTCCGTTGACATTGAGGAAGCGCAGGCAGAAGCGGTGGATGTTCCCGGTAAAGAGTCCTTCCGGGCGATAACCGAGTGATGCCGTGATGCGGCTTTCCATCTCGCGGGCCGCACGGTTGGTAAAGGTGAGGCACAGCATGTCGTCGAAAGGCACGCCGAGCTCGGAATGGGCATATAAAATTCGTCGGGCAAGGATGTGGGTTTTGCCACATCCCGGCCCGGCGAGTACGAGTGCACGTGTATTATGCAGCGCGACAATCTGTTGCTGAGTGCCGTCGTGGGTCATTCGGTTCAGTCCTTGAGATAGGGCTGCAGGGCATCGCGCCATGCGAAATAACCCGGAGCGAGCAGGTGCAGTCCGTCGTTGGTGAACTCGGCACGGAGATTTCCGTTTTCATCAGCGAACACCGGTGTGAGATTGATCCATGTGGCGCCTGCATCGGCTGCCTTCTCTGCAAGAATTGCATTGATGTCGCGGACAACATGCTCGCGCCCGACAAGACGCTTGTACATTCCGAATGAGTTGTTTATCGGCAGCATCGACTGGAGATAAATCTGCGTACGGGGCGTTGCCTTGTGGATTTTTTCGGTGAGTCGGAGAATCGCTCCGGCAATGGAATCGGCTGTAAGCTCATGGCTCACGTCGTTGATTCCGATCATCAGGAAAATCTTTGCAGGCTGCCCGTCGGTGAACGCGGTCATGCGGTCCTCGACACCTTGAACGATGTCGGAGCCGATTCCGCGGTTCACGACATCGGGATTGCGGAGCAGCTCGTGCCACTCGCAGAAGTTGGTGATGCTGTTGCCGACAAACACAATTGATGTCGAGTCAACACCCAGAGCTTCGAACAGGCTGTTTCGCTGACCGTAGTAGGCGCCGTAGGGCGAGCCTCCGACTGCGTGGGCCGCGAATGATGCCGCGGCCAGCAGGATGGCGAGAAAATATTTGCGCATGACTCTTTAGTTTTTTATGTTATTTATGGCCTTCGCGGTAAGTATCTGTGGCTTTCTTTACCGAGCCGTGCATGAGCAGAAGACGTTTAGCCTCATCGTAGGGCAGACCCAATTCTTCCACAATCATGCGGGTTCCGCGGTCGACGAGCTTGGCGTTGGAGAGCTGCATGTTCACCATCTTGTTGCCCTTGACGCGTCCCATCTTAATCATCACGGAAGTTGTAATCATGTTGCATATCATCTTCTGTCCTGTTCCGGATTTCATGCGAGAGCTTCCGGTCACGTATTCGGGGCCTACAATCATTTCAATTGCGATGTCGGCGGCTTCCGAAACGGGAGCGTCAGGATTGGAGGTGATGGCGGCAGTGAGGATTCCGCGTTCGCGGCATGCCTTGATGGCGCCGATTACGTAAGGTGTAGTGCCGGAAGCGGCGATACCGATCACGGTGTCATTCTTGTTGATTCCGAAAGCCTCGAGGTCTTTCCAGCCCTGTTCGGTATTGTCTTCGGCGTTCTCGACCGGATTGCGCAGGGCGGTATCACCACCTGCGATAAGTCCGATGACCCAGCTCGGGTCCATGCCGAATGTCGGGGGAATTTCGGAAGCGTCGAGCACGCCCAGACGGCCCGATGTGCCTGCACCCATGTAGAAGATGCGGCCTCCGCGCTGCATGCGGGGAACAATTTCGGTAACGAGTTTTTCAATTGCGGGAAGAGCTTTTTCCACGGCCAGGGCCACTTTCTTGTCTTCCGTATTGATGTCGTGGAGGATTTCTCCAACAGATTTCTTTTCGAGGTCGTTGTAGAGCGAAGATTGCTCGCTGATTTTTACAAATGCCATTTTTTATGAAATGTTTTTATTGCAAATTGATTGGTTGGCGGAAGTTGTTTTCAAGCATGGAAACGGATAAGACCTTCCATGGGGCTTTTCAGAATTGTGCCCACGCTGCATCCGCATGCCGCTGCGGCTTCTTCGAGAACCGGGCGGAAGTAATATGCCACCGAGCCTACGAAGTTGACGGGAGTAGTGGCAAATCCTTCATACTGGAGGATGTTGCGGCGGAAGAAGGCTGTGAAGGCTCCGAGGACGATTGCCCGGATTTCAGGCACGTCAATGTTGGCACTCAGGAAGGGTGTCACCGAAGCGAGGAAGCGGTTGGGAAGCGGCTCCTTATAGACGCGGCGGATAATTGTGAGCAGGTCGAGTTCGTACTCGCGAAGGAATTTCTCGCATACGGCAGCGGGAAGCTGCTTCTTGAGTACGTCGCCGAGGAAGAGCTTGCCGAGCACGGCTCCGCTGCCCTCGTCGCCGAGGATAAATCCCAGGGGAGATACATTGTTGACGATTTTCTCGCCGTCGTACTGGCAGGAGTTGGCACCCGTTCCGAGAATACATGCGATGCCGGGATTGCGGCCGCACAGGGCGCGGGCCGCGGCAAGGAGGTCGGTGTAGACGTGTACATTGCCCTCAGCCGAGCTTATGTTGTGGCTTATGGCCTTTGCTACGTTGCCGCATACTTCGGGGGAGATGCAGCCTGCACCGTAGAAGTACACTGCCGAAATGTTTCCGGCGAGCTCGCCGAGTTCGGGCATGAGTTCGGCGGCGATGCGTGCGCGCATTTCCTCTTCAGTGAGCATGACAGCGTTCATACCCATTGTGAATACCTGTTTTTCAACTTTTCCGTTGTTGAGAAGACACCAGTCAATCTTGGTGCTTCCGCAGTCAGCTATAAGTATCATATCTTGATGTAAATTTTCTTTTTATAAAGCACATAACCCACGCACCAGTTAAGGAGTACGAAAAGCAGTGCGAATATCAGGGAAGCCAAAGTGGCGTCGTCGCAGCAGATTGGCATGAGGAACATCTGGTACACCCAGTTCTTGATGGAAATAACTCCGGCCTCGGCGGCTGCATAAGGGAATTTGACAAGTCCAATTACGGTTGCCAGGATTCCCGAAAGGCAGAAGAGGAAGAGCGGATTGATGCCGAACACTTCAAAGAAACGGCTCCAACGTGCATGACCCTTGATGTCGATAATCCAAATCAGAAGTCCGAGGAAGCTCGATGCAAGGCCGCAGGTGGTGAGCACGAATGTGGGCGACCAGATTTTTTTGTTGATGGGCATGCCGTAGTCGAGCAGGAAGCCTGCGAAAGTGAGGATTGTACCGATGATAAACAGGGAATTGATGCGCATGTTGTTGTCGCGGGTTTTCATAATCAGTCCTCCGCAGATGAATCCGATGAGCATGTGGGCTATGGATGGCAATGTGCTCAGCAGTCCTTCCGGGTCGAATTTGAGTCTTTCTCCGCCAACGATGTCAGTGTACATGTGGTCGGGGCCGAGCACCTTGTTATCGACGATTGCGATGATGTTGGTATCGGCGAAGGCGAATCCGTTGCCGAAAATCAGCAGCAGCGAATATATCACCAGCAGTCCGGCAACAGCCCAAGGCAATCCGCGCTTTCCACATAGCAGCGCGATTATTGCACCGGCTCCGTAGCACAACGCCAGACGGGGCATTACGCCGAGAATACGGATGTGGTTGAAGTTGAAGACGGCATCCCAGAGGGTTACGTCGGTCATGACTCCGCGGAAGAACAGGCCGAACCAGGCCAGGAAAATACCGATGAGGAATATCAGTATCGTGCGTTTCACGATTTTGAAAAGGCAATCGGCCGTAAGTTTGAATTCATATTTCCTGAGGGAGAAATAAGTCGATACTCCCATGATGAACATGAAGAAAGGAAATACGAGATCGGTTGGCGTGAGACCGTGCCACTCGGCATGGCGCAGAGGCGCGTAAATCGACCCCCACGATCCCGGATTGTTTACCAGAATCATGCCTGCCACGGTGATGCCACGCAGCACGTCCAGGGCAAGAAGTCGTTTGGGTTTCTGTTTAGATTGATCCATCGCTGAATTGTGTATGTTGGTTTATTTTTTGCTCGTACATTCGTCAACCAGATATACGATTGACTTGTAAGGAATACCTCCGTTGACCGTCAGTCCGATCTCGCATGTGCGCGAGTTGGAGTAACCGGCTTTCACTCCTGCCGCCTCGAGCGCGGGACGAAGTTTGCGAAGTCCCCAGCTATTGAGTTCGGGTACGGTGAAACCCTTGTCTCCGGCAAATCCGCAGCATCCGACTTCGGCGGGTACCGTGACGTTGCTCGAGCACATTGCCGCCACGGCCACAATCTTGTCGGCATGTCCCATGCGTCGGGTCGAACATGTCACATGCACGGCCACCGGGGTGTCGGTCTTGTGGAACACGAGGTCTTTGGCAAGGAAATCGTGGATAAATTCGGCAGGTTCGTAAAGCTGCATTGATTTTATCATCCTGCGCATGCGGAAAAGACACGGGCTCTGGTCGCACACAACCGGATATTTGCCGCCTTGCGATGCCACGGCCAAAGCGGCCTCAAGCTCGCGGGTCTTGCTGTCGGCAATCTCGGGCATGCCTTTGCTTTCCCAGATCATGCCGCAGCACAGATTGTCCATTCCCTCGGGGAAGATGATTTCGTAGCCTGCTTTCTTGCAAAGGCGCACGAACACATCGGACAGAGGCTCTGTCTTGGCATCCTTTTCCTTGCTCACGCCCATTGTGCGGTTGATGCACGACGGGAAGTAAACTATTTTCTTGCTTTCGGGCGCTGTCTTTTCCGACTCCCTAACTTCCTTTACAAGATGCTTGGGAGAGTAGGGCAGGGGCAGCGCCGGAGTCCAGAGCGGTAATCCCGCTTTGTGAAGTGCGGGGCCGATGATATTGACTCCACGCTCGCCTATGATGTCGCGTGCCACTCCTGCGGCACCGAGCATCACGCGCAATCCCGAGCTGATGCCTTTGAGGTGGGCGGCGGCCCATTCTCCGGCTTTATATCCTGCGGAACCTTTGGGAATGTAGGTCTCGCGAACATCGTGGATGAGGTCGCCTGTATTGATTTTCATCGGGCAGGATGTGCTGCACAGGCCGTCGCCCGCACAGGTTTCGCTTCCGAGATAGCGGAATCCTTTTTCGAGCTCGGCAAGGCGTGCGGGATTGTCGCCGCTGCGGCGCAGACGCGAAATCTCACGCTGGACAACGATGCGCTGGCGTGCCGACAGGGTAAGTCCACAGCTCACGCAATTTACCTCGCAGAATCCACATTCGATACATTTGTCAACCTTGGGGTCGGTGAGCGGCAGGGGTTTCATGCCACGGATGTAGCAATCGGGGTCGTCGTTGAATATCACTCCGGGGTTGAGGATGTTTCCGGGGTCGAATATTCTCTTGATGCGTTTCATTATTCCGAACGCTTTCTCGCCCCATTCAGCGGCTACGAAAGGCGCCATGTTTCGGCCTGTGCCGTGTTCAGCTTTGAGCGAACCGTCGTATTTGCCGATTACGAGTTCCTCGATGCGTCGCATCAGGTTCTTGTACTTCTCGATATCTTCCTCCGTCTCGAACGACTGGGCTATGACGAAGTGGTAGTTGCCTTCGAGCGCGTGGCCGTAGATGCACGCATCGTCATATCCGCTTTCCTCAAGCAGTGCGGCAAGTTCCACTGTGGCCTTAGGCAGGTCTTCGATATGGAAAGCTATGTCTTCAATCAAGGCAGTCGTGCCGGGCTTGCGTGTGCCTCCCACGGCAGGGAACACGCCGGAGCGGATGAGCCACCAGCGGGCCACTTCCTCCGGGTCGGTCGAGAAGCGTGCGGGGGTGTACATCTTGAAGTCCTTGAGCACTTCAAGTGTTTTCTCAATATTATCGTTCAGCTCCTTCTCGGTCTGCGCCTCGGTCTGGAGCAGCAGGGCGGTAAGTCCGTTTCCGGTGGTGTCGTTGACAGATTCGAGCGATTTGCGGTCAAGCAGCTCGCAGGCCTGTATGGGAGCGTTTTTCTTCATCGCAACCACTGCGCGGCATGCTTCCGACATGTCGGAGAAATAGAGCATGGCACTGGCCGAATATGGCTCGTGGGGTGCGGTCTCAACCGTGACTTCGCTCATGAACGCGAGTGTGCCCTCGCTGCCCACGAGACAGTGGGCTATGATGTCGAACGGGTCATCGTAGGCTACAAACGGGCGCAGGTTCAGTCCGGTCACATCCTTGATGGAATATTTGCGGCGGATGCGGTCGGAAAGCTCGACGTCGTCGAGAATCTCCTTGCGTATCATTTCGATTTCCTCGATAAGTGCTGCGTGGGTGCGGCGGAATTCCTCACGTGATGTGGCATCGGCGGTGTCGAGAACGGTGCCGTCGGCAAGAATCAGGCGAGCCGAGCGGAGCACGCGGTCGCTGTTGGCATGTGTGCCGCATTTCATGCCGGATGCGTTGTTCATCACAATGCCTCCCACCATGGCCGACTTCTTGGAAGCCGGGTCCGGCGGAAATACGCGGCGGTAGGGAGCGAGAATCTGATTCACGCGCTCGCCGATTATACCGGGCTGGAGGGATATCGTGTGGGCTTCAGGATCGTTGATGCGGTATTTCTCCCAATACTTTCCGGCCACAACAAGTATGGAGTCGGAAATGGCCTGCCCGGACAGACTCGTTCCTGCGGCACGGAATGTCACAGGGAGTCCCATTGTGGAAGCCTTGGATAGAACCGCCGATACCTCTTTTTCGTCGCGCACCCTGACAACAACTTTCGGGAGCATGCGGTAGAATCCGGCATCGGTGCCCCAGGCAAGAAGCCTGAGGGCATCGGTGTAAATCCGGTCACGGGGTATCAGATTGCTGATGCCATTGATGAAATCTTTATAAACCTGTTCGTTTGCGTCCATTGACGTGGGGGAGATTACTTGTAGATTTTGTATTTTTCGGTCGCGGCCTTGAAACTTTCAACGTCTTTGTTCCAATAGTCCTCGATGTCGGCAACCTTGTGGTTGGTGGTGAAACGCTTGCGGATTTCCTTGCTGCCAACAACCTTGTCGAACATGCTGAAACGCTTGGGGTCGGCTTTGTCGAAAGGCTTGCTGTCGGGGTACATGTCGGCAAGTTCCTCCATCACGTAGAACTGGGTGAGCGAGAGCGGAGCGGCCTGTACGTCGGTCACGAAGACCTCGACGCCCTGGATGTTCTCACCTTTGTACATGCTGTAAAAAGGCTTGATGTGGATGGGACGGAACATGAGTCCGGGAAGCTGGCGGCCATTGAGACGGCGTGCGAGTTCCTCGGCGTCAATCCAGGGGCCGCAGAAGAGCTTGAAAGGCTCGGTATAGCCCACGCCGATATTCATGAAGTTGAGTTCGCCAACGATTCCCGACATGGGGTAGTAGATTGACGATTCGGGAGTGGGGATATGAGGCGAAGGAAGAACCCAGGGCATTTCCGTCTCGCGGAAATCCATGTCGCGGGTCCAGCCTTCCATAGGCACAACGGTGAGCTTCACTTTCTTGCCGTCGCCGATGAGGCCTTCATCGTTGAGGTACATCGCCAACTCGCCGGGGGTGAGACCATAGAGGTAGGGGATGGGGAACTGGCTCACGAACGAAACGCAGTCCTCTTCGGTAAGATTACCCTCGACCTTGTTGCCGCCAACGGGGTTGGGGCGGTCGAGCACAACAAATTCCTTGCCGAGTTCGGCGCAGGCTTCCATTGCAAGTCCCATTGTGGAAATGAAGGTGAACGAGCGGCAGCCGTTGTCCTGAATGTCGTAGACGAGCACATCTACATCCTTGAGCATTTCGGGGGTGGGCTTGCGGGTTTTGCCGTAGATCGAGTAGACGGGCACTCCGGTGGCGGGGTCGGTCATGTTGTCGACATGGTCGCCTGCATGCACATCGCCACGCACGCCATGCTCGGGAGCATAGAGGCCGGTGAGTTTCACGCCGGGAGCTTCGTGAAGGATGTCGATTGTCGAGCGGAGATTGTTGTCCACTCCGGTGGGATTTGTGATAAGGCCCACACGTTTGCCTTTGAGGGCTTCAAAACCGCCGTCGCGGAGAACTTCCACGCCGGGCTTGACGCGTGCATCCGCGCCGAAAATTATCGCGGCTATGGCCGCTATGGAAAATATCAGTCGTTTCATTCTGTTTTGCGTCCGAAATTAGGGTCAATCTTAAGGAATCCGCACACGCCGATTGTAGCGGCGCAGCAAATCATTGTCCAGATAAAGAAGTGGCGGTAGCCGATTGTGTCCTGAAGCCATCCCGCAGCCATGCCGGGCAGCATCATGCCGAGGGCCATGAAACCGGTACAGATAGCGTAGTGAGCTGTCTTGTGGGTGCCTTCCGAGAAGTAGATGAGATAGAGCATGTAGGCGGTGAAACCAAAGCCGTAGCCGAACTGCTCGATGAATACGCAGATGTTGACAGTCAGGAGCGAGGGGGCGTCGGCGTAGCTCAGATACACGAAGGTAAGGCATGTGAGCGACATGGACCATGCCATGGGCCACAGCCATTTCTTGAGACCGCCTTTTGCAGCCACCATACCGCCGATGATACCGCCGAGTGTAAGGCCGATGATACCCACGGTGCCGTAGACAAAGCCAACATCACCTGTCGTGAGTCCGAGACCGCCTTTGTCGACGGGGTCAAGAAGGAAGGGGTTGATGAGCTTCACAAGCTGAGCCTCGGGCAAGCGGTAAAGCAGCATGAAGGCGATTGCGACCCAGATCTGTTTTTTCTGGAAGAAGCTCTTGAATGTCTCGAAAAATTCACGTATGATATCGCCTGACGTACGAGTGTGATTGTCGCGCGAGTCGCCTGCGGGGTGGGGAAGTGCCCAGCCGTGATAGATTGCCACGATGAAGAAGAAGCCTGAAAGAGCAGCGAACACAACCATCCAGGCCATGGGGATGTTGCCGGATGCACCCACGAAAGAGGCTGAAGCCGTAGCAGTGAGTTTGTGGTCGATTTCGTAATAGAGGTATGCAGTCTTGTCCCAGTTGGAGTCGTTGAACTCAAAGCGGGTCGAGAGCAGGTTCTGTTCGAGACGGATGCTCTGGTCGCCACCTTTCTGGGTTACGTTTACGATTACAGTCTCGCCGGGTTCGGGCTTTTTGTTGAGACGGAAACCAACGATGGCGATGTTGTTGGAGATTTCATCGGTTGAGAGTTCGCGTTTTTCGCCGAAAGTGTCGCGTACCCAGCGGGTGAAGGCTCCGGGTCCTTCAGCGGCAGCGCTTGCTGTGCCCGTGCTTGCTTCGGCCTTGCGTTCAGCGGCAACAAATCCGTTGCGTTCGTTGAGCGTGCGCACCGAGTCGCACATGATGGCTGCGTAGGCCTTGAATGGAATCACCGTGTCCTTTCCGCAGAGATTCATTTCTACGGTCGAGGGCGCTTTGACAGCCACTTCGTGAGCTGCGAGCGGAGTGAAGAACTGCAATTCACCGTCAAGGTCACCTTCTGTCGAGGCAATCGCGGTCATCTGCGGGGCACTCCATTCAGCCACGGGATTGGCGTTGACCTCCATTTCGAGAGGTGTAAGACCGGAATTTGTCTCGATAAGTCCGGCAAGTATCACGAGAAGTCCCTGGCCTGCGACGGTTGCCACGCGGTAGAATGTGGAACGGATGCCAACATACAGCGATTGCTCATGCTCGTTAAGGGCAAGCATGTAGAAACCGTCGGCCGCGATGTCGTGGGTGGCGGAGGTGAATCCCACGAGCCAGAACACAGCCAGTGTGAGCTGGAAGAAGAACGGCGTGGGTATTGTGAAAGCGATTCCCGCGAGTGCGAAGGCGAGAATCCACTGCATTGTCAGCGTCCACCAGCGTTTGGTGCGGATAATGTCGACAAACGGGCTCCAGAAGGGTTTGATAACCCAAGGCAGGTAGAGCCAGCCTGTGTAGAGTGCTATGTCTGTGTTGGAAATACCTAGTCGCTTGTACATGATGACCGAAATTGTCATCACGGCGACGTACGGTAGTCCCTGGGCAAAGTATAAAGTCGGAATCCATGCCCACGGATTGCGCTTGCTTGTTCCTCGCATAGTCAATGGTAATGATTTTGAAGGTTAATATAGGGTTGTTATTTCAGCCCCGGGGAAGTAATGGCTGAGAATTTCCTGATAGTTATAGCCCGATGCTCCCATCACGGCTGCGCCAATCTGGCAAAGTCCCACTCCGTGGCCCCATCCGGCTCCGATAAGGCGGATAAGTCCGGGCACTCCGGTAGCGGGGTCGATGTTCTCGCGCTCAACAATGAAGGCCGAGCTGTACAGGTGGCTGGGCGAGAGGGTGCGGCGGATTTCGAGCTCCTTGCCGATTGTAAGCGTTTTCTTTGTGCCTACAATTTTCAGGCGGCACAGGCGACCGGATGTGCCGCGCTCAACGGGCACGAGGTCGATGATGTCGCCGAAGTCTATGCCGGAGCGTTCTTTCACGAGCGAGGCAAGTTGCTCGCGGGTGTATTCCACTGTCCAGCGGTAGAAGTCGCTCGTTTCCTGGTCGTAATTGTTGAGCACCTGGCTCAGAATCACCGGGTCGGAGGTGTTGCAGAAAGAGTCGGGACGCGCGAGAATCCATTCGCGGGCGTTTTCCTCAACGGTAAGGTCGGGGAAGTTCATTTCGTCAGCGCTGTCACGTCGGGCTTCGAGGTAGGAGAAATGGCGCGGTTCCCAACAGTTCTCAAATTCCTCGAATACTCCGCCGCAGCATTTCGAGAAACGCGCGTCGCAGAGTTTGCCTTCGGAAGTGAGGACGCGGCCGCGTGTTGCCTCCACGGCTTCGGCCACGGTTGGAGTCGTCTGACGGGTGATTCCCTGATAACGCTGGCAATGGTCGTCGGCGCATACGTCAAAATTCACGTGATCCTCGCGGTCGTACCAGCGGATATATTCAGTGTCGGTACTTGTGCATGCGCAATATTGCTCGCCTGCATCCTCGATGCGTTTGTTCTTGTCGATCTGAGCAAGAAGCCAGCTTCGGGAAATGACGGCATGGGCTTTGAGCAGTTCCGCGGAGGCTGTGGCGCTCATTTCGGAAGAAATCACGCTTTTGAGGTAGTCCTCCACCGGAAGAATGTTGACGAGAGTCAGGCGGTCGCCTTCCACAATCACACTCATCGCACCGGAGAAGCGCTGACATTCGCGGCGTTCCCAATGGAAATTGACGCCAATAACAACGTCCTGCACCTCAAATGCCGCTCCGGAGTTTTCCGCGGGCGTGAAAAGCAGGCTGTCATGCTCCATTCCCTCCCATGCGATTTTACCGGATGGGGTGATGGAGAAGGTCTGCGGGCCGCGCACGCCCTCATGGGTTTCTGCGGCAGTGTATGCTTGCAGAAAATCGACGCGCAATTCCGTGGCGCTCAGGATTCCAACTTTTACTTCAGGTTGACGGTCCATTTATGTGTTGAGTGTCGTGGGGATTACAGTTTAATATTTTTTGCGATTTCGCTGATTTCCTCTTCCGAAAGACATACTTCGTCAAGAACCTCGCGGATTTTGGCGGCGTCGATGGCGGCGAAGTCCTCAGGCCGGGGAGTGATGAAAACTCCGGCCACATCCACCGATGCCGGGCTGATGAGCATTGTGCCTGGACCTTCAGTGCCGTAGAACGACGGGCGATGACGTTTGCGGGGCACCACCACAAGGCGTGTTCCGCTTTCGGTTGCCCAGCAGAGCAGGTTCATCATCGGTTCTTTCTCTCCCTCGGGAACGGGTAGCGCATCGTAGACCTTGCTGAAAATCTCAGCGCCTTTTTCGGGGCTGTCGGAGTCGATTACGAATACCTTTACCGGCAGTCCGGGCGCATAAGAAAGTCGGTTGTGACCTGACGGGTCGGAGTACAGAACACTCAAATCGGCCGCCTCGAGGGTCGGCGCGAGAGTAAGAAAATCGGAATTGCCCGCCTGAAAGTGCATGTGGTCAGGCGCGGATGCCCCGCAGCGGGGGCCGTTGTAGAAAATTGTGTAATTGTTTAATTCCGTTGAAAGGCGCATCATGTCGGCGATGCGGCCGATTATGAGTTGGTCTGTATGTGAGACATCCGGGATTGTAAGATGTCTCGGGAATATAGGGAAGGGGTTGATCAGTATGATATAACGTCCGCCCCATTCCATGCCGATTTGCTCGGAAGGACGGTTTTCGGCGCACAGGAAACACTTACGGGCTTTAAGCGACGCGGCGTCGACTTTAGCTCCCGACGAGGCTATGCGCGCGGGATTGAACTGGACTTTGAAGGGCATGCCGTCAACGTCAAGTTGCTTGACTTCGACGCCTGCGAGGGCGTCGAAGTTAGCTTTAGCCATAGGCCAGCGTTCGAGCTGGGCCTGTATGAAGTTTTCTGCTGTCTGCATCAGTGTGTTATTTATTGAGGGCTTTGCGCGCCTGGAGTTCCCAGGTGCGGATGCGGTCTTTGTAGAGGTTGTTGGCGTTCATCTTGTTCACGTCGAGGGCGGCGTCGGAGTTGTCGTCCCAGCGGCGGCAGAGGTAAACGACGTCGTAGACGCGTCCAATCTGGTGGTGACGCGACATCGCCAGGCCGAGGGCGTAGTCCTCGCCGTATGATGTGTTGGGCACATGGATTTCGCGCAGCAGGGGAGTGTAGAACGCGCGGGGAGCGCCGAGACCGTTGATGCGCAGGGCGTTGTTGCGGCCGTTTTCAGGAGTCCATTCGCGGTGGTCGATCACGCCCGGCGGAATCATGTTCATGTCAATGTCGGTGAGCATGTAGGTGCCTACTACCATTGCGCAGTTCTGTTCGTAGAACGCGTCTACCATCTTTTTGAGGGTATTCTCATCGGCGTAAACGTCGTCGGAGTCGAGCTGCACGGCAAATTTACCGCATGATTCGTGATTGACGCCCACATTCCAGCATCCGCCGATTCCGAGATCGTCGCGTTCGGGAACGATATGTACCACGCGGGGATCGTCCTTGAATTCGTCGATAGCTTCGGTTGTGCCGTCGGTGGAGTGGTTGTCGATGATGATGAGGTTGAAGGGGAAATCAGTCTTTTGTGCGAGCACACTGCGGATGGCGTCGCGGATTGTGCGCACGCGGTTGCGTACAGGAATAATCACGGATGCCTCGTTGGCAAATTCTCCGCGGTCGAAGCTGATTGGCTCGAATACGGGTTCGAGGTAGCCGCCTACGGCCTTGAGGTGAGCGGTGCAAGCCTGTTCCATTTCAATCTGCACGCCGCGGTTCTTGGGGTCGACGTAATCGAAGATTTTTTCGCCGCTCTTGCGGTTGTCGAGCGTTACGTCGCTGTAAAGATATTCGTTGATGTGGACGATGGGAGCGATGCGGCTCAGGCGCAGACGAAGGTCATAAAGTCCGGCGGCGCTGTAACGGGTGTCGATACCTGCGGCAGCCTTGCGGAAGTCGGCTGTGTTGAAGAAAAGCACCGAGCCGAAATTGAAATCGTCGCGGAGCGAGCCTTCCTGATAGTCAATCACGGGGGCGTTGCTCTTCTTGCCGTCCACCACGGTGTAGTAGTCGGAATAAACCATGCCGGCCTTCGAGTCGAGGGCGATACGTGTCATGCGCTCAAGAGCGAGATAGCCCGGCACGAGGGTGTTCTGCTTGGTGTACAGAAGTATGAAGTCGTCCTTGGCCTGTTCGGCGATGGTGAGCATCGTGGCCGAGGAGTGGAGACTGTCGATGTGTATGATGTCGCAGTCGGCAACGGCTTTTGAATCGGGATTCGTTGCCAGAAGCGTGATGTGGCGCACGGCATCGCATGCTTTCAGCGCATCGAGGGTGGCCTTTACCTGTTCTTCATCGGTGTAAGGTACAAAGCAGTGGATTGTCGGTTTCATAGGGGTTGTATTTATTTTTTTAAGAATTCAAGAATTTGTGACATGAGGTGCTCGCGGGCATCGTCGCCGCTGATGGTCTCAAAGGGGAAGCCGAGCACGACTGTGCGGTATGTTGTGTTGTCGAACACTGTTCCGGCAACAAGGTTGTTTTCAGAGTAGCGCATGAATGTGGCACCCTTCTTGGCGTCGGAGGCGTAGAAGGAGTCGGGCGACTCAACTGCATAGCAGTCGCTGTTGAGAGTGTTTGAGAAGGTGTACACGCCTTTTCCGAACTGTTTGAACGGGGTCTGAACCTGATAGGCTTCACCTGTGACGGAGGCCTGTCCCACACGCCAGTTGTAGCCGAGCACTTCACGGGCGAATTTCTGGTCTTCGGCGGCTGTCTCTTCCGATGAGTTGGGGTTGTCCCAAAGGTCGGTGGCGACATAAGCTCCGCTCACGAAGATATTGCCTCCGGCTGCGGTGTGTGCGGCGATTCGTGCCTGAAGCTCGGAGGGGAAGGTCTTGAAGCGGGGTCCGAATACTCCGCGTCCCTGCACGATTTCTTTCTGTTTGCCAAGGATAAGGTCGATTGTAGCCGGGGTGCCTGCCGGAACCGCTGAGTTGGAGAAGGCTTCAACGCTTGAGGAAATAAAACCTCGACCGGCAGCTGAGATTGCCTCGCCGTGGGTGTAGACGTAGTCGAAAGTGTTGCCTGCAACAACCTTGTCTTCGTAGTTGGCGCGGGATGCACCGAATCCGGCGGCATCGTCGTCCATCCAGGGAATATTGCGACGGAATTCAAATTGGCTGCCGATGAAAGAGATATCGTAGAGGTAGGGCACGCCATGGTCGCGGGCATCGTAGAAGCCTGCGATTTCGCCGGAATCAAAGCGGTCGGGAGCGCTGACGCGGGTAAAGCCGTTGACAATCAGAACGGGGTCGCCGGGCTTGTTGCAAAGCGCGAGAACTTCCGACGGGAAAGCGCGGCCACCGGAGTTTCCGGCGATGATGCGGTAGGAATGGATGTCGGAGTCGGCGACTGTGACTGTGTATTCGGGCTTTTCAACCTTGGCAACCTGGCGGAAGGCTCCGTTGCCTACGCGTTCTTCCACTATATAATATGTGGGAGTGGCTGTCGCTTCGAGGGAGTCGACGCGCTCGGCCCAAGTGAGGGTGTATGTGTCAGGTTTGCTGTCGGCTGCGATTGCGAAGGAGCGGACGGGCAGCGGCTGCACCACATATTCGCGTCCGTCGCGGTGGGCAAGGAACTGGAGCATACCTTTATATATGGCGCGGGAAACCACAAAGCGGAAAGCCGGGTCAAGGCCGTAGGACATGTCTGCGAAATTCTGGTGGGAGAGAAGTTCGAGAAGCATGGCGGGAACTTCGGGCACACGGGCTTCAAAATAGCTCTTGTCCCACATTCCGCGGCGGGTCCAGTTCGGCTCGAATGTGGCGCGGACATCGTTGGTGATGTTGGTGAGCACAAGGTCGGTGAAGTCACGTGATGCCATGCGGGATGAGCCGTTGCCGGTCTTGTCGCCTGAAGTGCAATAGATTCCGAGGGTGCCGATGATGGAGTCGTTCATCGTTGTTCCGGCATCGGAGTGGAAGGCGAAACTGAGGTCGACGGGAATGTTGAGGCCTTCCTGACCGGGGAGCATTGAGGAGCCGCCGGCGAGCCAGTTGACCCACAGACCGCGCGATTTGTAATCGTCGCCGTAGTCGTTGACGTTGTTGGAGGGAGTGTATACGCTGTCGGGAGCACCTGCGTACTGGAGGAAGTAGCGTGCGCCTTCGGTAAAGCGGGGATAGTTGCTTGTTACGTAATCGTATTCCACGCCGTCGACAGGTTCGGCGATGCGGCGTGCAACGTGTCCGTAGCCGCCACCGATTTTCACGGCGTCGGCAGTGACAACTTTCTTGCTGTCGCGGCCTGCGTTGCTGAGTTCAACGATGGGGGCGTTCTGGACTCCGGCCTTGAAGGGGAAGTGACCGAGATAAATCCATGTTCCGCCGCCCATGCGCTGGTTGATGGTGAAATCATGCGCTCCGTCGGCTGCATTCACGCGATAATGAGCCTTTTCAGTGCTGTTGGGCAGAGTGGTGTAGCTCACGTACACTGCATATGAGCCGTCTTCGGGAATTTCGGCGTTCCATGCTGCTGTGGCGTCGCCGCGGTCGTCCTTGCCTGAAAGATTTATCTTGCGGGTCGAACCCTGTTGGAAAGGATTGTCACCTTCACGGAGTTCTTCTTTGGTGTAGGCGAATCCGCTTTTGCCGGAATCCTGCCATTTGTTGCGTCCTGACTTCTCGGAGTATTTTCCTGCTGCGAGGGCGCCGTCGTTGTCTATAATTACTTCGTTAAGATTGATGTCGCGTTCGCGCGGACTCATCACGTATGCCCCGGCATTTTCGAGCATGGGCATCAGGAAGGGCATCACGTAGCTTTGGGTATAGAGGTCTTCAACGGTTTGGAAAATGCGGGCGCGCTGCCATTCCCAGCGGTTGAGTTTTGGCTCGAAGTACCATCCGTGGCTCTGCCAGAGGGCGATATTGGCTCCGTCGAGTCCGTCGGGAGCTGCCTCAAGTCCTTCGCGGGTAATGAAGGGTGTCTTTTCTTTGGGGCCGATATTCTTTTTGGATGCGAACAGCACAAGGCTGTCGAGCGACTTGTCGCCGGCATAAAGTGTAATCTTGTATCCGTTGAATTGCGGACCGAGCGCTTTCAGACAGTCGGATTTGAAACTTGCGAGACTTTCAGCGGTGAAAGGAACGTAGGCTGCGTTGGCGCTCAGTTTTACGGTAACAGTCTTCTTCGCGGAGTTAACAGTTACATTTTCGGCCTTGACGGTTCCGAATCCGGTCACCCCGGGCATATAAGGCTTTATGGCAGAGGTGATGGCGGCTTGATTATCAACTGCCGGTGCGGCGGTAGCGGCGAAAGGTGCTACGGCCAGCGCGGTGGAAATGACAATTGCACTAAAATTTTTCATTTTCAACGGTTTAGATATAGATTGCGCTCACTGGAGAGCTTATCCACAAAATTAGTGCAATTTTTCCGTTCTTTTCAAAAAAATTTAAAAAAGATTCGCTGATTAAAGATTATTTATGAGTTGTAAATAAATTTTGAGAAATTAAGGCGCTTTCCGAGTTGAGGTTACTTCCGGAAGTAGCGGCGCTTGACGCGTGCCGAGACCCAGGTCAGAGGCTCGTAGGGAATTGTACCGAGTATTTCCGCGATGTGTTCCACGGGCGCGTCGGGACCGAATATCTCCACACTGTCGCCTACGGCTGCGTCGGGTGCATCGGTTATGTCTATCATGCACTGGTCCATGCAGATGTTGCCTATTGTCGGGCATTTCGTTCCGCGCACAATGAAACTTGTATGGCCGTTGCCAAGACGGCGGTCGATTCCGTCGGCGTATCCGGCTGCAACTGTGGCGATAATGCTGTCGCGCCCGGTCATTCCTTTACATCCGTAGCCTATGGGCGTTCCCGCAGGCCAGTGTTTGATTGAGATTATGCTTGAGGCGAATCGCGCCACGGTCTGAAGGTGCTTTTGTTCGGCGCTTTCGTACGGGCTTACGCCATAGAGTCCGATGCCGAGACGCGCCATTTCGTAAGGCAGGGCGTCGGCGAAGCGCATCATGCCAGCGGTGTTGAGCAGGTGGCGTTTGAATTTTGAAGGCAGGCGTGAGGCCATCGTGTCGGTCATCTTACGGAATAATTCTATCTGGCCGAGAGTGTAGCTGTCCTTGTCGAGGCAGTCGGCGGTGGCAAGATGCGAGAATACGGATGCCGCATTTACCTTATCGGTGGCACAGAGTCTGTCGCAAAGCTCGTCAATGTCTTTTTCGAGGAATCCCACGCGGTGCATGCCGGTGTCAAGCTTGATGTGGACGGGATAGTTGGTGACACCGTATTTTCCGGCTTCCTCAATCACTCTCTCAAGCTCGGTCATGGAGAATACCGTTGGCTCAAGGTTGAAGGCGAAAAGGGAACGGAAGCGGTTGGTGATGGGGTTGAGGATGATTATAGGCATTGTGATTCCGGCCTGTCGCAGGGCTATGCCCTCGTCTACGACAGCCACGGCAAGATACGCCGCTCCGGCGTCCTGGAGCGTCTTTGAAATTTCGAGCGAGCCCATACCGTAGGCCGATGCCTTCACCATGGCTACCATTCCTGTTCCGGCAGGCACGAGGCTGCGGTAATAGTTGTAGTTGTTTACTATCGCGTCAAGATTGATTTCAAAAACGGTGTCGTGCCAGGCGTTTTCGAGATGGGTGCGCACGGCGTCGAATTCGGAGCCGGGATTGCCCTTGACGAGTACAAGGCTGTCGCGGAAAGATTCCGGGCCGAACTTGCGCATGAACGAATCGGCATCGGGGAAGATGTCGGTGTCGCGAGTTTCGAGTTCCGGAAGTTCATTACGGAGCATGTCCCATTCGCAGCCAATTGCAATAATGCGGGTGATTCCGAAATCGGAAGCTGACCGGATGGCTTGGCGGTATAATCCGATAAGACTTTCCTTGTTTGCCTTACCGTGGAGCAGGTCGCCGACAACAAGCGTGCGTGACTGGGCGGGTGTGTTGCGCCTGCGCATGAAGTCGAGGGCGTCTCTAAGCGAGCGGAGATCGCATGTGAAGTTGTCGAGAAGCAGGGTGCAGCCGTATGATGCGTCCACGATGTCGATGCGGGTCGATACCGAAGGCAGTCCGGTGAGCAGTTCTTCGGGTGTGCGTCCTGTTTCGGGCAGGTTGAGTGCCGACAGCGTCGCGGATGCGATGGCATGGAAAAGGTCGGTGGAGTCGGGATAATTTTCCGGTCGGACAGGGATAAGTACCGGCGACAGGTCCGAAGTTACCTCGCGTATTATCCTTTCGGTGTCGGGATCTGTGGCATCGAATATGATTGTGCGGCAATTCCTGACGAGCATTACCTTCTCCCGGATTTTATCGGCGTGGGAGCTGAAAGCCTCGTCGTGTTCGTCGGTAATGGATGTTATGACTCCAATTCCGCTCGCGGCTTCGCCAAGCAGGTCGGTGAGATAGCGCGCCTGTCCGGGTCCGTCGATTCCGGCTTCGGTGATTATGCAGTCGTGATCGGTCTGTGTTATCTCGAAAATCGACAGCGGCACGCCTATGCTCGAGTTCCAGCTGCGTGGACTTCTTACTACATCCATCTCGGGTAGCAGAGCGCGGTAGAGCAGTTCTTTTACAGTGGTTTTGCCACGGCTTCCGGTAATCAGCACGCGACGGCAGTCAAGGGCTGCAGTCCGTGAGCGAGCCAATGCGGCAAGGGCTGTCTTGACTGAATCCACAACGATGAAAGCCGCATCCATTGTGGTGGCGTCCTCGGGCAGCTCTTCCACCATGAATATCTTTACTCCGCGGGAATATAGCTCGCGGATATATCTGTGGCCGTCGCCTATCGTGGTGCGGATGGCAACGAACATTGTGCCTTTCGGGTCGGTGAGGGAACGGCTGTCGGTGAGGATGCGCTCCACGGATGTGTTTTCATCAAGGCCGGAGGGGGCGGTGATATCGAGGGTCGCGGTCGCGCCGGGAAGTGAATTTATGCTGTCGACGATTGTCCGGATGTTTTCGGCTTTCATTGAATCAAAATTTATTTACAAATTTAGATAAAAAAGCCGAAACAAGTGCAAGGGCTAACGTGAGTTTTTCCGGATGCGTCCGCGCACGATTCCGTTGCGGTCGGTGACAACGAAGTCAACGGCCACGTCATGTTCCTCAGCATCAATTTCATCAACGAGCTGGAAATCATAGCCTACGCCAATGGTAACGGCGCGGCTGCTGCTGAGAAGCCGGTCGTAGTATCCTTTTCCGCGGCCTACTCGGTTTCCGCGGCGGTCGAAAGCTACGGCTGGCACAATCACGAGGTCAATGTCGTTGATGTCGGCGGTATCGTCGCCGTCGGGTTCCTCGATGCGGAATGAGCCGAGGTGAAGGCGGCTGCGGTCGTAGGGGAGAATCTCGAGGTTCAGACCGTTGACGCGCGGCAGGTAAAACTGCTTTTTCGTGTGCCAGCGCTCGATGAAACTTCTTGTTGAGAGTTCGTCGGGAAGGGAGTGATACATAAGCACGCGGTCGGCCATGAGAAATGCCGCCATTTCCTGTACGATGCTGAACACGCGTTCGGCCGATTCTTCTTTTTCAATATCGTCGAGCAGGGTCTTGCGGGCCTTGATGCTGCGGCGTATGTCGTCTTTTTTCATAAATGCTTGCGCTTACAGGTTTTGACCCACGGGGAAGGCGGCCTCTCCTGACCGGAGCCGGCGCAGAGCCTCCGCAACCACGGGGTCAGTGGTGTTGATGTGCTCGTAATAGGCGTTGAATCCGAGAATGTCGCGCGCTATCACGGCTTTAATCTGATTAACAATCAGGCTGCGCGATTGTTCGATATAGTACCACTGAGCCTTGATGTTGCCTACGTTTCGGGCATAGTTGACGAACGACTGGAGCAGTACTCCGTCGGAAGGCAACTGGGCAAGCAATTCTTTCAGGGTGTGCGCCTCGGAAAGCTGGTCGCGGTTGAGGTCGCAATATTCGTAAGCGTATTTCTGAATGAGTCCGCCATTTACTACCTTAATATAATAAGGTGTGACGCCGCTCGTATCGGACGGCACAAATACGTCGGGCATGATTCCACCGCCGCCGTAGACAGGACGGCCATGCATGGTATAATGAATTTTTGTGGAATCGGGCTGGATGCTGTCGGCCGAGAAGATTTCGCCGTTGCTGTAACGGTTGAAAATTTCGGCGTCGTAGTCGTTGGTCTTTCCCGGAGAGTAATCTTTCTGGATGCAACGTCCCGAAGGAGTGAAATATCGCTGCACTGTGAGGCGGAACTCGCTTGAGTCGGGCATCTCGAAGGGACGCTGAACGAGTCCTTTTCCGAATGAACGGCGTCCGATAATAAGGCCTCGGTCGTTGTCCTGGATTGCTCCCGAGAAGATTTCGCTTGCGCTTGCGGTGAATTCGTCGATCAGCACCACGAGCTCCATTTCGGGGAAGGCTCCGGTCATGTCGGCGGGAAGCACCGAGTTTTCGGCGAAGTTTCTTCCGCGTGTCATCACAAGAATCGCAGGTTCGGCGAAGAATTCGTTTGCCATGAGCACGGCGGGGTTCATGTAGCCGCCACCGTTTCCGCGCAGGTCAAGAATCAGGGATTTCGCACCGGAGAAGCGGAGTTGGTTGAGCGATTTTAGAAATTCAGTGTAAGTATTGTCCGAGAATTTGCTCACGCGGATAAATCCTGTGGAGTCGTTAATCATGTAGGAAGCGTCGATTGGAGTGACGGGTATTTCAACTCTCACAAGGTCGAACACGAGGGGCTTGGGCGAGTTGTGGCGCTTGACCGTAATCTGTACTTCCGTGTTTTTTTCGCCGCGCAGACGCTTGAACACGTCCTCGGTGGATATTTCCGGACCGGTGATGTCCTCCCCGTCAACGGCAATGATGCGGTCGCCCGAGAGCACACCGGCACTTTCGGCAGCTCCGCCTGAGATAACCTCCACGATGTACACGGTGTCGTTTAGCATCTGGAACTGTATGCCAACGCCATAGAAGGAGCTTTCGAGGTCGCGGTTGGCTGTCATGCGGTCTTTTGCGGGAATGTAGGAAGAGTGGGGGTCGAGGTTCTTCAGGAGTTCGGGAATCGTGAGTTCGACAAGACTGTCGAGCGACACGTCATCAACGTAATAATCCTGAATCATATCAAACACGTCGCTGAGTTTCTGACGCGCTGCCGACGACTGGTCGTGCTTCGAAAGGAACACGCCTATCCACATTCCGGCAATGAGCATGAGTGCCCCCACAAGCGGGAGCATGAAGAGATATTTGCGGTCGGAGCCGCTGTTGTTGTTCATCTGTTTTCCTGTTTTCTGAAATAATCCGTTCAGGATATTTTTTCAATATGGTCGATTTCGATTCCTGCGCGGCGGAGAAGATCCACACCATCGGTGATGCGGTACAATTCGTTGAATACAACGCGCTTTATACCGGCCTGGATTATCAGCTTGGCACATTCGAGACATGGCGATGCCGTGACGTAGAGGGTCGCGCCGTCGCTGGAGTTGTTGCTGCGGGCCACCTTCGTGATTGCATTGGCTTCGGCGTGGAGCACATAGGGCTTTGTGACCCCGCTCTCGTCCTCGCACACGTTTTCGAATCCGGCAGGAGTGCCGTTGTAGCCGTCGGAGATAATCATCTGGTCCTTGACTATGATAGCGCCAACCTTACGGCGCTCGCAATATGAATTTTCCGCCCAGATTGTAGCCATTCTAAGGTATCGGCGGTCAAGAATTTCCTGTTTTTCAGCTTGTTTTTCCATAATTCGGATTTAATGTGCAAACTTAGTGAAAAAATCCCGAACATAATCCCCCGTCTCAGTTAAAAACAAATAAATTAGACTTTGGGCTATAATTGAATATACCCCGTGAATTAAACGTCTTTGTTCTTGGATAACGCAAAAGATTCATTATTGAAAAGATTTCCATTTGGCAGGTATATGCAAATCAAAATCAGGAACTGCAAGATGCACGACGTCCGGTAAAATGCACTGTCGGAATCGACTTTCATATTGTTTTAATTGTATAGGCTTACATGAGGCCATTGAGGCAAGGTTGCTTGAATACTGATTTGGCGGGAAATAGACAACAACCTTATGCCCGGCTTCAGTGGCTAATTCAATAGCCGGAATCATGTCACTGTCAGCCGAGACAACAATAGCTAATTCACAATTGTTCTGGTAAGCATCAGCAACTATCTGAGTAGCAATTCTAACGTCGGTTTCTTTTTCCTCGTGGGTGTGAATTTTATTGCCACAATTAAAACAGGTTATCTCCTTTTTTAGGTATTTGCCAAGGATAAGGTTGAATTTTGGATTTTCCTTGTTGGCTTGAAAAAACGCACTCTGCCGGAGACTTTGATCTATATCATCCACTCTCGCCGAAAAATATTTCACTGTCACAAGTTCTTGATTAGGCCGCATAAACATCTCAAATAACTTGACTATATCAAGCCAGTAAAATTTCTTCCAACGTGCGTCTTTCTTCAATCCATAATAAAAGTTGAAGCCATCTATATAAACGATTACTCTTTGCTTATCCATAATAAAAATAAGCCCACCTTATGGGGTGGGCGAGCCTTAGTATTTTCCACCTAAGGGAGATATGTATGCAAAAGTAATAAAATTTATTTACTTTGCAAAATTAAAAACGTTCATTTTATGGAAAAGTTTTTTCAGTCAGTATCAATAGCTTATTCTGCTCGGGGGATGATTGTGTTTTCGGGATAAAATTCGTAACTTCGCGGAAAATATCATTCCCATTATGGCAGACCAATCATTGCTTGAACGTCTCGACGGTATCGAGGGACGTTTTGAAGAAATAAGCACACTTATAACCGACCCCGCGGTAATTGCCGACATGAAGCGTTATGTCAGGCTTACAAAAGAATATAAGGACCTGGAGAAGCTCGTGAACACTACGCGACGCTATCGTCAACTGCTTTCCAACGTAGAAGAGGCCAAGGCTGTACTTGCTTCAGAAAGCGATGCCGAGATGCGCGAGATGGCTAAGGATCAGCTCGACGAGGCTGCCGCTCAGATTCCTGAAGTTGAGGAAGATATAAAACTCCAGCTTATTCCAGCCGACCCGGAAGACGGGAAAAATGCCATACTTGAAATCCGTGGCGGTACGGGCGGCGACGAGGCTGCGATTTTTGCCGGTGACCTTTGCAAGATGTATATGAAATATTGCGAGAGCAAGGGTTGGAATGTGGCAGTTACCTCGGCGAGCGAGGGCGCTGCCGGTGGCTACAAGGAAATTGTGCTGAGCGTGACCGGAGAAGGCGTCTACGGTATTCTGAAATATGAGAGTGGTGTGCACCGCGTGCAGCGCGTACCTGCTACGGAGACACAAGGCCGAGTACACACTTCGGCAGCTACCGTGGCCGTACTTCCCGAGGCCGAGGCTTTCGATGTTGAAATCAACGAAGGCGAAATCAAATGGGATACTTTCCGCTCGGGCGGTGCCGGAGGTCAGAACGTCAACAAGGTGGAATCCGGTGTGCGCTTGCGGTATATGTGGAAAAATCCCAATACGGGCGAGACCGAGGAAATCCTCATCGAATGTACCGAGACCCGCGACCAGCCCAAGAATAAGGAACGTGCCCTCAGCCGCCTGCGCACCTTCATCTACGACAAGGAGCATCAGAAGTATATCGACGATATTGCCTCACGGCGAAAGACTCTCGTATCCACCGGCGACCGCTCGGCCAAAATCCGCACCTACAATTATCCGCAGGGGCGAATTACCGACCACCGCATTAATTACACCATATATAATCTTCAATCGTTTGTCGACGGTGATATTCAGGATGTAATCGACCATCTTATCGTGGCTGAGAACGCCGAAAAACTCAAAGCGGCAGAATTATAAATCAATAATCTTCTCCTCTATGACTGATAATTCCAAACGCTCATTACGCAAACTGCTTTCCGCAGAAGTGATTTCAGATGCGGCCCGGGACGCATACAGGCGTTTTCCGATTGCTGTAATCTGTACGGTTCTCTACACTTTGTGGCTCTGGCTCGAGATATGGACAGATTTCGATTTGTCTGAGAATTTTCAACTCGCGGTATCATTCTCGCTCGCACTTGAAATCCTGATTTCCGCGGCAGTTTCATCATGGGCATCCATGCTCGGATGGGATAGCGGAAAGCATAAGATGGCTCAGATTGTGTTCGGAGCGATTATCGTTGCCGATTTTATCTACCTCCTGCTATTGGGCGATAAGCTCAGTCTTGCCGGTGGGATAGGGCACGGTGCTGCCATAACGGCAGCCGCTGTGGCATTGTTCTTTGTGCCGTCATCGAAGCGGCTCGGCGAACGCGAGGCCTGGATGTTCAGCATGCTTCAGATGTCGGGTTTGTGCCTGGCTATTATTGTCGGTGCCATTCTGTCGATTGCCGGACTTATTATTTTCGGAACGCTCTATGCGCTGTTCAATCTTGAGATAAGATATATACTTCCGACCTACGAGGTCCTTTCGGGATTTGCAATTCCTGCTATGGTTCTGCTCTCCCGTATTCCCTCCCGGCAGACTGTGGAAGACGAGGTAATGACGTTCACACCGTCGGCGTTCACACTCGGGCTCACGAAGTTCGTGATTCTGCCTCTGTGCTGTATATATATGCTTATCCTGTATGCCTACGGGATTGAGATTGTTGCAACGTGGAATCTTCCCAAGGGCGTGATATGCTTGTCGGTGACAGGACTTGTCGCCGTAGTGCTTTTTGCGTTTTTCCAGCTCGAAGCCTTGAAAAACGGTTCTGAAGATCGGACGCTGTCTAAAATCGCTCGCACGCTTCCGGCGGCTATGTTTCCGCTGCTTGTGATGATGTCGGTGGCGATAGGCTACCGGATTTACAGCTACGGAATCACCCCCGACCGTCTGTATGTGCTGGCTTTCAATATATGGGCCTATGCGGCCATGTTCTATCTCCTGCGACGCTCGGGGTGCGGTGTCAACCGCATTGCGATTTCCTTCGCGGCAATATTCCTTGCCGTGTCGATAATTCCGGAGTTTAATTTCACCTCACTTTCGGAAGCCTACATCCGCTGGAAGGCAAAGGCCATACTTGCAACGCAAGGATACAAGACATTACCTCTCAACAGGACAAATTTCGTCGAGGCCATTGATTCCATGCCCGTGGAATCCCGCAACGAACTCATTGCAAAACTCCGCTATCTTGAAGATTGGGAGAATCCCTCGCGCACGGCCGACATCATAGATTTTCCGGTGCGAACTTCAAGCTATGAGTTTGACCCGATTTTTGAAACGGCGGATACTGTCGTTGTTGATAAATCTAATTACATTGACTTGACATTTGCGGCCATGAACAATCCGGTTGATATTCCGGTGGGATTGACCCGTGTGGTTTCCGTATATGAGACGTCGTGGGATACAGTGCAATTGACCGACAGCGTGTACATGGTTCCGGCCGAGGGATTCCGTATTCCGGTCAGATTCCTCAATTATGAGTCGCTAGATTCAAATAAAGAACTTCCCGACACAATGATTGAGCTTGAAAGTAAAGATGGAGTTTTCATACCCAAGTCGATAGAATTCCGAATAGACCGGACCTCCACGAATCCGTCGCTCGAATATTACAAGATAAGCGGCTACATATTTTTCTGAAATTAATAAAGCATAGATAAAGATGAAAAGAACAGATTTAGTTGACAACATTTTCCGCAAAGGCAGTTTCCTTTGCGTGGGTCTTGATACGGACATCAAGAAGATTCCTGCACACCTGCTGTCAGAAGAAAATCCCGTGTTGGCTTTCAACAAGGCCATAATTGACGCCACAGCCCCCTATTGCGTGGCCTATAAGCCCAATCTCGCCTTCTATGAAAGCCTGGGCGCTCAGGGAATGACTGTTCTTGAAGATACGGTGAAATATATCCGCGAGAACTATCCCGACCAGTTTATCATTGCCGACGCAAAGCGTGGCGACATCGGCAACACCGCCGCCATGTATGCCCGCGCGATGTTCGAGGCGATGGATTTTGATGCCGTCACGCTCGCTCCCTATATGGGCGAGGATTCTGCTCGTCCTTTCCTTGAATATGACGGAAAATGGTCGATTATCCTTGCTCTTACTTCCAACAAGAGTGCAAGCGACTTCGAGACTGTCGAGGATAAGCACGGCACACCCATGTATGAACGTGTTCTCCGTCGTTCGCGCCATTGGGGCACTCCGATCAACACGATGTATGTCGTAGGAGCCACACAGGCCGAACACCTCGCACATATCCGCGAAATCGTACCCCGCCATTTCCTTCTCGTGCCCGGAGTTGGAGCACAGGGCGGAAGTCTTGAGGAAGTTGCCAAGTACGGAATGATTGATGAATGTGGACTGCTCGTGAACTCATCACGCGGCATCATCTACGCTTCCTCCGGCGAGGACTTCGCTGAAGCCGCAGGCCGTGCCGCAGCCGAAATCGCCGCACAGATGAAAGACCTCCTCCCCAAGGAGTAATTGCTGTACGATAAAATAGCGTATAAAACTGCATTATACTCTATATAAGAGAGTGTTGCGAAACTGAAATTATAATTTGATTTGTGGGGGAGTGGGGGTCGCAGAACATCCCGCATGTAATTATTACATAGCCTCCAACGGGCGTTCGCAGAACGCCGATTATCTCGTAACCGGGTACATCGCAGGCTTTTAGCCGGAGGTGTGCCCGGTTAATCATATATCTAAACTGGCGTCCGAAGTGACGCCGGAATCAGAGTAAAGTCAATTAGCCGGAATCAGAGCAAAGGCAATTATTATTGTCGCCGCCATGCGGCCATTTGTAGACGCTACTTTTTAATTCGTTTTTTATGCTGCTTTTCTGAACGATTTGCGCAGGCGCGCAATTCCTGCTTTGCCGAGGATGGCGATTGCGGTGTACTGTGAGGCTTTGGCGAGTCCGTAGAACACAACCCACAGCGTTCCCTTTGCAGCCACGGATATGGGTAGCAGCATCTGCGCGAATGACAAAATGTAGCACAACGCGCATATTGCTGCCACCGCCACTCCCGTGCGGAACGATAGTCCCGACAACCATGCGAGAAGTCTTTTCAGAATATTCTTTTCTGTCATGGAATCCAATAGTACGGTTTTTTCTTGCGGTGCTCAGCCACCCAGGTTTCAAATTCATTGAACGTGGACACTCCATCGGCAATCACGGCTTCGTAATATTCCACGCCGTGATAGTCTGAGTTATCCGGTGTCTCGAATTTCAGGCGTAGTATTGTCTCTGTCTGTTCGGGTGTCATTACTTCCACAATGCGGTCGGCCATGCGCTCGAAAAATCCGTCGTACTCCGTGCCTTCCTCAATATGTATTATATCGAATTGCCATACGTCGCCGGACGCTTCACGGAAAAACACATGCCATGCTATACAGTGCTCATCGGTATGCAGTCCGTTGATACATCGTATTTCCGTGACGGCGGGATTTGCGGCAATTCGTGACATTATTGCAAAACTGCTTTCCGGAGTTATGCCTTTTGAATACACATGCAGGTCAATGTCTTTGTGCGAGGCCATAAGCCCCATGCGGAGCGAGCCTACAAGATTTACCCTGCAGCCCGCTTCTTCCCATATTGCGGCAATACGGGATTCGCTCAATACTTGCCGGGCATTTTCCTGCGCTGCCAGCGCCCGCATGTGAAATTTGCTAAGTTCCATTTTGGGTTGAAATTTGATAAATCTGCAAAGATAGCACTTTTTATCAAATCTATGATTGAGTCAAGCATGCACTCCGTTTCTGAAACTACGTGCACTCTGCAAAGACACTTTTCAGATGCTTGACTGAGTCATGGCATCTTCTACGCTTTTTCGGAGAGTTCGAGCCAGCGGAGTTCTTTTTCGTCGAGGAGGTCTTTGATTTCGTTGTAGCGCTGGGATTTGGCGTTGATGTCGTCGTCGCCTCCGGCATTGAAGTATTCTTCCAGTGCTGTTTTCTCCTGGTCGAGTTGTTCGATTTCCTTTCCCAAAGCCTCAAATTCCATGCGCTCCTTGTATGACAGCTTTTCCTTGCGTTCGGCGCGCTGGCGTTCGGGCTGTGGCTTGGACGCCGGAGCTTTTTCGGCAGCAGAAAGCTCGCGGGCACGCATGTCGAGCCATTCGCGGTAGTCGCTGTAATTTCCGGGAAAGTCCTTGATTACGCCCGCACTTTCCATCACGAATATATGATCCACGATATTGTCGAGGAAATATCGGTCGTGGCTGATGACTATCACACAGCCTTTGAATTGGGCAAGATATTCCTCAAGAATACCGAGGGTGATGATGTCAAGGTCGTTGGTAGGTTCGTCGAGTATAAGGAAATTCGGCTGCTGCATCAGCACTGTGGCAAGATGCAGTCGGCAACGTTCGCCGCCGCTGAGAGTGTGGATATATTTCTGCTGGTCGGCAGGAGAGAAAAGAAAGCGTTGCAGATATTGCATGGGGGCGATACGCTCGCCACCACCGAGATATATGTCCTCGGCCAGTTCGGTCACGGCGTCGACAACGCGCTTGTTTTCGTCGAACGAGAGTCCGTCCTGACTGTAATATCCGAAGCGCACGGTTTCGCCCACATTCCACTGACCGCTGTCGGCGGGGAGCAATCCCTGAAGCATTTTTATGAAAGTGGACTTACCAACACCGTTTGCGCCGATGAGTCCTACTTTCTCGCCGCGGGCGAAGGTGTAGGTGAAATCATCAAGTATAATCTTGTCGCCGAATCTCTTGCAAATGCCTTCGGCTTCAAAGATTTTCGAACCGATATATGATGATTTGGCATCGAGACGCACGTTCTTTTCGGTCAGGTTTACCCGTGAGCGTTCCTTCAGGTCGTAGAAACTGTCGATTCGGAATTTGGCTTTTCCGGCACGTGCCTGCGGCTGCCGGCTCATCCATTCCTGCTCGCGGCGCAGTGTGTTGCGCACCTTTGCAAGTTCCGCGGCCATGGCTTCGATGCGTTCGGCGCGGCGGCGCAGGTAGTAGTCATAATTTCCTTCGTAAGTGTAGGCCGAAGTGTTGTCAATCTCAATTATCTTGGTGCATACGCGGTCGAGGAAATATCGGTCGTGAGTCACCATGAGCAGAGTTGCGCGCGAGCGTTTCAGATAATTCTCGAGCCATTCAATCACGCCGATGTCGAGGTGGTTGGTAGGTTCGTCAAGAATCAGGAAATCGGGGTTGCGGATTATCACGCGAGCAAGAGCCAGACGTTTGCGCTGGCCGCCTGAAAGACGGTCGACGCAGGCATGGAGGTCGGTAAGGCCGAGCAGCGTGAGCAGTTGCTTCATGCGGTCCTGAAAGTCCCATGCGGCAGCGGTTTCCATTGTGTGTATCGCTTTGGTCTGACGCTCTTCATCGCCGGAAGCGAGTGCGTCTTCATATTCGCGCACGGCTATGGCCTGAGGGTCGTCGGAATCAAGTGCGGCTTCAATTACGCTTGCTCCGGCGCGGAAATCGGGCGTCTGGGCAAGATAGCCCACGCGCACGCCGTTGCGGAACGTTACCGTGCCGCTGTCCTGACTTTCTTCTCCGGCAAGCACACGGAGCAGTGTGGTCTTTCCGGTGCCGTTTTTTGCAACGATTCCTATTTTGTCGCCTTCATTGACACCGAAAGTGATGTCATGGAATAATATTCTGTCGCCGTAGCTCTTGGTAAGCTCTTCGATATTGAGTAAGATTGCCATAGTGCAAAGATACGATTAAGTGAGGGCAATGCAAAATTTATTTGGAGATTGCCGGAGCGTTTGTTCTGTTTTCGACGTCCTCCGGACGTCATTCAGTGGGATTTGAATACCCCGCACACCTCCGGCTAAAAGCCTTCGGTGTACGGGGTTACTGAATAATCAGCGTCCTCCGGACGCTCGTTGTCTACTATAATACGTTATCCAAAATCGTATTGGTAGCAGCTATGTCGCAAAGGCGGTGCTGAAATAAATTCTTATAATAGCTTAATCGGAGGTTTTGCAATGCTCATACGCAATCAGGAGTTTTCGAGGATTGCGTGGACGGAGTTTATTTCGAGGAAGGTTGCTCCGGTGCCGTTGATTGCTCCAAGGTAGGCTATGCGGCTCTCGGGAGTGAGCAGGCCGGAGGTGATGAATTCCTCGAGGGCTTTCTTGGGGTAGCGGTCCGATTGGGAGTACTCCGGATAATAGTAAGCCTTGATTCCGTAGCTGAGCGCGAGCCATCGCATGGTTTTCCGCCGGTAGCATATGGCATAGGTCGGGTTAATTCCCCGGAACGACGATATGAAGCGAGCCGTACGTCCATGACGTGCATCGGTGAGGATTGCTTTCACTCCAATCTGCCTTACGGAGAGCACGGCCTGACGGGCAAGGAAGGAGGTGACATGTTCGTCGACGAGCGGAGGAATTATGTCGGCGTTCTGATGGAGGGAATTTTCGACTTCCACTGCCACGCGTGCCATCGTAGCCACGGCTTCCACGGGATATTTGCCGTTGGCCGTCTCGCCGCTGAGCATTATGGCGTCGGCGCGCTGATAGATGGCGTTGGCGATGTCGCTCACTTCGGCACGTGTGGGCCGCGGATTGTTTATCATCGAGTGGAGCATCTGTGTAGCCACAATGACCGGGCGGTGTGCGGCGATACATTTCTCAATCATCATGGTCTGGATGACGGGAATTTTCTCCGCAGCCACTTCAATGCCGAGGTCGCCGCGTGCCACCATTATGCCGTAAGACGCCTCAAGAATCGAGTCGAAGTTGTCGACACCCTGCTGGTTTTCAATCTTGGAAATGATTTTCATGTCGCTTCCAAGCGAGTCGAGCACAGTCTGTACAGCTTCCACATCCTCCTTCGAGCGCACAAACGAGTGGGCCACGAAGTCAACTCCGAGCGCCGTTGCGGTGGCGAGGGAAGTCTTGTCGCGTTCGGTCACGGAAGGAAGATTTATTTCGCATCCGGGAATATTAACCGTCTTGCGTGCCCCGAGAGTTCCGTCGTTGCATGCCTCGGCGAGGATAATGCCGTCGGAGCCGACTTCCGTCACAACGAAGTCAAGTTCGCCGTCGTCGATGAGAAAGTGGTCGCCGGGGCGCACGTCGTTGGCGATATCGGCATAATTGAGGTTGATTCTTTCAGCCGATGTCAGTTGCGACGGTGCGCCGCAGAAACTTGTTTTCTGTCCGGCAGTAAAATGAATCGCCGAATCGTCAACGGTAGCCGTAGTACGTATTTCAGGGCCTTTTGTATCCACCATTATGGCGATACGGTCGGAAACCGAACGTACGTTGCGGACAATCTTTTCCATGCCTTCGCGGCCGAGGTGGGCCGAGTTCATGCGCACGATGTTCATGCCGTTGTCGAAAAGCGCACGGATAAAGTCCGGTTCACACCGGCGGTCAGAAATTGTACAGATGATTTTTGTGCTCTTGATCATGTGATGTTACTTGCTGCGGGCGAGAATGAGAGCCGAGGTGGGCGCCACGACAACCGAGCCGCCGCGGGATGTGTCCATACCTTCCGCCACGAGCTGTCCGTCGCGGGCAACCACGGTCCAGTCGCCCTTGGGGATTTTAGCAACAAACGGCGCGTCGCTTCCGTTGAAAACGAGCTTGATTTCTTTCCACGAATCACCGTTTGCATTGTTTTTGATTGAATAAGATATAACGTTCGGAGAGGTAATTTTGTCAAATACGATATTGCGTGCCACGTCCTCGGCGCTTGTCATGCGGAAAGCGGGATGGGTCTTGCGAAGTTTGATAAGCTCGCGGTAGTAGTTGAACTGTTCGGCGTTTTTGTGCTTGAGAGTCCAGTCGATGGCATTGATGCTGTCGGGCGACTTGTAGGAGTTGTGTACGCCTTTCTTGTCGCGGAAAATTTCTTCGCCGGACCAGAGGAACGGTGTGCCCTGGGATGTGAATACGATAGTCTGGGCAAGGCGTGCCGCGCGCTGACGCTCGGCCTCGGTGCTGCCGGGCATGGATTTTGCGAGCTTGTCGGTGAGCATGAGGTCGTCGTGGCAGCTGACATAGTTGATAACCTGTGTGGGCGCTCCGGCGTAGGCAAACTTGGAGTTGTTGCCTTTGGAATAGTCGACCTGGGGATGTGCGGTCGCGCCGACGATGCCGATTTTCACAGTTTCTTCGTTTCCGGGTTTTCCGGTGGCGAATCCTCGGTCGGCGGCATTGCTGTAATGGCCCTTCACGGCATCACGGATATCGTCGCTGAACACAGCTATGCCTTTCATCTTGTTTACGTTTTCTTTCAGTGCGCGTTTTTCCACGGGCAGGGGCGAGTCACCGGCAGTCCAGCCTTCGCCATATACGAAAATCGAAGGGTTGATTTTCTTGAGTTCTTCGGCCACGCGGTTCATTGTTTCGGTGTCGTGGATAGCCATGAGGTCGAAACGGAAACCGTCGATGTGGTACTCGTCGGCCCAGTATTTCACAGAGTTTACGATGAAGTCGCTCATCTGCTGACGCTCGGATGCAGTTTCGTTGCCGCAGCCGGAAGCGTCGCTGTAAGAGCCGTCGGCACGGTGGCGGTAGTAGTATCCGGGGGCTGTGAGCGAGAAGTTGGAATCGTCGTTGTTGGCGGTGTGGTTATACACCACATCCATCACAACGCCGATGCCTGCGTCGTGAAGCGCTTTTATCATTTCTTTCATCTCGCGTACTCTTGCCGAGGGATTTGCCGGATCGGTGGAGTAGGAGCCTTCGGGGGTGTTGTAGTTGTAAGGGTCGTAGCCCCAGTTGTATTGGTTGGCGGCGAGGTTGGCCTCATCCACGGAATTGTAGTCGTAGGAGGGGAGAATGTGCACGTGGGTCACGCCGAGTTCCTTGAGGTGGTCGATTCCGGTCTTGTCGCCGAAGGTCGTGTGGGTGCCCATTTCGGTCAGAGCCAGGAATTTGCCTTTATGTACGATGTCCGACGACGGATCCATGCTGAAATCGCGATGGTGCATTTCGTAGATTACGGCGTCGGTTATGTTTTTGATTTCCGGGCCTTTGTCTTCGCTCCATCCTTCGGGGTCGGTGGTGGCGAAGTCGATGATGGCCGCGCGCTTGCCGTTGGTTCCGGCTGCTTTGGCCCATACACCGGGTGTCTCATCGAGCTTATGGCCGTCAACGGTCACGCGGAATGTATAGAATTTGCCATAAAGCTGTTCGGGAACAGATACGCGCCACACGCCGTTGTCGGAGCGTTTCATTGCCAGGGTGGAGTAGGCGGTACTGTTTCGGTCGGTGTTGTAGAGAAGCACTTCGGCAGCCTCGGCCTTGGGCGACCAGAGGGCGAAGTGTGTGCCGGAGGCATCAACTGTCATTTCGAGATCTGTCCCGGAATATGCGGGCCAGCTTGCGTACTGTTCTTCCATGGTGCGGTTCTGAGCGTATGCACCTGCGGGCACAGCCATTGAGATGGCTGCGAGAGCAAGAGTTACGCTTAAGGTGGTTTTTGTCATTGTAGGTTTTGTGTTAAGTAGTTAGGCAGATGTCGGATTGTCCGGCACCTGCAGTGGAAAGCAAGTATGTATGATATGTTACTACAAAGTTACGCACAAAAAGCAGAACGCGCAATTCTTTAAGGAAAATTAGAGAAATGCGCGATGTCTGTCAGAAATCATATCCGAGGGCTATTGCCACGATGTTGCGGTGTATGCGGACTTTCTTATCCTTGTTTCCGTACTGGGCCAAAGGGGTTATGCTCACGCCACCGCTGAGGCCGATGTGGTAGTGCTTGCGGAAGGTCATCGTAAGGCCTAATCCCCACTGGGCGTCAAATCTTTTCCAACCTTTCGAGAAGAGATTGTTGTTGAACGACGGCACCGGATCGGGAGTGCCTAAATTGGGCGATACGTGTTCGCGTGCCGACAGATTGATATTGAGCCATGGGCCGGTGTACACGCCTAAATCAAGGTTGTCAAGGAGGTTGAATGTGTATCCGAAATTCAAAGGTATTCTTATGCCTGACGTCCTGGCCGAGCCTTCGTAATAGTAGCCGTCTTCATGCAGAAGATTGTTGATTCCCATAGTGTTGAGGAAGTAGGATACACCCGGCTCGAAATAGAAATTGCGATACACGGGCAGGCGCACGATACCACCGACCGAGAAGCCCGACCCGGTGCTGAAAGAGTTGTCGCCTTTGCCGGGAGTGGTGATGTCCATGCTCACGCGCGCCCCGAACACGGGCTTGTATGATGATTGCGCCGATACTGATGTTATTGAGACGGCGCACAGAGCTGCTGCGGCTATTATGTTTCTGAACGGCATAGTGTTTTCCGGATTATGAATTTTATAAGTATAGAACGCTGTCCTCAGGATATTGGTTCTTGATTTGTCGGGAGAAAATTGGATTTCGTCGATTTTACTTTGCAAGAAAGAAGTAAATGTATAAATTTGTAAAAAAGTCAATCTTACTCTATCCATGGACACCAGGAATTCCGGTTCGTCAGAACAGAGGCGTCACCTCGCAAGGTTTTTCGCCCATTTGATTGTTATCATGATGCTCTTCGTATTGCCGGAGGTAATGATGACAATTTCGATGCCTCACCGCCGCGTGGGCTCATGCTTCCCTGCTTTTTATCTGAAGACTGGGGTGTACATCGCTTTGTTCTACGTCAATTATTACTTCGTGATAGGCCGCACGCTCGCGCGGCGCGACGGAGTCAGAATCTGGGCGTTCCTGGGGTATAATCTCTTTTTGCTTGTGGCAGGATTGAGTCTGTGCTACGTGCTCAACCGGCTTAACTGGCCCGACGCCGGACGCCATGGCAAAGGTCCGGAACTTTCCGAGTGGCAGATTATTCTCAAGCAGGCTTCTTTCTATCTGCGCGATGCCGTGATGATGATTCTCACAATCTCGCTTGCGGTGGCTTTACGGCTGTCCGACAAGTGGATATCTCTTGAAAGGCGCAGGCAGGAGGTGGTGTCGGCCCGGAAAGAGACCGAACTTCAGCAATTGAAGAGCCAGCTCAATCCGCACTTCCTTTTCAACACGCTCAACTCCATTTATGTCCTGATAGATATATCTCCCGAAGACGCCCGGCGAGCCGTGCATGAGCTTTCGGGCATGATGCGGTATATGCTTTATGAGAATCCAGAATCGGTTGCCCTGCGGCAGGAAGTGGATTTTGTTGAGAATTATATTTCGCTGATGAAAATCCGTCTTGGAGATAACGCCGTAAAAACAGACATATCAGCCGGAGATTATGCTGAAGCCCAGGTGCCACCGCTGCTTTTTGTGGCCTTGATTGAAAATGCGTTCAAGTATGGCAATACCGGCAATCCCGACGAGCCTATCGAAATTTCCATCAAGGCAGCCGACGGTATGGTGACGTGCACCACCTTCAATCACTTCATCCCAAAAGAGGATAAGGACGGTCAGGCACAAGGCGCCGGCAATACCGGAGGGATAGGAATAATCAATCTCAGGCGCAGGCTGCAGTTGCTTTATAACTCTTCGGCGTCGCTGACTACAACCGTCCTTGGCAATACGTTCTCCACTTGTCTCCAAATTCCATTGAAATCAAATGACTGATCTCCCGACCAACGACGTTTCTTACCGCAATGATTTCTCGCTCCGCTGTATAGTGGTGGATGATGAACCCCTTGCCGGAAAACTCATAGCTTCATATATCGACCGTACTCCATTTCTTGAAAAGAAAGCGGTGTTCACTTCTTCGACCGAGGTGCAGGCATTTTTGGCAGGCAATGAAGTCGACCTTATTTTCCTTGATATACATATGCCGCGCATGTCGGGGATGGAACTTGCACGGCTCGTGCCGTCGTCGACCAAAATAGTTTTCGTGACCGCGTATGCCGACTATGCCCTGGAGGGTTTTGAGGTGAACGCGCTCGACTATCTGCTAAAACCGGTGAGCTACGAGGAGTTCATGCGCGCCGCCAACCGTGCTTACGATGAAGCTGCCGAAAGAAGAAAGGCTCAGATGTTCCGACGCGTCGAAACCAACGCTCCGGAATATCTTATTGTCAAGAGCGAGTATCGCCTGATGCGTATTCCGGTGGAGGAAATCGAATTTGTGGAGGGGCTGAAGGATTATGTCAAGATTTATGTCAAGGACAACCGTGCTCCCATACTCACGCTCATGAGCATGAAAGCTGTCGAGCAGATGCTGCCAGACAGCCGTTTTATGCGTGTTCACCGGTCGTTTATCGTGAATATGGCGAGTGTGCGCACTATCGAGCGCAACCGCATTGTTCTTGGCGACCAATATGTCCCCGTTTCCGACAGCTACCGCAAGCAATTCTTCGAAGCCATCGGCCTTGGCGGCTTTTAAGATAAATCCTATACTTTGTACAGTTCGGACAATGTCGGGTGGGCGTGGATGAGCTTGCGGCTTAGGGTGTCGATGTCCAATGAGGCTATCATGGCTGCTGCGGCTTCGGAAATGAGGTTTCCGGCGTGTGCGCCTATGATGTGGCAACCGAGAATTTTTCCGGAATCCTTTTCACATATCAGTTTCAGGAATCCTTCGTCTTCTCCTGCGCTTAAAGCCTTGCCGTTGGAGGCGTAGAGCGACTTGTACACGACGTAGTCCGTGCCGGTTTCCTTACACTGTTCCTCAGTGAGTCCTACTGCGGCACATTCCGGGTCGGTGAAAACCACGGATGGCATGATGGAGAGATTCACTTCATGTCCCAAGGCCACTTCGGCCTGAGCCGCGGCTGCATGGGCGAGCAGGCAAAGCCCGTTGACATCGCCTGCGGCATAAATGCCTTCGGCACTTGTCTGCATTGTCGTTGGGTCAACCTTGATAAAACCGCGTTTGTCGAGTTCTATTCCGGCCTCGGCACATCCCTGCGGCACTACCGGCGAGCGTCCTACCGCCATAAGTACGAGGTCGGTGTCGATGCTCTCGCTGCCTTTGCGTCCGGAATAATTCACTTTGAGTCCTTCGGCGACGGATTCGACGGCGGCTCCGGTTATGAAGCTGATTCCGCGGCGAGACATATACGATTTCAGACGTTTTGAAATCTCCCGGTCGAAATTCGGCAGGATTTCCTTGCAGTATTCAATCACAATTACCTCTGTGCCGAAGGAGGCCATTACTGTGGCAAACTCCAACCCGATAACACCCCCTCCAATCACGACTGCCCGCTTGGGCAATTCCTTGAGCTTGAGGAAGGCGTCGCTGTCGGTTGTAAGTTCGGCTCCGGGAATGTTGAGACGCGTCGGGCGCGAGCCGGTGGCAATAAGGATTACGGGAGCGGTATAGGCCTTCCCTGCGGCCTCAATTGTCCTGTCGGGGAGAATTCGGGCTTCGGCATGCACTGTCTCCACATTGGAAAGAAGTGTTTCCACACCTGAGCGCAAGGTCGCGGCCACTTCTTGCGCACGGCTCTGTACGGCGGCATAGTCGGGGCAACAGGAAGCGACGTTTATTCCGAACCGTCCGGCATCCTGCACCGTGCGATATGCGGCAGCGGACGCCAGCAGGCTCTTGGTGGGGATGCACCCGCGGTTAAGGCATGTTCCGCCGGGAAGGTCTTTTTCAAAAAGAATCACCTTCTTCCCTGCGGCAGCCTCCCGGGCGGCGATTTCATAACCGCCCGGGCCGGCTCCTAAAATCAGTATGTCGGCTGAAGTTGTTTCCATGTCGTGAGGGGATGTAGTGCGGCTTCGTTTTCGTCGGGATGTCGCATCGGGGTGGAGTGAGGGGCTTCCTTAACCTTATCAGGACATTCCGCGGCCTCGCGTGCAATCTCACGCATCACGGCAATGAAGCTGTCGAGAGTTTCCTTTGATTCCGTTTCCGTAGGCTCTATCATGAGCGATTCGTGGAAGAGCAGCGGGAAATAAATGGTCGGGGCATGGAAGCCGAAATCAAGCAGACGTTTGGCAACGTGCATGGTCGTTACGCCGGTGCTTTTGTCGGCAAGTCCGTCAAAGACAAATTCATGTTTGCACGGGCCGGGAATCGGCAGTTTGTAGAGGTCGCACAGGCCGTACATTATGTAATTGGCGTTGAGTGTCGCGAGCGGCCCCACGTGTTTGATATTTTCCTCGCCGAGCGACAGGATATAGGTCAGTGCCTTGATGAACACGGTATAGTTTCCGAGCCAGGAGCTTACGCGGCCAAGGGATTTCTCTCCCTTTCCCACGTGGAAAACGCCCGATTCGTCGCGGAAAACACGCGGCGATGGCAGATACTTTTCAAGTCCGGCGCGCACGCCGACGGGTCCGGCTCCGGGGCCGCCCCCTCCGTGCGGAGTGGAAAATGTCTTGTGGAGATTGATGTGCATCACGTCAAAGCCCATATCACCGGGGCGTGCCACACCAAGCATGGGGTTGAGGTTCGCTCCGTCATAATAGAGCAGGGCGCCTGCGGCATGTACGAGTTCGGCAATTCGTGGAATATCTTTCTCGAACATTCCCACAGTGTTGGGGTTCGTCATCATCACGGCGGCCACGGTTTCGTCGAGTTTTGAGGCGAGGTCATCCGTATCGACAGTTCCGTCGGGCCGACTCTTCACCTCGACAATCTCGTAGCCCGCGATTGCAGCACTCGCGGGGTTCGTTCCGTGAGCCGAGTCGGGTACGATTACCTTGCGGCGCGCAACGTCGTTGCGGTCGGCGTGGTAGGCGCGTATCACCATAAGTCCGGTAAGCTCGCCGTGTGCTCCGGCATAGGGATTGAGAGTGAATTCCGCCATTCCTCCGATTCTCGACAGATACGTCTGGAGCGTATAATAAGTTTCCAACGCACCTTGCACGGTCCATTCCGGCTGTGCAGGATGCAGGTCGGCCACTCCGGCCAGTCCGACAGCCTTTTCCGAGGTCTTGGGATTATATTTCATCGTGCACGACCCGAGGGGATAGAATCCTGTGTCGACTCCGAAATTATTGTTGCTGCTGTTGGTGTAATGGCGCACTACCGTAGGCTCGTCGACCTCGGGAAGCTCCGGTTTCACTTCTCTTTGCAGATGCCGGGGCATTTCCGTGGATGTGCCGTAGTCGTATGCAGGCAGGCTGTAACCCTTCCGGCCCGGACGGCTGTGCTCAAAAATAAGTTTGGAATAAAGTTCTTTATTCATGTTCGGGCAATTAAAGGGATTCAACAATTCTTACATAACGTTCTATATCGTCGGGCGAGCACATTTCGGTGGCGGCCACGATAATCTCTGAATCGGTGTGCTTCACTCCGGCAAGAATCCCGTGACGTGCGGCCTCTTCGATAAGGGCGTCGGCTGTCAGCGGTTCGGCAAGAGCCAATATGGTTTCGTTGAGGTAAGCCTTTTCCGGATATTTTAGCGACACTTTTCCTGTGGCACACAGTTTTTCGACAAGCGAATGAGCCGCGTCGGCGCTCAGACGGTTCACCTCACGCAGCCCGTCGTAGCCCATGAGCGAGAGATATGCGGCGGCGTGCAGGGTCATTATGCCCTGGTTGGAGCATATGTTTGAGGTGGCCTTATGCCGGCGGATATGCTGCTCGCGGGCCTGGAGGGTAAGCACAAATACGCGCTTGCCGTCGGCATCGGTTGTCGCACCTACTATTCGGCCGGGCATCTTGCGCATTAGAGCCTTGGTGGTGCACAGATAGCCGAGTCCCGGACCTCCGTAATTCATGGGGATGCCAAGCGACTGGGCTTCTCCGCAGGCAATATCGGCGCCCCATTCGCCGGGGCTTTTCAGCACCGCCAGCGCCGAGGCGTGGGTATTGACAATGAGCATGGCTTTTTGAGCATGGATAATGTCGGCCCATCCCGTGAGGTCTTCAAGCAGACCGTAGTAGTTCGGGGTGGCTACAATCACAGCGGCCACATCCCCGGCTCCGAGCATTTCTGAAAGGGCGGCGCGGTCGGTCAATCCCTCATGTTCAGGAATGGTTTCGAGAATGATTCCAAGCCCGCACGCGTAAGTTTCGAGCACCTGCGCGAGCGCCGGATTAAGAGTGGCTGAGATAAGGACGCGTTTCTTTCGCTTAGCCGATGCCACGGCCATCATCATTGCTTCGGCAGTGGCTGTCAGGCCGTCGTACATGGAGGCGTTGCATACGTCCATTCCGCACAGCTCCGCCATCATCGACTGATATTCAAAAATATACTGGAGCGTACCCTGTGATATTTCAGGCTGATAGGGAGTGTAGGCGGTCAGGAATTCCGAACGCGAAAGTATCGACTCCACCGCTGCGGGACAGTAGTGGCGGTAGAATCCGCATCCGGCGAAGCATGTCAGCTCGCGGTTGCGGGATGCGCTTTCTTTCCAGAAACGGGTCAGTTCGGCCTCGCTCATTTCCTTGGGCAGGCCGTAATTCTCTTTCAGCCGCAGGCTTGCCGGGACGTCGGAATAGAGGTCGTCGAGCGTCGCGGCTCCGCATGCGGCCAGCATGGCGGAAATATCTTCCGGCGTATGCGGTAAAAATCGGTGGTATGCCATGGCGTAAGAGTCTTGTCAATGACCTTCTTCGGCACAGAAATCAGCGTAGGCCTGTTCGTTGAGCAGGCGGTCGAGTTCGGCAGGATTGGCGATGCTGACCTTGATAATCCATGTTGCCATGGGGTCTTTATTGATAAGCGTGGGGTCGTCGGCGAGTTCCTCGTTCACTTCGAGAACTTCTCCCGTGACGGGTGAGAACAGGTCGGAAGCGGCCTTGCGGCTCTCGATTGCGCCGAATTCTTCTCCGGCAACAACTTCGTCGCCTTCTTCGGGCATATCTACGTATGTGACAACGCCAAGCTGTTTTGCTGCAAATTCAGAGATACCGATGTAGCCTGTGTTGCCGTCAACTTTGATGTATTCGTGGGAAGGAAGATAGAGTGTCATGTCTGTAATGGTATTAGAGTTTGTTATTTTATTTTTTGTAATTGGGGGTGTAAAATCTTTTCTTGACAACTTTTGCAAGGGCTGTCTTGCGGCGAATCTTAACTTGCAGCGGAGTGCCTTGAGCGGAGTAGCGTGCGTCGATGAGCGCCATCGCGAGGTTCTTGCCGAGTGTGAGCGAGTTGTAACCCGTTGTGATTTCGCCTATTGTGTTTCCGTCCATGTCGAGGACTTCAAAACCGTGGCGAGCCGTTCCGGGGAAGTCGAGTTCGAGACCGACCACTTTCTTTGTCACGCCTTCTTCTTTCTGCTTGCGGAGCGCGTCGCGTCCGAGGAACTGTTCTTTATCGAGCTTCACGAACATTCCGAGACCTGATTCGAGAGGTGTTATTTCGGCGGTGAGTTCGTCGCCGTAGAGCGGCAGCCCGGCTTCGAAGCGGAGGGTATCGCGGCATCCGAGTCCGCAGGGAGCCACTTCGGCATCCATGAGCTTGTCCCACAGGCGGCATGTCATATCCTGCGAGGCGTATATTTCGAAGCCGTCTTCTCCGGTGTAGCCAGTGCGGCTCACGATGATTTCCTCACCGTCCATGTCGATTTTTCGGAAGGTATAGAATGTGAGGTCTTTGGCTTCGATTCCGAGAACCTCGCGGAGAATCCGCTCGCTTTCGGGACCTTGCACGGCAAGTTCGCCGTAGCGCTCGCAGAGGTCGGTCACGGTAACGTCGAAGTCCTTGCTGTGCAAAAGAATCCAGTCGAGATCTTTTGCGATGTTGGATGCGTTGATGACGAGAAAGTAGCTTGTGGATGAGTTTTTATAGACGAGCAGGTCGTCGACCGTGCCTCCGTTGTCGTAGAGCATCATGCCGTAGAGAATCTGCCCCGGGGCAATTGCCGTGACGTCGTTGGAGAAAATATAGTTGACGAATTTTTCGGCTTCGGGGCCTTCAATGAGCACCTCGCCCATGTGGGACACATCGAACACCCCGGTTGAGGTGCGCACGGCTGAATGTTCCGTGTCGAGTCCTGCATATTCAATTGGCATGTCGAAGCCTGCAAAGGGCGACATATGTGCCCCCAGCGCCACGTGGCGGGAGTGCAGGCAGGTTTTTCTTACGTTTTCCGGTTCCATGGTAAACAGATATTATTTCGGTAGTTTTTGATGGTTCAGTTTCTTATCAGGCTGATTAATGTTTCGGCATCCAGACCCGGGATTATGTCCTCAGGTGAGATTTTTCTGATTCGCTCTTCAAGTTCAGTGCCATCGGGTGACGCACCTTCAAGACTACGGCATAGCGTGTCGGCGACATCGGATTTCATGAAAAAGTCGCCGGAGATTCTGATGCCTGACATGCGACCGGATGCGTCCCGGCTGTATTCAAGGCAAAATTCTCCCGCGCCGAGGATGATTGCATGCTTCCGCACATCTGACGCGGATTTTTGCTCCGGGTGTATTCTTAGAAATGAAGGGCGATAATATGAGGCTTCGATTTCCTCAACGGCCTTGACATCGTCGGGAGTAAGGGTGTATTCGCTGTCGGTGAGACGGGCGATGGTGTACCTTTCAAATTCGCGGGGCGGAATATCCAGCCCTTCGCGGCAAAGGCTTGTCACACGCATTGGCACGGATTTCACACCTTTCGATTCGAGCTTTGCCCGCGACGGAGTGAGCGCTTTCGAGAGATATTCGGGATTGAAATCATAGAGCATCGTACCGTGGGCGATGCTACGTCCGGGAAGGTGGTAGAAGGCGTTGCCGGAGACTTTGCGGCCTCCGATGGTGATGTCGTTGCGTCCGGAAGCCTCGGCGTCAAGTCCGAGCGAGCGCAGTATGCCTGCAATCATGGAGGTATATGCCGCAAACACTTCTGTCACATTTTCAGAGGATGTGATGTAGGAGAACATGAAATTGTCGCGGTCGGCAAATACTGCCCCTCCGCCGCTACGCCTTCTCACAACGTCGATTCCGGCCCGTTGGCAATAATCGAGGTCTACCTCTTTGGCGATGTCCTGATTGCGACCGCATATCACGGTGGGGTCAACCTGCCACGAGAAGAAATAATCTCCGGCAGGCAGAGACTTTGCCGCCCATTCCTCCATGGCAAGAAAGAAGGGCAACCGGCGGTGTACTGCCGGCCATGTCAGTTCGTCGGGTAGGCGGAGATGTCGCATGGCTTTGTTAAGATGATTTCACCCTCTAAAAATTCTGCCCAAATATAAGCAATATTATTCTTATTGCAACTCTTCCTGCCCTATAACATAAAAAACGGCCATGGAAACCTGTTTTTCCATGACCGTTTCTGATGCTGTTATGTATACTCTCAGTCGCCCATTGTGCGAAGGAGTTCGTCGTTGTCGAGGGTGCGTTCCATGCGGTCCTTGATAAATTCCATGGCTTCGATGGAATTGCGGTCGGACAGGAAGCGGCGAAGAATCCACATTCGGTTGAGTGTGTCGCTGCTGAGCAGGAGGTCGTCGCGGCGTGTGCTGGATGCCATGATGTCGACTGCGGGGAAGATGCGCTTGTTGGAGAGCTTGCGGTCGAGCTGAAGCTCCATATTGCCTGTTCCCTTGAATTCCTCGAAGATTACTTCGTCCATCTTGGAGCTTGTCTCGGTGAGGGCTGTGGCGATGATGGTGAGCGAGCCGCCGCCTTCGATGTTTCGGGCTGCTCCGAAGAAGCGTTTGGGCTTCTGGAGTGCGTTTGCGTCAACACCACCGGAGAGAATCTTGCCTGAAGCGGGCGAAACGGTGTTGTAGGCTCGTGCAAGACGTGTGATGGAGTCGAGAAGAATCACCACGTCGTGGCCGCACTCAACCATGCGTTTTGCCTTGTCGAGCACGATTCCTGCAATCTTGACGTGGCGGTCGGCAGGTTCGTCGAAAGTCGAGGCGATAACCTCGGCGTTGACGCTGCGTTGCATGTCGGTAACTTCCTCGGGACGTTCGTCGATGAGCAGAATCATGATGTAGGTCTCGGGATGGTTGGCAGCGATGGCATTGGCGATGTCTTTGAGCAGGAGGGTCTTACCTGTTTTCGGGGGTGCAACGATAAGGCCGCGCTGTCCTTTGCCGATAGGTGCGAACATGTCGACAACACGGGTCGAGAGTGTGCAACTGCGTCCCGAGGTGATGTTGAATTTCTCGTCGGGGAAGAGTGGGGTGAGGTGTTCGAAGGGCACACGGTCGCGGATAAACTCAAGCGAACGGCCGTTGACACGCTTTACGTCGGTCAGGGGGAAGTATTTTTCGCCTTCCTTGGGAGGACGGATTGTGGCTTCAACCACGTCGCCGGCTTTGAGACCGTACATCTTGATTTGCGGCAGAGTCACATACACGTCGTCGGGCGATGCGAGATAGTTGAAATCGGCCGAGCGGAGGAAGCCGTATCCTTCGGGCACGATTTCGAGCACGCCTGTCATTTCAAGTATGCCGTCGAAGTCGTATCGGGGAGCCTGACGGGGTTTTTCCTGCTGCTGTTGCTGCTGGTTGAAGCGGTTTTTCTTGTTTTTCTTACCGCCCTGCTGCTGTTGGGGTTGCTGAGCGGGCTGTCCGGGTTCGGCAAGCACAATGGGGGCGCTTGCTGCGGCAATTGCGGCTGCGCGTTCGGCCTCTTCTTTCTCGCGCTGGGAACGCGGAACGAATTTGCGGCCTTCGCTGCGGGGGAAGAAAGCTCCCAGGGAAATGTCCTTCGGACGGAAATCGGCCTTATTCTGTTCGTTGCGGGGCTGATTTTGGTTCGGCTGGGGAGCCTGTTCATTTTCAGTCGCAGGAGCTTGCGCTTCCACTGTCGGCTCTTCTGTCGCGCTTGACACCGGAGATTCCACGGGTTGGACGGGTTCGGTTTCTGCAACCGGAGCCTGGGCAGGCTGTTCGGCGGCAGGAGCCTCAGTGGCCTGGGCAACAGCTTCGGGAGCGGCTTCGGCCACTTTCTTGGGAGGGCGTCCGCGACGTTTCTTAACTACATTTTCAGGAGCATTGTCAGGCAGAGCCGGAGTTTCGGGAGCCTGAGCGTTTTCGACCGGTTCCTCAGCCACGGGTGCTGCGGAAGTCTGTGCGGCCTGATCTTCGGCAGGCTGTTTTTTCTTGCGTCCGCGTTTCTTGGGCTGGTTCTGGGAATCGTCGTTTTTGGGAGTCTGACCGGCAGCGCGTTCGCGTCGTGCGGCAGCCGAGGCCGACGCGCGGTCAATTGCCTGCTGGTCGAGGATACGGTAGACGAGCTCTTCTTTCTTGGTGGGGTCGATTTTTTTCAGGCCCATCTGTTCTGCGACAGATTTGAGTTCGAGCTCCGACATTTCGTTAAGTTCGGAAATGTTGTACATATATGAATAAGGGGTATATTTTCAGGTCGCCTTTGCGAGATGTGTTTGGTTTTGTGTATCTTAATTATCGCGCAGTCGGCGGATAAACGTGAGGAATTTCTAAAATACGGGGAATTAAACAGAACGTTCCAACTTGTATGGGAATGTCATGCTGAAAAGTAGCAACATGCCATTTTGTTGAAAAGCCATTAAATAAATGTGGTGGGGAGATTTATTATCGGCGAGCCACTTGCCGAAATACGTTGCAAAGGTACAACGAATTTATTTAATAAACAAATATTCCCTCCCGAATGTTCGCCCGTAAAATCCTGTCGTCGGTAAAAAGGGTAAACCGTCAATTAATCAAGCTCCATCATATCAAAGAACATCAGGCGTGTATGTTCATTTTCGTCTTTTTGTGTTAACCGAACGAAGCCATTTTTCTCGTAAAACTCCATTGCGGAGTGGTATGCATCTACTGTAAGGAACCGGAATGATGAATAATTGCCATCATTATCAAGCATATCTTTAATAAGATTCATTAGATAGGTGCCGATTTTTTGTCCCCGATGATTGGATGAAACTGCAAAGCGCCCAATTTTAACAGCCGGATAGCTGCTGAATTTCTTTCCATTAGGAAAACGGTCTTTTATTTTCTTCCACTGGCTGTTAGTTAATTCCTGCTTACTTATTTTGTCATTAAGCAAGCAGAAATATGCAGCAATATTTCCTTCGTCTTCAAGTATGAATGACTTGGCAATACGTTTCTTGAGAAAGCCTTTGGCATCCTCAACGAGAAAATTATTTAAGTCTGTATCCCCGCAGTCGAAATCTGTGAGTGGGTAATCTTCTGAAAGCCTGATAAGTTTCATCTCAAATGCAGACAGTGATTACTTTTTTTGCTTCTCGGACAGCTTCCTTGAGTCTGCGTGAATTATCGGCACGTTGTTCTTTGGAAAGGCTTTCAACCTGTCTCATCCTTTCCTCGAAACGTGCGGCATCATCGCCTGTCAAAATCGGGGTTTCTGCAATAGGTCTTGCCATGATTTTATTGTATTAATTATCTGTTTACAAAGATATAACAAATTTCTGATATAATTTGCTTGTTAATATATAAATCTTGTTAATATATAAATAATGTAGACGTGATATTAATTTGTTCGTTTTGGGTCTAGGGGGTGTGTAATTATGGCATGCGGGCATGACATTTTTGGCAAAGTTGTGGTGCGGCACGGGTTTTGCATCCGGGAGTACAAAACCAAATCAACGGCTTGCGTGTTTTAAGTTAAAATCTTCAATTGAAATTAAATTAAAATCGTATAATCTTATAATCACGTTATGAATTTCAACAATTTTACCATCAAGTCGCAGGAAGCCATCCAAAAAGCGGTGGAACTGACCCGCGCCTCGGGTGCCCAGGCCATCGAACCTGTACATCTTTTGAAGGCGGTGATGGAAGAGGGCGAATCCGTTGTGAAATTCATCTTCCAGAAAATTGGCGCCAATCCGACGGCAATTATGACGAAGGTGGATGCCGAAATAGCCTCTCTGCCAAAAGTTTCCGGCGGAGAACCTTATCTCAGCCGCACTTCCAACGACGTGCTTCAGAAAGCGCTTGACGTCGCCAAGAAGATGGGTGATGAATATGTCACTCTCGAAGCCATTCTTCTTGCTCTCTTCGATGTCAATTCTCCGGCGTCAACAATACTGAAAAATGCAGGCCTGAGCGAGAAGGAGATGAAGGCCGCAGTGGAAGAACTTCGCAAGGGTAAGAAAGCCACCGACCAAAGCGCTGAGGAAACGTACAACGCGCTTTCGAAATATGCAATCAATCTTAATGAGCGTGCGCGTCAGGGCAAACTTGACCCTGTTATCGGCCGTGACGAGGAAATCCGCCGTGTGCTCCAGATTCTTAGCCGCCGTACAAAGAACAACCCTATGCTCATCGGCGAACCGGGTACCGGCAAGACGGCTATCGCCGAAGGTCTTGCCCACCGTATAGTACGTGGTGACGTGCCTGAAAACCTGCGTACCAAGCAGATTTATTCGCTCGATATGGGTGCGCTCGTGGCAGGAGCCAAGTACAAAGGCGAGTTTGAGGAACGACTGAAAGCCATTGTGAATGAAGTCACTTCGGCAGATGGTGAGATTATCCTTTTCATTGATGAAATCCACACACTTGTGGGTGCCGGAAAGGGTGAGGGAGCCATGGATGCCGCCAATATCCTCAAGCCTGCACTCGCGCGAGGAGAGTTGCGCAGTATCGGTGCCACCACCCTTGATGAGTATCAGAAATATTTCGAAAAGGACAAGGCTCTCGAGCGTCGTTTCCAGAAAGTGATGGTGAATGAACCTGACGAGGCCAGCGCAATTGCAATCCTGCGTGGATTGAAGGAACGCTACGAAAACCACCACAAGGTGCGTATCCGCGACGAGGCGATTATTGCCGCCGTGCAGCTTTCGGAGCGTTATATCACCGACCGTTTCCTCCCCGACAAGGCTATCGACCTTATCGACGAGGCCGCTTCAAAACTGAAACTCGAGATTGACTCCGTGCCGCAGGCTCTGGATGACATCACACGCCGTATTGCCCAGAAGGAAATCGAGCGCGAGGCCATCAAGCGCGAGGGCATGAAAGAGAAGGTGAAGGAGATTGAAAAAGAAATCGCCTCCATGCGCGAGGAAGAAAAGGAATATTCCGCGAAGTGGAAAGCCGAGAAAGACCTCATCAGCCGCATACAGCAGAATAAGATTGACATCGAGCAGATGAATTTCGAGGCTGAGAAAGCTGAACGTGAAGGCGACTATGCGCGCGTGGCCGAATTACGTTATTCCAAAATCCAGGAAAAGGAGAAGGAAAACGAGACAATTCAGGAACAGCTCCGCATGATGCAGGGCGACCGTGCTCTCATCAAGGAAGAGGTTGATTCCGAAGACATCGCCGACGTTGTTTCGCGTTGGACCGGTATTCCTGTCAACAAGATGGTTCAGAGTGAGAAAGAAAAACTGCTCCATCTTGAGGAAGAACTTCACAACCGAGTTGTGGGGCAGGAGGACGCGATACGTGCGATAGCCGACGCCGTGCGCCGCAGCCGTGCGGGTCTTAACGACCCCAAACGACCTATCGGATCGTTTATCTTCCTCGGCACCACAGGTGTTGGTAAGACCGAGCTTGCAAAGGCTTTGGCCGAATACCTCTTCGACGACGAAAACATGATGACGCGAATCGACATGAGCGAATATCAGGAGAAACACTCCGTGTCGCGACTCGTCGGAGCGCCTCCCGGATACGTCGGCTACGACGAGGGCGGTCAGCTTACCGAGGCTGTGCGTCGCAAGCCGTATTCTGTCGTGCTCTTCGACGAGATTGAAAAGGCTCATCCCGATGTGTTCAACATCCTTCTCCAGGTGCTTGACGACGGACACCTTACCGATAACAAGGGCCGAAATGTCAACTTCAAGAACACGATTATCATTATGACCTCGAATATGGGTTCGTCGCTCATCCGCGATAATTTCGCCAAGATGACTGAGGAAAACCGTGTCGAGACCATTGAGAAAACCAAGGACGAAGTGCTTGACATGCTTAAGCAGACAATCCGCCCCGAGTTCCTTAACCGTATCGACGAGATTATCATGTTCACGCCTCTCAACCGCCGCGAGATTGAAGAAATCGTTGGACTGCAGATTAAATCAATCCAGCGCATGCTTCAGAAGAGCGGTGGCATAGAACTTAAAGTGACACCCGCCGCCTTGAGTTTCCTTGCCGATGAAGGCTTTGACCCCGAATTCGGAGCACGTCCTGTCAAGAGAGCCATACACCGTCTGGTGCTCAATCAGCTTTCAAAAGACATTCTTGCCCAGAAGGTTGATAAGAACCATCCTATTGTGATAGATGTGAAAGACGGCGATCTCGTTTTCACCAACTGATACTTCTTCCCTGAAGAAATAAATTCCAAAGGGCATGCGCGACAGACTTGTGGCGCATGCCCTTTTTTCGGTTTTGTTACCATATTCGCCCATGATGCGGGATATTCCGGGAAGATGGATTATATTTGCAGCATGGAACGGCAAAATGTTAATCTTGACTCAATTGACGCGTACAATAAACTGTACGGGCTTACAACGCATCATCCTCTCGTTACTGTGATTGACCTGAAAGAGGCCACGCAGATTGTCAATCATGTGACAATCAATTACGGCGTGTATGCCCTCTTTCTGAAAAACGACACGAACTGCACCATAAAATACGGCAGGCGCAAATACGACTATCAGGAAGGTACTGTCGTGAGCTTCTCGCCGGGGCAGGTGATTCATGTGGATATGGATAGCCCTCGGCTTGCTCCCGACGTGGTGGGGCTGATGTTTCATCCCGATTTGATTTTCGGCACTCCGCTGGCCGATAAAATCCGGTCGTTTTCATTTTTCGACTATTCCGAGATGGAGGCACTGCATCTTTCGGAGGACGAACGCAATCAATTTCTATTCTGTCTCCGTCAGATAAAAAATGAGATTGAGCATCCGGTCGATCATCATTCCGCCCCGCTTATCTCGGCCACAATACAGTTGTTGCTTGAGTACCTGCATCGGTTCTACGACCGTCAGTTTATCACTCGCCATAAGGTTAATTCGGAAATCGTGGCACGCTTCGAGCAGCAGTTGAAGGCGTATTTTGCAAGCGATGTACGCAGTTCGGGGCTGCCCCCGGTGTCGTATTTCGCCGACAAAGCCAATCTTTCGGCCGGATATTTCTCTGATTTGATCCGCAAGGAGACAGGTACAAGTCCCAAAGACCTTATTTCACTGCACATCCTGTCGCTGGCGAAGCATCGTCTTGCCATAGGTTTTGACGACATAAGTCAGATTGCCTATGATTTAGGATTTGAATATCCCGCGCATTTCACGCGTATGTTCAAACGCATGACGGGTCAGAGTCCTACCGACTACCGGGCGCAGATTTCCAAGAATTAATTGGCGGATGGAGTGAAGCAGCCTTGCGGACATACTTTGACGCAACGGTTGCAACCTATGCAGTTGCCGTAGGTGAGAACGGAATGTTTGTGCCATAGTATGCTTACCTTGCGGATGGCGTGGCGGGGACATTCATCGACGCATTTCCAGCATGCGATGCAATTGCGCGACGAGAATCCGGGCTTGTTTTTTCGGGTCATTATTTTTGTCATTGGTTTTGAATCAGATCTATGTACAGGTCATGAAAACGTTGCCGGAGGAATTTCACGGCATAGTGCTTGCGGGAGAGCAGTGTGGCGACCGGAATACCTGTCGCAGCGGATATTTCTTTGACGGGTATGCCATCGAACACTGTGAGGCAGAACACATCACTTTGTTCGGGGGGCAATTCGGCGAGAGCCATGTCAAGTTCCTCCCACACGAGTTTGCGCAGGTATTGGGTCTCCGGGGAGTCGGCATGAGAGTTGGCAAGTGTGTCGGAAATTTCGGCACAGATTAAATCCTCTTCCGCATCAATAAGGGAAAATGGAGTGGCTCCTTTTTTCCGCCACAGGTTCAGCACGGCATTACGCGCCACGCGGTAGAGCCATGACGAAACCCGCTCGATTGCAACTTTTCCCTCAGTCTCAACTCTTGCGAGTTGATAAAAAACTTCCTGAAGGATGTCCTCGGCGTCTTCTTTGGAATTTACCTGCGAACGGATGTAGCTCAACAGCTTGCCGGAGTACTCATGTACGACCGATTCAATCCGTTCATTCGGAGACATTGTCCTGCGTCTGATGTTCGTTGTGGAATCCGAAGTGAGCCCTTCTGCGAGCGATGAATTCCCGGCGCTGTTCATCGGTCATTCTGTGCCAGTGATGCCCCCAGTCGCTGTGGTGGGAGTGGTGCATTATCGCATGTATTCCGCCTCCGAACAAGAACAGTGCAAACAGTATTCCGGCCGACAGAATCTGCCCGAGAAAGAAAATCCCGAGGCTCTGCAAGAAGGTAAGCGCTGCAAATCCGCAGGCCGGTACGAGTATTGCGTTCCAGAGTGACATTACCGCAAATCCGGCCAAGCCGGGAAGTATAAGAAGAAATGTGAGTAGGAAAAAGAATATTTTTACTGCTTTCATATAGATTGGATTTTTAGAGGGTACTTTAATTGGTGGCGCCATTTGTTAAGACACGCATCAAAAGGAAATATTTTCAGGGAATTTGCGGTTTAACATAAATTTGCATACCTTTGGCACTATGAATCCAAAGTTATGAAAAAGATGCTTATTCGCGAAATTCCGGTCAATGGCCGTGTTGAGATTTTAGGGCACACTTTCAGTGGCCTTATCGAAATAAAGCAGGCTGTGGCTACGTATGCCCGTGTGATGAACTCGACATTCGGGCGCCATGTGTTCACGGTCGAACCCCGGAAGTCTGTTCCGGGATTGCATATCCTCAATCTTTTTGAGCCATATCCCTGTTTCGACTCGGATGATTATGCAAGCGAGGATCGCGATTATTGCAACTTCTTTTTCTCCCGAAAACCGTTTGAGAAAGCTGATATAGAGCGTCTTTCACGAATCAAGAAGGGCTTCAACAATTGCCTCGTGAATGATAATACTCCATTGGAGGCTCTGCCTGCCGTGTATTACAAAGGTGATGGCCCGGTAATGCTTCTTGCTGTTGAAGAAGAATAATCAGGACTGGTACAGACAGATTTTGCCGCGTGAGGATTTTGTGTTTTATTAATCTTCGGTGGCGTCAGCTTCTTTTTCGGCTTTCTCGGCTTCGCGGGCTGCTGCTGTCTCGGCATCGAAATGTTCGTAGGCTTCGACTATGCGCTGCACGAGGTGGTGGCGGATAATGTCTTTTTTGCCAAATTCCACTTTTCCGATTCCCGGTACTCCGTCGAGCACGCGTAGAGCCTGCACGAGGCCTGACTGTGTTGCCCGAGGAAGGTCAATCTGCGTCACGTCGCCGGTGATAATCATCTTTGCGTTCATACCCAGACGGGTCAGGAACATCTTGATCTGATGTGTGGTAGTATTCTGAGCCTCGTCAAGCACGATTATGGCATCGTTGAGCGTACGACCGCGCATGAAGGCAAGCGGAGCAATCTGGATAACTTTCGTTTCCATGTATTCCTTCAGCTTCATTGCCGGAATCATGTCTTCGAGTGCATCATAGAGCGGCTGGAGATACGGGTCGATTTTATCTTTCATGTCGCCGGGAAGGAAGCCGAGTTTCTCTCCGGCTTCAACCGCCGGACGCGAGAGGATAATCTTCCGCGCCTCACGGTTTTTGAGGGCGCGCACGGCAAGGGCAATCGCTATGTATGTTTTTCCTGTTCCGGCCGGGCCGAGAGCGAATGTGAGGTCATTGTTGGCAAATGTCTCCACGAGGTTCTGCTGGTTGGGTGTGCGCCCCTGGATGGGTTTGCCGTTGATTCCGTAGATGATTACGTTGTCCTTCTTCAGCTCCTTTGGCGCTGCACCCTTCACGATGTCGATAATCACATCTTCGGGCAGGCTGTTGTAGCGTTCGGCATAGTCGGCAAGCTCCTTGATACGGGCTTCGAACTCCGCAGTTTCCTTATCCTCGCCGATTACGCGGATAACCGAGCCGCGCGCCGAGATACGGAGCTTGGGAAAGAGGTTCTTGATAAGTTGCATGTTGGAGTTGTTCACTCCGTAGAAACATGCCGGGTCAACCCCGTCGACTATTACAATTCGTTCTATCATGGATATTATTTCGTTCTTGGATTAGTTTAAACTTTTAGAGGTAATCGGGTTAAAAAGGCAATTGCCTTCGGCAGGCAAGTAAACAGTACTTATGAGAAATTCAATCGACGAACTTTTTATCTTACCTTTTTGCCTTCTTTTACCTTTTTGCCTGATTTCGTTATTTCTTTCTGAAAGATTTTAGATATGAATACACCTTTTCCGGTTTGTCGCCCGAGCCGTAGACGATTATCACGGTATAGAACTCATCGCTCCGGTTGCCTGCCAGTGCGAAAATCTTTCCGTCGGAAGGGTCGGTGACGGCACAGATGGAAACACCGTCGCGGCCGCGAAATTTCTTTACGCTTCCGTTGATTCCCATCATGTTTGCCATCACGGCGGCGATGCTGCCAACCGAAATGTTCTTGTCGTTTGGCTCGCTCCCGAAGGCTATTGCTTTGGCCTTGTCGCCTGTGGCATACACCTCGAGTCCCGATGATTCGGACAGCTCATGGTTGTAGACAAATCCGTCGGGAGCTTCCAGCACTCCGTAGCGGCTGTTCAATACGTTTTTGGCATCGGATGCAAAAGCTGCGGCCAGCATGAGGGCAGCTGTTGCGAGGATGCGGATGACAGTGAAAAAGTGTGTCATATGTGTATATTTGAAACAACTGATTGTCAAAAGTGGTTTATCCGGCTACCAATCCGCCGTCGGCGAGGAACAGCGAGCCGGTGCAGAACGATGATTTATCGCTTGCGAGGAAATAAACGAGTTCGGCTATCTCCTCCGGTTCGGCTATGCGGCCAAGAGGAAATTCAGCGTTCTCCCCGGCCATAAGGCTCTCCACGCTTTCGCCCGTGCGGAGGGATATTTCAGAGAATACTCTCTCGACCAAAGGCGTGCGCACAGTACCGGGGCACACGGCGTTGACCCGGACATTGTCCTTGGCAAGATCAAGCGCCATACTTTTGGTAATCTGACCGAGTGCGCCCTTGGTAAGCCCGTAGGCGAAACTTCCGCGCTTGCCTATGAAAGACTGGTCGGAGGCGTTGATAACCACCGTGCCACCGCCTGCGGCAATTATATGAGGAATTGTCTCGCGCAAGGTATTCACCGTGCCGTAGATATTAGTGCCGATCACGAGGTCAAGTTCTTCGTCGGTGATATCGAGAATCGTATTTTTGCGGTGTACTCCCGCATTGGCGAACACCGAATTGATTGCGCCGAATTTAGCCACGCAGGACTTTACGCAAGTCGCGATTTCGTCGCGGAAACGTGTGTTGCCTTGCGTAAACAGGAGTCTTTCCGGATTTCCAAGCGAGTTACACAGTTGCAGGGCAGCCTCATGGTTCATGTCCATGAAGCATACATTCCAGCCCTCGGTGAAAAATTTGCTTACAGTGGCTGCTCCGATTCCCGTGGCGCCACCTGTGATGAATATTGTGTGCATGTAGTCGGTAAAGTATCGTCGGCAAAGATACGGATAAGTCGAGAGCAATGCAAAATTTATTTTATCATTGCCGAGCGAGAGTATAAAATAAATTGCATAAGCTCTAACTTTTTAGACGTTGGGGTTGTTTAGTCATTAGAAAAATTGAAAATACAATCTTCAAGAACCAAAAAAATTATAGACATGGATTTTTTGACAAACGACAAACTTCTGATTGTCGGCGCAGCCGGAATGATAGGCTCAAACATGGCTCAGACCGCAATCATGATGAAACTTACTCCTAACATCTGTCTTTACGACCCCTATGCCCCCGCGCTCGAAGGTGTGGCCGAGGAAATGCGTCAGTGCGGATTCCAAGGCGTCAACATCACGGCCACTTCCGATGTTAAGGAAGCCTTTACAGGTGCGAAATACATCGTGTCGTCGGGTGGTGCGGCCCGTAAGGCAGGTATGACCCGCGAGGATCTGCTCAAGGGAAATGCTCAGATTGCCGAGGATTTCGGAAAGAACATCCGCCAATATTGCCCTGATGCAAAGCATGTGGTTGTAATTTTCAACCCTGCTGATATCACCGGACTTATCACTCTTATTTATTCCGGCCTTAAACCCTCTCAGGTATCGACACTTGCGGCTCTGGACAGCACACGTCTGCGCAACGAGCTTGCCAAATACTTCCACATCTCTCCCGATGAAGTGGTGAACACCCGTACGTATGGCGGACACGGCGAACAGATGGCCGTATTCGCTTCCACAACCACCGTTGCAGGCCAGCCTTTGAGCGAGATTATCGGCACGAAGGCTCTTCCTGAACAGGAATGGGAAGAAATGAAGCAGAGAGTGGTGCAGGGTGGCAAGAACATCATCGACCTCCGAGGACGTTCATCGTTCCAGAGCCCGGCATATCTGTCAATTGAAATGATTGCCGCCGCAATGGGTGGAAAACCTTTCACATGGCCTGTGGGTACTTACGTCGACAACGGCCGTTACAACCATGTGATGATGGCTATGGAGACTACCGTTGATAAGAACGGTGTCACCGTACATCCCGTTCAGGGTACTCCAGAGGAAGAGAAAGCTCTCGACCAGAGCTACCACCATCTTTGCGTGCTTCGAGACGAGGTAATCAGCATGGGCGTTCTTCCTCCCATTTCCGATTGGAACAAACTCAACCCCAATCTTAAATAATACATATAAAAACACGAAAAAAGCACCTCGCAGAAAATTTTCCACGAGGTGCTTTTTTGTGTGCCTGATATCCGGCAGAAGAATTACATCTTGCTGTATTGGAGTACGGTGGGTGATTCCACGTCAACTCCGAATTCCTTTGCCCGTTGGAGAATCGCACGCGCGAGTTTTGGCTTGAGGTCTTCCGGACAATAACGGAAATATGCCTCGGCGGCTCTTACGTGGGCGGCATCGGGCATGGGGTATTCACGGCGTTCGGGAAGTCCGAAAACGCTGTCGGGCAACTCCTTCTTCTCTTCGTAACTTAGTCGGTCGTTCATGATTTTGGGGGATGTTTAGTAATTTGTTTGAATTAAAACGTCCGGCGCCTTTATAAGGTTGAAATAATGATGACCGAAAGTGTGAACTAATGTTGCATGGTGCTTGTTATAGATGATGTAACGTTAAAAACTACGACTGAATATGAAAAAATTCCTTTATCTCATTCTCCTCGCTCTTCCTTTCGCTTTTAGTTCATGCAGCGATGATGACAAGGATCTCCCCAACGTGAGTATCACTCTTGAATTTGACGATGCCGTGAACGTGGACGGAACGATTTATGCCGTGCAGGGCACTCCGTTTGAAATCGCCGGAGTGAAAGTTGTGAACAATGAGGCCGACAAGGCCGCTTTCATTACTTCCGCCGCTTACTATTGGGACGGCTATTATCTCGGAACATCGTTTGTTGAGCCTTACGGCTTCAAATTCGAACTTCCGGAAAATATCAGCCTCGGCAAGCACACTCTGGTGATGGAATGTCCCGTCGCCGCTGTTGACAAGACTCTGGCAACAGCCGTAGTGGGCTATGACGTTATGGTGGTTGAGTCGCTCGACGACATTCCGAACATCGGTGCGGAAACGTCAACTACCGTGCCTCAGTTCAAGTCCGACACCAAATAAGCGTCAGGAGAATCTGTACAAATGAGTTGCGGCCCGCGGAATATTCCGCGGGCCGTTTTATTTATTTGCCGTATTGATTCGGCGTCTATCTATTTTTTACGGAAATCAATGCCTCTCACAATGTCTTCGGGTGTGCAGTCGGCAGGCATTTCCTTGCTGAACAACAGATACATTCCAGGTGTACTTCTGTCTTTGTCGTAAATCAGTGTTGTCTCAATGTATTTCCAACCCCGTTTTGTCATATAGGTGAACACTCCCATCCGGGATTCAAATGATATGGCTTTGTTGTTATCAGGATTTCGAATCAAGCCGTAAGCATATCCTATGCTGTCGGTGACACCGAAATCCACTCTGGCATTGATGGCATTGTAGAATGGTCTATATTCAAAACACTCTACCTGGCAATATACGGTAATTGTCGGCTCTTTCTGCACTTCTTGCGATTTTACTGTAATAAGCGCGCCTAAAATAAACAGCAGCAGTAAGATGGATTTTTTCATATTTTCAGGATATTAACGGTTGTTACTTGCAAATATAATCATATTCCTGTGATAATTCAAAAATAGAAGAATTCGGGTTCTTAATGTGCGGTTTATTTAAAATTTCAAAAAAACTGCAACTAATCCGGTGTATTGTAGTATATTTGTAACTTGAAACAAATGCGTAGATGAAATATATCGGTGTTCATGTGTCCGCTGATCCGGACGTCAGTGTTGCGCCGCTCGAGGCTCACGGCCTTGGGGCGGATGCGTTTGCTTTTAATCTCGTTGGTGCACAGGCTTGGAAAACACCACCTTATACCGAAGAGGTAATTGCCGCGTTCCGTGAAAACTGTACGCGTCTGGGCTACGGACCTGCGCAGATTCTTCCTCATTCGGCCTTCGTTGTCAATCTCGGTTCGCCCGACGGGCGCAAGCTCGCTCTTTCGAGGAAGGTCTTTATTGACGAACTCCGCCGATGCTCGCAGCTTGGCGTCGCTCTGCTTAATTTCCATCCCGGGGCACATCTGGGAAAAATCTCTCCCGAGGAAAGCCTTGAAGTTGTGGCACGGTCGATAAATATCGCCCTTTCCGAGTCGGAGGGCGTGACAGCCGTGATTGAGAACACTGCCGGTCAGGGAAGCTATCTCGGCTATTCATTTGCCCAACTGGCCCGAATCATCGAGCTTGTCGACGACAAGAGCAGGGTGGGCGTGTGCATTGATTCATGCCATGCCCATGCCGCCGGTTACGACCTTTCCACAGAAGAAGGATATGAAGCGGCATGGCGCGAATTTGCCTCCACCGTCGGCTTTGAATATCTCCGCGGATTCCACCTCAATGATTCCATGAAGGCCGTCGGCTCGAAAGTCGACAGGCATGCTCCCATTGGAGCGGGAACAATCGGGGATGCCTTTTTCCGGCGTCTGATGGCCGACAGCCGTTTTGACGGAATCCCGATGATTTTGGAAACTCCCGACCCGGCGCTCTGGGCATCGGAGATAGCGACATTGAAAAGCTGGGCCGCACAATCTTGAAATTATTAAATAATCATATACTTACTTACCGCAAAAAAACACTTTAAAGTAACATGAAGAACCAACGCGATCTTAGCTTCTGGAAGCTATGGAATCTGAGTTTCGGATTCTTTGGCGTGCAGATTGCCTACGCCCTTCAAAGTTCTCAGGTGAGCCGTATTTTCTCCACAATTGGAGCCGACCCTCACGACCTGAGTTATTTTTGGATTCTGCCCCCCCTGATGGGCATGATAGTGCAGCCCATTGTAGGCTCAGCATCCGACAAGACATGGAACCGTCTGGGACGCCGCCTGCCGTATCTCGTAGTGGGTGCGCTCGTGGCAATTGTAGTGATGTGTTTCCTGCCGAATTCCGGCTCGCTCGGTCTCGGCATCTCGCAGGCTATCATATTTGGCCTTGTAATGCTTATGCTTCTCGACACCAGTATCAATATGGCTATGCAGCCCTTCAAGATGCTTGTTGGCGACATGGTGAATGAAAAGCAGAAAGGACTCGCCTATTCCATTCAGAGTTTCCTTTGCAACGCCGGATCGGTCGTAGGTTACATCGCCCCGATGTGCCTTGCGCTTTTCCTGAGCAATACTGCTCCCGAGGGACAGGTTCCGGCCACCGTCACCTGGGCTTTCTATATCGGTGCTATCATCCTGCTGCTGTGCGTGGTATACACCTTTGCCACCGTACGCGAAATGCCTCCTGCCGAATATGCCGCCTTCCACGGAATCAAGCAAGCCGAGGAAAACGCTCCCGCCGAGAAGTCGAGCCTTATATCCGTGCTTGTAAAAGCTCCAAAGGTGTTCTGGACAGTCGGTCTGGTGCAGTTCTTCTGCTGGGCCGCTTTCATGTACATGTGGGTGTATTCCACCGAAGCTATCGCCAATCAGGCCTATGACACGCCTACTGTCGAACGTGTCGAGGGCGTGACTGTCAACGGCGAGAAATTCAACGACAAATATCTCTTCGACGGCAAGATGCCCGTGATTGAAGATGGACACCTCTGTGTGGCCGGAATCAAGGTCGATGGCAATTTCACCTCTCCCCGCCTTGTTGTGATGGGTGGCGACACTCTGATTGCCGACGGAACGGTGGTGTATCGCAACGGTGTGCCTGCAATCGCTCCACATTGCGGACAGGCCGATGTTGTGGCACCTTTGATTGTCGACGGCGTTGAAATGAGCGCCGGAAAGATTGAGACTGTATCGCGCTATGCTCTTATCAATTCCGACTCTCGCCTTACCTTGGCTCACATCGCCCGTCTGAATCATGTAACAGGCGAATACGAGCTCGAGGAATCCACCGACCTTCCCTCTGTGGCTTCTGTCGACGACGTTACAATCAACTATCACCACGTGCTCAACGTTGCCAGCCCCGAATATCAGGAAGCAGGCAACCAGACAGGCCTTCTGATGGCCGTGCAGGGCATTGTGGCCGTACTTTGGGCTATCGTGCTGTCGCGCTTCGGACGCCGTCGCAAGCTGGCTTACTCGCTCAGTCTGCTCATTGGCGGAGCCGGTTTTGCTTCTATATTCTTCAGCCATAGCATCGCCATGCTCGGTGTGGGCTACGGACTTGCCGGATGTGCCTGGGCCGCAATGCTCGCCATGCCCTTCACCATCCTCACCAATGCCCTCTCAGGAAAGAATATCGGCACATATCTCGGCTTGTTCAACTGTACGATTTGCCTGCCGCAGATTCTTGCGTCGCTGCTCGGTGGTGTAATCCTGGGTCTGATTCCCGTAACCGCCAAGGGCGTTCCCAACGCGCCGGCCATGCTGCTTGTTTCGGGCATCCTCCTTTGCCTCGGAGCCATCGCCGTATGGAACATCAAGGAAACCTACGGCACCGCCGCAAAGGCAGAGTAATTTAAACAGCCGCATTGCGGCGGCGATAATAATAGCCCCGCCCTGTACGCTTCGTCAGCGAGCAGGGCGGGGTTGTTGTATGCAGTTATTCGCGGTAAATACAGGTTCAGTCATTGAAGACGAAGAACCAAAGCATAACCAGAGAATACACTATAAGCCCGAGGGCAAACCACACGAGCTTGTTGCTGTTTGTTTGATTTGTTTTTTCTGCCATGATTTCAAAATTTTTGCAAATGTACGAATTGTTTTTCTGACAGGTGTAAAAATCACCTAAGAATTGTTTTGAGCAGCGATTTGTTTCTGTAATTTGCGCTGCTGCTTGCGAGCTTTCTTTACGGATTTACGGCTGTAATAATCATTCCGTATTTTGTTTATCTCTTTGCTTGAAAGAGTGATGTTTACCGGAAAGGGTTGAAATTCTTTTTTCAAATGAATTTCAGAATCGGCCGATATAAAGCATAATTGGGTTATATCGCATCCGGTTTTATCAATAAGCATTTGATATTCATTAAGGAAATAGTCGGCGATTTGAGGAAAGGCACAGTATTGGTGTATTATCCAGAAATCTTCTTTGGAAACCGCTGCGGTATATTCGGTGTAAAGAAGTGCTTTAAGGCCATTTCCGGATGGAGAGGTCCATACGCACATAATGTTTGGGTCGGCTTTGATACGTTCCTTGACTTCGTTCAGATGCTCACCGAGTTTGTCGATGTCTATAACCATCAGGTTGGTATAGGAATTTACGTCTGTTTTTAACAGGGAATCATGCAATATTCCGCTGAAACATAAGGCCGGAAGTTTTTTCTTTCGGGAGCGGACTGACGTGAGATTTCCTTGTGCGAGTAATGTTCTGATTTTGTCTATGTCTGCCATGAATTTTGCGTCCCGGATTAATTTCAAGGCTGCGAACAGAGTTATGGGGCGAAATTCATTTCGCCATATATGATAGCATATTGATATGTAGCGTGGCAGAACAGAGGATGTTTCCATAAGTGATGAATTGCAGGAAAAATTTGTGTGCTCAAAGATAAGCGCAGCAGTGTGTAATAATATGGCATCAGTTTGTTAATTTATATTAACTCATGGGTTTGCGAAAAAAACTCGGCGCCGCAACGTGGTGTATTGCGGCGCCGAGGCTTAGGAGGTGATATTTCGTCAGTTCAGTCTTTTGTGAAGAAAGAGCGGAATTTGTCAACTACGTTGGGCTTGTAGGGCTTGAGGTGGATGCTCACTTTGGGGGATTTCCGGTTGAGGAAGATGATGGACGAGTGGAGCACGATTGCCACCCATTCTTCAAAGGGTACGATGGCGTTGATACGGCTCAGGAGTATGCGGTGGAAAGGGGATGAAGGATCAATGCTGTTGATGATAAGTGCATCGTCGGTTCCTTCCATGTCGACGCTGATGTTGTGGTGGTCGGCGGCGTAGTCGAAGAGCAGCGGCATGTCGAGACAGTCGGGGCTTTCGGGAAGTTTATTGTATTTGCGGTATAGTGTGTCTATTACTTGGCGAGTTATCATTTGGCTTATCCTTTTAGTAGCGCCGGGAGAGACATGCGCGTATTATAAAATCAGATTGATTATGATATTATAACCCGTTTGCCGCGGTTTGGTTGACAAAAATTTTGAACTTTAAAATATTTTTTAACTTGTAACAATTATGTAACCATGCCTTTTAAAAATTAGTCCAATCCGGGAGGATTCCGGGATTGGACTAATTGTGACAGGATATTTATCAGGCAAGGAATCCGAGGAGGACGCCTGCTGCTACTGCGGAACCGATTACGCCTGCAACGTTCGGACCCATGGCGTGCATGAGCAGATAGTTGGACGGGTCGTATTCAAGACCAAGGTTATTGGAGATACGTGCCGACATCGGAACGGCGGACACACCGGCGTTGCCGATAAGGGGATTGATCTTCTTTTCCTTGGGAAGTACCAGGTTGAAAATCTTCACGAAAATCACACCGGACGAGGAGGCGATTACGAAGGCCATGAATCCGAGGAAGAAGATGAAGATTGTCTGGGGAGTGAGGAACTGCGAGGCCTGGGTGGAGGCGCCCACGGTCATGCCGAGAAGAATTGTAACAATGTCGGTGAGGGCATTGCTTGCGGTCTTGGCAAGGCGGGTTGTCACGCCACATTCACGAAGTAGGTTGCCGAAGAAGAGCATACCGAGCAGGGGAAGGCCGGAGGGCACTACGAAGCAGGTGAGAAGCATGCCCACGATGGGGAAGATGATCTTTTCGTTCTGCGACACGGCACGCGCGGGTTTCATCTTGATAAGGCGCTCTTTCTTTGTGGTGAACAGGCGCATCAGCGGCGGCTGGATTACAGGCACGAGAGCCATGTAGGAGTAGGCCGATACGGCTATGGCACCCATGAGGTTGGGAGCGAGCTTGGATGAAAGGAAGATTGCAGTGGGGCCGTCGGCACCGCCGATGATGGCGATTGCACCGGCCTGGTCGGGAGCGAAGCCGATAGCGAGGGCAACCATGTAGGCGCCGAAGATACCGAACTGGGCTGCTGCACCGATAAGCATCAGCTTGGGGTTGGCAATCAGGGCGGAGAAGTCGGTCATGGCACCGATGCCGAGGAAAATCAGCGGGGGATACCAGCCGGCCGATACGCCGTTGTAGAGAATGTTCAGCACGGAACCTTCCTCGTAGATGCCGATTTCAAGGCCTGCGGAGGCATTGAAGGGCACGTTGCCGATAAGGATACCGAAGCCGATGGGCACGAGAAGCATGGGCTCGAAGTTCTTCTTGATGGCAAGCCAGATGAAGAACAGACCCACCGCGAGCATGACGAAGTTGCCAAACTCGGCGTTGGCGAAACCTGTCAGTTCCCAGAACTGTTGCAGGTTCTTGAAAAGGAAATCACTGAAAGACATACTTTCCGGATTTATTCAATTGTGATGAGAACGTTTCCTTCAAGTACTGCGTCGCCTGCATTTACGTTGACGGATGCAACACGACCGTCGCGGCCTGCATGGATGGCGTTTTCCATCTTCATGGCTTCGAGCAGGAGCACTGTGTCGGAGGCTTTCACTGTGTCGCCGACCTTTACCGATACGGAAATCACAGTACCGGGCAGGGGAGCCTTGACTGCGAAGCCTGCGCCTGCGGCAGCAGCGGGGCGGGAGATTACTTTTTCTCCGGCAGCTGTGCGGGGTGCGGCGGAAGGACGGGGAGCGTTGACCTTGACGGCGGGAGCCTTTCCGGCCTCAAGTTCTACTTTGTAAGGAACTCCGTTGACCTCAACCTGGGCGATATGGTCGTCGATGTCGCCAACGGCCACTTTGTAAGTGTTGCCGTTGATTTTATACTTATATTCTTTCATTTTTCAAGTAATAAATTTGAATGTTAGGGGAGAGACAGACTTATTTGCGTGAAGGCACTTCGCGCAGGCTGTAAATCTTGGAGCTCCAGGGGGAGTAAGCGCGTTTTACCTTGTTGATGGTGAGAATTGTGTTCTCTGAGTCGTGGGCGTTGAGGTGCTCGTAGAGTGCCATTGCGATTGCGGCGATTTCCTCGCCGGAGTCGTGAACGGCAATTTCTTCGGATGCTTCCTCGCGGGTCACACCGTGGGCGCGCATCTTGTTCATCTTCGACACTGCGGCTCCGATTTTGCCGATGCCGTAGAAGCAGAGGCAAAGAAGCAGAAGTGCGGAGAATACGATGCACATAGCCATCAGGGTCATACCGAAACCGTTTTCATCGCGTGTTGCGAATTCTTCGATTTTCTTGTTTGTGTCCTTGATGACGTTGGCGCTTGAGGGGGTGATGTAGTCGTCGTTGCCACCTGTGCGGAGCGCCCATTCGCCTGTTCCGTCGGCAGTGCGTGCCCAGGTCTGGTCGGGCAGCAGCGATGCGGGCACGAGCACCTCGTCGATGAGGGTCTTGCCGTCGGCATCATAGATACCTATCCAGTTGTCCTGGCCGGGAACGAGGGTGAAACTTGTGTGGAACGTGCCCTTGTTGGGTTCGCCGTCGGCGAAGAAGAGCACGTGCTGTCTCTTGGGGATACGTGTGTTGACGTCACCGATAGGCACAGGATATTTGGTCTTGTCGGTGGAGTCGTTGGTAAGGTACACGCTTGAGATTTCGAGCGGAGAGAAGTTGGAGTTGAAAAGCTCAATCCACGCAGTCCTCTGACCGTAATCGTCGACGTATCCTGTATTGTTTGTGACCATCACCTCGTTGATCCGCAGGGCTGAGCGGCTTTGTGAGAAAGCCGGAGCCGCGCAGAGCGCCAGGGCGAAAGCGGTCAGTGCTATTGATTTTTTCATGTCTGGTTGTCAGCTTTGAGTTACGGACTTTTCGGGATGTTACAGAGGAATGTTTCCGTGCTTCTTTGCAGGGTTTGTCACTTTCTTGGTGGCAAGCTGCTGGAGGGCGCGGATCACGCGGAAACGTGTGTTGCGCGGCTCGATAACATCGTCGATGTAACCGTATTTGGCTGCGTTGTAGGGGTTGCAGAAGAGCTTGTTGTATTCTGCCTCGCGTTCGGCGAGCACCTGAGCGGGATTCTCGGATGCTTTAGCTTCCTTGGCGTAGAGCACTTCAACTGCGCCTGCACCACCCATAACTGCGATTTCGGCGGTAGGCCATGCGTAGTTCATGTCGCCGCGGAGCTGCTTGCAGCTCATCACGATATGGCTGCCGCCGTAGCTCTTGCGGAGTGTAACGGTGACTTTGGGCACTGTTGCCTCGCCGAAGGCGTAAAGGAGTTTCGCGCCGTGGAGGATAACGCCGTTGTATTCCTGACCTGTTCCGGGGAGGAATCCGGGCACGTCAACGAGTGTTACCAAAGGAATGTTGAAGGCGTCGCAGAAGCGTACGAAGCGTGCGCCCTTGCGTGATGCGTTGCTGTCGAGCACACCTGCGAGATACTTGGGCTGGTTGGCTACGATGCCGACTGCCTGACCGTTGAAGCGTGCAAAACCGACGATGATGTTCTTGGCGTAGTCGCGCTGAACTTCAAGGAATTCGCCGTTGTCAACGATTGCACCGATGACTTCGTACATGTCGTAAGGACGGGTGGGGGAGTCGGGGATGATATCGTTGAGGGAATCTTCGAGACGGTCGATGGGGTCGTTACATTCAACCAGCGGGGGCTCTTCGAGGTTGTTCTGGGGAATGTAGCTGAAGAGTTTGCGGATAACCTTGAGTGCTTCCTCGCCGTCTTCGGTAGCGAAGTGAGCCACGCCGCTCTTCTGTGAGTGAACCTCGGCACCGCCGAGAGCATCCTGGGTAACGTCTTCACCGGTAACGGTCTTCACAACCTTCGGGCCGGTAAGGAACATGTAGGAAATGCCTTTAGCCATGATTGTGAAGTCGGTGAGGGCGGGAGAATATACGGCACCACCGGCACAGGGGCCGAGGATAGCTGAAATCTGGGGAATCACACCGGAAGCGAGGATGTTGCGCTGGAAGATTTCGGCGTAGCCTGCGAGGGCGTTGATACCTTCCTGGATACGTGCGCCGCCGGAGTCGTTGAGGCCGATGACGGGAGCGCCCATCTTCATAGCCATGTCCATGACTTTGCAGATCTTAAGAGCCATGGTTTCGGAGAGTGAGCCTCCGAACACGGTGAAGTCCTGAGCGAAAACATAAACGAGACGGCCGTCGATAGTACCGTAGCCGGTAACGACGCCGTCGCCGAGGAATGATTTCTTTTCCTGTCCGAAGTTTGTGCAACGGTGGCGCACAAACATATCAAGTTCTTCAAAAGATCCTTCGTCAAGGAGCTGTGCGATACGTTCGCGTGCGGTGTATTTGCCGCGTTCGTGCTGTTTTTCGATGGCTTTCTCGCCGCCGCCGATGCGGGCCTGGGCGCGAAGCTCAATAAGTTCTTTTACTTTTTCAAGCTGGCTGCTCATGATAATGATATAAATATAGGGAGTGCCGGGTTAATATTATTTGTTGGGGTCTTCGCAGAGTTCCACGAGGGTTCCGATTGTGGATTTGGGGTGGAGGAAAGCGATGTTGAGGCCTTCGGCGCCTTTGCGGGGAGCCTTGTCGATGAGGCGGCATCCTTTGGCTTCCACTTCAGCGAGTGCGTTGGCAACGCCGTCCTGAACGGCGAAAGCGATGTGCTGCACGCCGCCACGGCCACCGTTGTTGGCGATGAACTTGGAAATCGCGCTGTCTTCAGAGGTGCCTTCGAGAAGCTCGAGTTTGGTCTGACCTACCTTGAAGAAGGCTGTGCGTACTTTCTGGTCGGCTACTTCTTCGATAGCGAAGCATTTGAAACCGAGCATGTTTTCGTAGAAGGGGATGGCTTCGTCCAGAGAAGGAACTGCGATGCCGATGTGTTCGATATGGGAAATATCCATGGTAATAATTATTTAAATAATTGATTTATCAATAAATAGATGAGTACACTCCATAAGAGCATACGTCCGGCACAATATGCACCGACTGCAAATTTACTCAAATTTGTTTAATATCCGCTAAAAAAGAAATTTATTTTCGGGATATATTGTAAAGCGCGGGTGAGAATCAGTCGTTTGTGATTGGCACCTGACGCTTGAACACTTCCTTGAATGAAATCAAGGTCTCCGTGCGCGCAAGGCCGAGAGCCTGAATCTGATCCTGGAGAAGATGGAGAAGATGGTCGTTATTGTGGGCGTGCAGTTTCACGAAGATGTCGTATTGTCCTGTGGTGAAATGACATTCCACAACCTCGGGAATCTTTTCAAGGGCCTCGATGATGCTGGCGAACTGGGAGGGGTCGCGCAGGAAAAGGCCTACGTAGGCGCAGGTCTCGAAACCAACCGACGAGGGGTCGATTCTACATTCCGAACCCACAATCACTTTGTTGGATATAAGACGCTGTACGCGCTGGTGCACCGCCGCTCCGGACACGCCGTAGTCTCGGGCTATTTCCAGATAGGGGGTACGGGCGTTTTCAGATAGGGCGTGCAGAATCTTGAGGTCAAGATTGTCGAAATATTGTCGTGGCATAAAAAATGACTATGCGTTATGTTGATAGAAATTTATGCAAATATAAGGGTTTTAATTGTTATTTTTAGTTTTTGAACTAATTTTTGACTAAAAATTTTAATGAATATAGGGTTCGGGAAATCTCGGGATAGCTCGAAGGAATCTCGGGATAGCTCGGGGAATCTCGTGTTATCTCGGGTTATCCCGGAGGAATGTTAATTATCCCGTTGCAATGAGGATAGTCGCTGCATCCCCAGAATTCGCGTCCTTGCAAACAGGTACCCAATTGGGGGATATAGGCAAGAATCCACGAATCAAGCCTTAATCATAAATTCCGGATCTTGCAAAATTAGGTGGAGCAATGGCCGGGAATGTTCACGAATGATGGCATTTACGGACACACTGTCCGGAAATGGACACTTGCGCAAAATGGCATTATGTTGATTGATAGGGTGATATGTGTTTGGTACGGAATTGGCAATATAATTTGGCATAAAATCATTTCACAAAAAGCAATCGAATGGACAGAGAAATTCCAAAATCAGAAATAAGGAAACAGACGGCACTGCGCTGGCTGAAATTCGGAGTGCCTGCCGTAGTGGCAGTAGGCGCGATTGGCTGGGGACTCGGAGCCCTGAGCGGCAAGAGCGTAGATGGAGAGAGACTCCGTTTCGCCACTGTTAACTGCGGAGACATCGAAACCACTGTCAACGGCAATGGAAAAGTAGTGCCCGCATTTGAAGAAATCATCAACTCTCCGGTGTCGTCGCGTATTATAGAGGTGTGTCACCGTCCGGGCGACGTGGTTAAAGCCGGAACTCCTTTGCTCGTGCTTGACCTTGTGGCCGCCAAAACCGACTACGGCAAGCAACTCGACCAACTGAAGATGAAAAAACTCGAGCTGGAGCAGTTGCTCGCCAACAACAATACCTCTCTTTCGAGTTTGGCGATGCAGATAAAGGTTGGAGAAATGAAAGTGCGCCGGCTCGAGGCGGAGTTTCAGAATGAGCGCTATCTCGACAGCATAGGTAGCGGCACCACCGACAAGGTGCGCGAGGCTGAATTTGCCCTGCGTTCCGAGGAGCTCGGGCAGGAGCAGCTCCGCCAGAAGTACGACAACGAGCTGGCTGTACACAAGGCCGAGGCCGATGTCAAGCGCCTTGAAATCGAGATTATGGAAAAGGAACTTTCCATAGCGTCAAGAACACTCGGCGATGCCGAAATCCGTTCGCCAAGGCGTGCCACCATCACAAGCATTACCCAGATGCTCGGTCAGCAGGTAAGCCAGGGCGAGCAGGTTGCGGTAATAGCCGACCTGGGTCATTACAAGATAGAGGCCGAGGCTCCCGATACATATGCCAAACTCATCCAGGCGGGCAGTACGGCGAAAATAAAGCTCGGAAATTCCATGCTCGAAGGAAGGGTGTCGTCCGTGACACCGACCTCGGTCAACGGTATCGTAAGTTTTTCCGTATCGCTCGACAACGACACCATACCGGCATTGCGCGCCGGGTTGCGCACCAATGTCTATGTAGGTCACGGTCTCAGAAAGGATGCGATGCGCCTTCCCAACGGTCCGTATTACACTAAGCCCGGAAATTATAAACTGTTTGTTGAAATTCCGGGAAGTAACACACTCGAACGCCGGGAGGTAACCTTGGGCGAATCAAGCTACGAGTATGTTGAAGTGCTTTCCGGACTAAGCGAAGGCGAGAAAGTTGTACTGTCCGACATGTCGGCCTACAACACGTTGGCAACCGTGAAATTAAAATAACCAATCTATATAATTACGTTAACTTATGAATACATTACGACATGTATGGCGGCAGATGTTGGCAAACAGGCTCTTTACCGGAATATATATTTTCGGCACGGCCCTGTCGATAGCTTCGGTGCTGCTCATGGGCGCGTTTCTTTACTCCAAAGTCGCGTCGTTCTATCCAGAAGACAATCGCTCCCGCACGGCTTATATCAACTACGGCGAGGGTATAGATCCCAACAGCGGGGAGCCGTATTGCGCTTCGCCGATGAATACACGGTTCATTCGGGAGTATCTTTATACACTGAAAACCCCGGATGTTGTTTCGGCCCGTAATATCGACTCACGCCGGAATTTTGCACGCAAGGCCACGGGAAAGGAAAACATTGCCCTTTCACTTGCCTGGACCGACCCCGGATTCTTTGACGTGTACACCTACCGTTTTGTCGACGGCAAGCCTTTCAGCAAGGCGGATTTCGAGAGCGGTGTGGCAACGGCGGCAATCTCGCAGACGACGGCTCAGAAAATATTCGGCACGGTCACGGGCGCAGTCGGCCGTGAAATTGAAATCGACCATCGGAAATACACGGTATGCGGCATATATAAGGACGGATTCGCGATTGCCAATCATTCGTATGCCGATGCGATATTGCCTTACACCTGCATGCCCGATGAGGTCTCTCGTGGCAACGGCTTCGGAGGTACATTCAAGGTGGTTATACTCGCCGATGATCTTGATGCCGTACGGGAAGAACTGGCCGTGGCTGCCAAGCGATATAATGAAACCAATGATGAGATGCACGTAGGCTTTGGAAAATCCCCTATATCTCATGTTCGACAAGCTCTTGGCGTGGATGGAACGTCATTTGGCGGCGACGGCGATATACCGCTTGAACCCATCATGGCATTGTTCATATTGATGCTTATACCCTCGCTTAACCTCAGCGGACTTATTTCAGGACGGATGGAAGGACGACTGGTCGAGATGGGTGTGCGCAAGTCATACGGAGCCACCAGCGCCGCGCTGCTGCGCCTTGTGCTTGTGGAGAACTTTGTGTTCACCTGCGTCGGTGCTCTCGCGGGCTATATTGCGGCGTGGATTCTTTTCCGCTGCGGCATGCTTGCGATATTCATGCCCAATCCTTACGGATATTCCCTGGCTATGCCCGATGAAGTGTTTCTCTCGCCCGAGCTCTTCCTTTTTGTTTTTGCGGTTTCTCTTGTGCTGAATCTTCTGTCGGCCTTTGTTCCGGCATGGATCGCAATGCGGAAGCCTATTGTCTCATCATTGAAAAAATAAACTGTCATGCTGAAGATTACAATAAAAAACCTCCTGCGTCAGGGAGCGCGGAATCTGTGGATATTTCTTGAGCTTGTCATTGTCACGCTGGCGATGTGGATTATCATCGAGCCGTTGATTGTCGGACATGCCGACCGGAATCTTCCCTTGGGTTTTGATGCCGACCGGCTTGCGGTATTGACCGTACACTCGCTTACGCCCGGGGCGGAAGGCTACGTTCAGCAGCCCGACAGCATGGGTTTTGACGATTTCAACCGTCTGATGATGAAGGTGCGCTCACTGCCGGAAGTTGAATACGCCACTCCGGTCATGGAAATGGAATACCCCGGCTCGTACTTTACGTCAATGATGATGTTCGGGCCCGGCGTTCCCGGCGATTCGTTGCTGAGATACCTTACATATTTCACGTATTATCCCGGTCAGGATTATTTTGAGACAATGGGCTTCAAGAGTATTGATGCCGGCCTTGACACGGAGGCTCTTTCGGCCGAGCCGGTTTCGCAGAGCGGCACCGAGCTTGTCGTTACCCGTACAATCGCCGAGCTGCTGTGGCCGGGCAAAAAAATCATCGGACTTGAATATGAAGACCGGTGGCAGGGCACAATGCGAATCAAAGGCGTGATTGAAGACTGGCGCCACAACCCTTATCTTCCGTCGTCGGCTGCTGCGTTGATGCCTATGACAATGGATGAGCCGCTGAGAGATTTCTCTTGTTTGCTGCGCCTGAAATCCGGTGTGGATATGGGAAAATTCGTTGACTCGCTCAATGAACGTGCCGAGGCTGAAATAAACACCGGAAATTACTTCCTCAGCACATCCGGAACCCTCGGAGAAACCATAATCGAGAACGGAGAAGTGAACGGTGTGCTCAACTCAATCCGTATGAAGACGGCCATGGCAGTGTTTATCATGCTGAATATTTTCCTCGGCGTGTCGGCAACGTTCTATTTCGCCACACGCCGCAGGGTCACGGAAATCGGAGTGCATCGCTCCTTCGGCGCTACTGCCGGAAAAATAATCCGCATGCTCATGACTGAGAGCATCGTGCTCGGTCTGATGTCATTTGTCATCGGAGAGCTGATTCTGCTCAATTTCATAGATACTGTATTCACCTCCTCAATGTCGCGCATGCGCGATGCCCTGCCGATGTATGACGTCTGGACGACTGATTTCTGGCCCTGGTTTGCGGTAGTGTCGGCCATCGTGTGCGTACTCCTGCTGATTTGCGTGGCGGTGGGAACATATATTCCGGCACGCAACATCAGCAAAATCAACCCCGTGGACGCCCTGCGTCATGAATAAAACATAGAAAACTCTTTAAAACGAAATATTATGATTAAGCTAACCGACATAAACAAGACATACCGTACAAAAACCATCGAGACGCATGCGCTCGAAAATGTCTCTCTCCACGTTGCTCCGGGCGAATTTCTCAGTATCATGGGACCGTCGGGCTGTGGAAAATCCACACTTATGAACATCATGGGATTGCTCGATACACCCACATCCGGAACAGTGGAAATCGAGGGAAAACTCGTGTCAGAAATGAAGGACAGGATGATGGCACGCTTCCGCAACGAGACTCTCGGATTCATATTCCAGAGCTTTCATCTTATTCCCACATTGAGCGTGCTCGACAACGTGACTCTCCCGCTTCTTTACCGCCACGGCTTCCACGGCAGCAAGAAGGAGCTTGCGCGTGAGGCACTCGAAAAGGTCGGACTCGCCCACAGGATGCATCATTATCCTACGCAACTGTCGGGCGGTCAGGCACAGCGCGTTGCCATTGCGCGTGCAATCGTAGGTAATCCCAAAATCATTCTTGCCGACGAACCGTGCGGCAACCTTGATTCCACGATGAGTACCGAAATCATGAATATTCTCCATGACCTCAACCGCACCGAAGGCCGCACAATCGTGATGGTGACGCACAATGAGGCTCAGGCCCGTGAAACCGACCGTGTTGTACATTTCTTCGACGGACGTCAGGTAACGATATGAAACAGACAAAACAAATACTGAATACAATACTAATGCTGATTTCGACAATCTGTGTGCCGGCGACTGCGATAGCCTCCGGCACAGAGGTTGGCGATACAATCCGGCTTGACCTCGACCGCACTATCGCATTGGCGCGCACACGAAGTGTCGAGGCCTCCACTGCGTTAAACGAACTGCGCACCTCCTATTGGCAGTACCGTACTTTCAGGGCTGAATTGCTTCCGGAAATCACTTTCCGCGCCACTGTGCCTTCGTACAACCGGCGGTTTTCAAGCTATCAGAATTCCGATGGCTCATATTCATTCGTCCACGACGATAATCTCTATCTCACCGGATCCGTCAGCCTTTCGCAGCGTATCTGGCTCACGGGCGGTACTGTGTCGCTTACGTCGAGTCTTGACTGGCGGCGTCAGCTAAGCGGTATCAAAAACAACAGCTTCATGTCAATCCCGGTGGCGCTGACTCTCAATCAGCCCTTATTTGCCGTAAACGACGTGAAGTGGGACCGCAAGATTGAGCCTGTGCGATATGAGGAAGCGCTTGCTAATTTCATAAGCGACACGGAAGCCGTGGCAATGACGGCGGTGAACTATTACTTTGAGCTGTTGCTTGCCAAGGAGGCTGTGGCATGTTCAAGGCAGAACATGAATAATGCCGAAAAATTGCTTGAGGTGGCGAAGGCCAAGCGTGCGATGGGGCAGATAAGCGAGAACGACCTCCTGCAGATTGAGCTTAGCCTGCTCACGGCCCGTTCGGAACTCATCGAGAACGAGAGCACGCTGCGCAGCTCCACATTCCAGCTCGCGTCTTTTTTAGGATTCGACGACAGCCGACCTATCGAGCTTGAGATGCCCGGCAGACTTTCGGAAAAACCGGTTGTCTATGCCGAGGCGCTTGACTATGCGATGCAGAACAATGCTTTTTCAAAGAATATCCGTCGCAGGCAGCTTGAAGCCGACTATGATGTGGCTAAGGCCAAGGGCGACATGAAGCAGATAAATCTGATTGCCCAGATTGGCTACACGGGTACCGACCGCGATATTTCGGATGCGTACCGCAATCTGCGTGACAACCGTGTTGTGGAAATCGGCGTGGCGATTCCGATTCTCGACTGGGGTAAACGTCGCGCGGCTGTAAAGGTGGCCGAGAGCCGTCGTGAACTTACGGAGAATACTCTGCGCAAGGAGTCGATGGATTTCAACCGCAACCTTTTTGTGCTTGTGGAGCGTTTCAACAATCAGAAAGAGCAGTTGCGCCTCGCCGACAGAGCGAGCGAGATTGCCACACGACGATATGAAACCAATGTGGAAACTTTTATGGTGGGGCGCATATCGACCCTCGACCTCAACGACTCACAGGAGAGCAAGGATTCGGCCCGGCGCAAGGACATCAATGAACTTTTCTATTATTGGTATTATTATTACCAACTGCGCAACATAACTCTATGGGATTTTGAGAACGCCCGACCCATAGAAGCCGACATCGAGGAAATACTGAAAAATTAGGCAATATAGGCAAAGATGGCAAAAAGGCAAGATAAAAGTTTTCTTTACGTAATGCACGGTAGTCGGTATTATCTTGCCTGCCGAAGGCAATTGCCTTTTTAACCTCTTTTTTCCTAAAACAAATTTTGCATTGCGCTTACTTAATCGTATTTTTGGCTGTTGCCTTAAATACTCACGTTCGGCAATGCTAAAATAAATTTTGCATTGCACTCACTTAATCGTATTTTTGTCATATGATTTTGGTTATTGATGATGACCCGACAATACTCTCTTCGCTGAAGATTCTGCTCACTCACAGCGGCTATGAGATCAAGGCTGTTTCCTCGCCTGAGGAAGCGGTGGATGTGGTGCGTGCCGTCACTCCCGAGCTGGTACTGATGGATATGAACTATTCGCGCTCGACATCCGGACAGGAAGGGCTGATACTGCTGAAGCAGATTCACATATTCCGCCCGAAGGTGCCTGTTATTCTCATGACCGCCTGGGGAAGCATCGAGCTTGCCGTGGAGGGCATGAGGGAAGGCGCTTTCGATTTTGTAACCAAACCGTGGGACAACCGGAGGCTTCTCGACCGTATTGCAACGGCGATAAGTCTTTCCGGCGGAGAATCTCCGTCTGAGAAGTCTCTGTCGAAAGCGGGTGGTGGTTTCGTACGGGACAGAATCATTGGCAGAAGTCCGGCATTGGATAAGCTGCTGGAGACCGCGGCAAGAGTGGCCCCCACCAATGCCGCGATTCTTATCACAGGCGAGAGCGGCACGGGAAAGGAACTTATTGCCGAAGCGATACACAACAACAGCAACCGTGCCGGAAAGCCGTTTGTAAAGGTCAATCTCGGAGGTATTTCCCAATCGCTTTTTGAAAGCGAGATGTTCGGTCATGTCAAGGGCGCTTTCACCGGTGCTGTGACCGATAGGATAGGGCGCTTTGCCGCCGCCGACGGAGGCACGATTTTTCTTGATGAGATAGGCGAACTTGATCTGTCTTCGCAGGTGAAGATGCTCCGTGTGCTTCAGGAGCAGACTTTCGAGCCGCTCGGGTCGAGCCGTTCCGTGCGAGTGGATGTGCGCATAATCTGCGCCACTAATGCCGACCTGCCCGCGATGGTAGCTGCGCGTCAGTTCCGCGAGGATCTGTTTTACCGCATCAATCTTGTAACGCTATCCGTGCCGCCGCTTCGCGAGCGCTCGGGCGATATTCCTGCGCTCGCACGCCATTTCGCACGTCAGTTGCGGGAATCTTCACCCGGGGTGGGTGATGTTGAAATATCACGCTCGGCCGAGCAATGGCTGTGCCGTCAGCCTTTTCCCGGTAATATCCGTGAGCTGAAAAATCTGGTCGAGCGCACAATTCTTGTTTCGGGAAAGGACATTCTCGATGCCGAGGATTTCAGCGCTTTTCCATCGCCACATGCCTCCGATGTCGCGGAATCATCATCGGAAACGGGTACGCTGGAAGATGTCGAACGCCGGAGGATTCTCGCAGCCGTCAAGGAGTCGGCCGGAAATCTCTCGCGTGCGGCCTCGATTCTCGGAATCAGCCGCGGCGCTCTCTACCGCCGTCTGGAAAAATATGGCATTGACACATGAGCACGCGCCTGTTTCTGATAATTTATCTCATTGTGGCATTGCCAATCTATGGCATTGGCATGTATCTGTCGCACCCCTCTCGGATGCCGCTGTTCTACTGCTGTGAGATTCTGTTTGTGCTCAATATCGTTTTCGGCATAGTCTTCTTCCGCAGGGTCATGTGTCCGCTCGATGTGCTTCAGGGCGGAATGGCTTTGCTTAAGACGCGGGAATGGAATGTATCGCTGTCGAGAGTAGGCCAGCCGGAGGCGGATGCGGTGGTGGATGTGTTCAACAACATGATCAGCCGCCTGCACAGTCTCAACGTCACCAATGCCGAGCAGCGGCATTTCCTCGCCTTGCTCGTGGAGGCTTGTCCCGTGGGAATAATAGTGTGTGGATTCGACGGCGTTATCAAAACCATCAATCCCTATGCCCTGCAATTCATCACAGCTTCGTGTGGCGACCAACTGTCGGGTACCGAAGGAGAGCTTGCCCGCAGGCTTTCCGCAATGGAGCCTTCCACATCGTGTCTGCTCCGCCTTGCCGACGGGCATATACTCAGTTGCACCTGCCGACGCTTTATGGAAAACGGCGTTTCAAATACGTTCTATATTATCGAGAATATAACCGAGGCTGTCGGCTTGGCCGAAAAGGAGGCTTACGGAAAACTTATCCGTGTGATATCGCATGAGGTCAACAACTCGGTTGCGGGACTCACCACGGCCATGGAAATGATTGGAGAGCTGTTGCCTGAGGATATGAAGCGTGCCGGCGTCGACAGCCTTGTGGCTTCGTGTTCCGACCGTGCCAAGTCGCTCAGCTCGTTTATAGCACGCTTCGCTCAGGTTGTCAAGCTACCCGAGCCGTCATGTATCGAGCTTAACCTCGGCGCCTTCATCGAGTCGATGCGCCCGTTTCTTGAAAGCATGTGCTCAAGCCGCAACATCAACTTCCGGCTCGAGACGGCGGACTCCGGTCCGCTTATAAGCGCCGACCCTGTTATGCTGGAGCAGGTGATGATAAATGTTGTGAAAAATGCCTGCGAGAGCATCGGTCGCGACGGCAATGTAAGCATATATGTATCTGAGACAGCGCCTGAGCTGACTGTGACTGACGACGGCCCCGGAATCCCGCCCGGCAAGGCGGAAATGATGTTTGTGCCGTTCTACACCGACAAGCCCGAAGGGCAGGGCATAGGGCTTACGCTCGTCAGGGAGATTTTACGCCGCCACAATGCCGGATTCGACCTCTCTACCTCCGGTGGACTGACACGTTTTTCAATCACCTTCCCTCACTCGCACACGGGCGGTATGTAGTGGTGTGCGGCGTGACATTCGGTGAGGGTGCGGTCGATGATGATGTGGCGGTTTGCCATTGATGCGATTGACGACAGTTCGTGCGACACGAGCAGGATTGTGGTGTGTGTGGAAAGTTCCTTGATGATTTCGTAGAGACGTGCTTCGAAGCGCTTGTCGATGTAGCTGAGAGGCTCGTCAAGAACAAGAATGTCGGGGCGGCGGATTATGGCGCGGCCGAACAGGGTGCGTTGCAGTTGTCCGCCCGAAAGTTGCCCGATGGGGCGGCGTCGCAGGTCTTCCATTCCGATAAGCCGCAGGGTTTCGCTGACGAGACTGTCCTTGTCGTCAGCTTTCTCCATCATGAGACCCGACGCCACTGTTTCTTCCACGGATATGGGAAAGTGCGAATCAATTGTGTTTTTTTGCGGCAGGTATCCGAATTTTGGCTGTGCCGATGTGGAATGTCCGTTCTCGAAGTATTTCACAGAGCCTGCCGAGGGTTTCAGCAGGCCGAGAATGATGCGCATGAGAGTAGTCTTGCCGCCGCCGTTAGGGCCGGTGATGGCAAGGAAATCACCTTTGCCTACACAGAGGCTCACATCGTCGAGAACCATGCGGTTTTCGCGGCGCATGCTCACGTGGCTTACCTCAATAAGTGGCAGCCGCAGGTCTTTATTTTTCAAGTTCGCCACAGATAATGTCGATCTGTCCTTCCCAGTCGTAGGAAAGGGGATTGATGGTGACAAGGCGCGAACCGATCATGTTGTTGAGGGTCTCGGCTTGTCTTGAATCGTATTCTTTCTGAAAGAAAAACACTTTCACGCTGTCGGCGCGAGCCGTCTCCACGGTTTCCGAAAGTTTCCGGGCCGACATTTCTTTACTTTCGGAGCCTACCGAAATCTGTTTCAGGCCGTAGTCGCGGGCGAAGTACGACAGTGACGGATGCCACACGGCAAACGCGGTTCCGGCCTTGGGCATGCGGCTGCGTACGGCGTTGTCGATGGAGTCGAGACGCGTAAGAAATTGCTCGAGATTGGCCCTGAAAACAAGGCTGTCGGCGGGCGAGATTGTTTCGAGCGACTTCTCCATGTTCCGCGCTATTATGGCCGCGTTGGCTACGGATGTCCACACATGGGGATCGGCCTCTTCCTTGGAGTGGGAATGGTGGTCGTCGCCGTGGCTGTGGGTTCCGTAGACGAGTTCTATACCTTCGCAGGAGTCGAATACGGGCACATCGTTGCCGAGCGATTCGGTAATCTTTTTCTCAAAGGGCAGCAGCCCGGTGGTGAAAAAGGCTTTTGAGCGGTCAACAGCTACGCGGCGCGACACGGGAGGGTCGTAGGTTTCGGGGTTGGCTCCGTTTTCCAGTAGTGTCACCACTTCGAACCGGTCGCCTGCAATCTTGTCAAGAATATATTTCTGCGGCTCCACGCTCACGGCCACACGGGGACGTGCGGAGTCCTGCGAGGAATTTCCTGAGCCTCCGCAGCCTGACAGCACCGGGATGCAGGCTGCGGAAAGCAGGATGTATGGTTTAAGAATACGATTGAAATTCATTTTATTTTGCTTCGGAAAGCAGTTTCGCGGCCACTCCGGCGGCAGCCTTGCGGCCATCGCCCATGGCGAGGATAACGGTGGCGCCACCGCGCACGATGTCGCCTCCGGCAAATATGGTTGGTATGGAAGAACGCATGTCTTCGTTGACCTCGATTGTTCCGCGGCGCGACACTTCAAGTCCGTCGATGGAATCGGGGATAAGCGGATTGGGCGATACTCCCACGCTCACAATCACTTCGTCTACCTTGATTTCGTCAATCGCACCTTCGATAGGCACGGGGCTGCGGCGTCCGGATGCGTCCGGTTCGCCGAGTTCCATGCGCTGAACACGCATGGCGCATACGCGTCCCTTCTCGTCGGCGAGGTATTCCACGGGGTTGCAGAGAGTGAGGAATTCCACGCCTTCTTCCTTGGCATGATGCACTTCCTCAACTCGCGCGGGCATTTCGGCCTCGCTGCGGCGGTAGATAATCATCGCACGTTCGGCACCCATGCGGCGGGCGGTGCGTACGGAGTCCATGGCCGTGTTGCCACCACCGATCACGGCCACATGATGGCCTTTCATCACGGGGGTATCCGAGCCGGGGCGTCCCGCTCCCATGAGGTTGATGCGGGTCAGGTACTCATTGCTCGACATGACACCTGTAAGGTTCTCGCCGGGAATACCCATGAAACGGGGCAGTCCGGCTCCGGAGGCCACGAATACGGCTTTGAAACCTTCGTTTAGCAGGTCGTCGTAGCTGAGAGTCTTTCCGATTACGGTGTCCTTGTGGAAGCGCACGCCCATCGCGCGGAGTGAGTCAAGTTCGGCGTCGACAACCGCGTTGGGCAGGCGGAATTCGGGAATACCGTATTTTAGCACACCACCGATTTCGTGCAGAGCCTCGAAAACATCCACACTGAATCCGCGGCGCGCCATGTCTCCGGCAAATGAGAGTCCGGCAGGGCCACTTCCGGCCACGGCCACGCGTATGCCGTTTGAGGGACACGAGGGCTTGTCGGATGGAGTACCTTTTTCGGCACGTTCGATGCGGTCGGTATCGGCGGCATATCGTTCGAGATAACCGATTGCCACGGGTTCCTTTTTCATCTTGTTGTAGATACAGCGGCTCTCGCACTGCTTTTCCTGCGGGCACACGCGTCCGCACACGGCAGGCAGCGCGCTTGTGCGCTTAAGCACCCTGGCGGCCTCGCTGATGCGCCCGCGCTGGATATTCTTGATAAATCCGGGAATGTCGATTCCCACAGGGCAACCCTGGATACATTGCGGGTCGGGGCAGTCGAGACAGCGTGTGGCTTCGAGCACGGCCTGCTCGGCGCTGAGACCTTGGTTGACTTCTTCGTTGCAGGTTATGCGGTAGTCGGCAGGAAGCTGCGGCATCACAACGCGCGGAATGGCTGTGCGTTCTTTAGCGGGCATCGCTGCGCGCAACTCTTCGCGCCATTTGCTGTCGCGGAAATTATCGTCGGTATGGTTCATGTCGTTGGTGTTCATGGTGGGGTAGGTGTCATTTGTTGTCGTAAGCCCTCATGCGGGTCATCATTTCATCGAAATCGACCTGATGGGCGTCAAATTCGGGGCCGTCCACACATACGAAGCGCATCTTTCCTCCCACGGTCACGCGGCAGGCTCCGCACATTCCCGTGCCGTCCACCATGATTGTGTTGAGGGAGCAGATGGTAGGCACTTCGTATTTCTTAGTAAGAAGAGCCACAAATTTCATCATCACGGCAGGTCCTATGGTGACAACCTCGGCCACTTTCTCGCGTTGAATGACTTCCTCGACTCCGGCAGTCACAAGTCCCTTGCGTCCGTAAGATCCGTCGTCGGTCATGATGATAACCTCGTCGGAATGACGGCGCACTTCGTCCTCGAGAATGATGAGGTCCTTGGTACGTGCCGCAAGCACGCTCACCACTCTGTTTCCGGCTGCTTTCATGGCCTTGATGATGGGGAGCAGGGGAGCCACGCCGACTCCGCCTCCGCAGCAAACGACAGCTCCGTCGTCGTGCTTGCTGATGGCTGTCGCGCGACCGAGCGGCCCCACAAGGTCGGTGAGAGTGTCTCCGGGATTGAGCGCGCAGATTTTCTGTGTCGACTCGCCCACGGCCTGGATAACCAAAGTGATGCTGCCGCGCGTTGTATCCGCGTCGGCGATGGTGAGGGGGATACGCTCACCGCCTTCTCCGCAGCGGACAATTACGAAGTGACCCGGCTTGCGTGCCTTGGCAACTTCCGGGGCATCCACCACGAGACGCACCACTTTCTCAGAGAAGTATTCTTTTTCGAGGATTTTGAACATTATACGAAACGTGTTTTTTGATGATTTCCGGATATGAGGTCGTGGAGAGACAATCTCCTATCCAATTGCAAATTTAAACACTTTTAGCCAATATAAGAAAGCTAATCCGAAAAAATATGATTTCTTCAATCAATGTTGTGTAGTGGTTGATTATTTGTGGGGTGGTGGGAACCGGGGGAGGGATTGGGGTGTTTTATTTCAAATGATTGAAATGAAAAAAGAGAAAAAACGTTGGCGTCCCGACCGCAGGATTTTCCGGCTTTTGGTGGCCGGAGTGTTTGTTGCGCTTGCCGTAACTGCTTTCATGCAGTGCGGTGGCGACAACACGTCGTATGACTTGGCCGACGATATGAGCGGAACATGGACGGGCGGACGCATTGAGCTTTTCGAACCGTTGGAAATCTCGCAGGCCGGGGAAATGTCGACGCGATATGGCGAGAAACCTGATGCGCGGCTGATTTCATATTCTCCTACGCTGACGTTTGTAGCTGATTCGGGTCTGAGCGGCGGCTCGGCAATTTTCTCGGCGAAAGTCAGAGGAGCGGTGCCGTGCACCGTTACCGACAGCACCGATAATGACAAGCGTTTCCGAGCTGAAGTGCGCGGTGCGGCGGTAGTGAGTTTTCCTTGCTCGTGGATTGCCCACAAGGGAGGCAAGGTGACACTGATTGTTGACCCCGATGCGATGACAGTTGATATGGATTCGGCAAGCGTGGCCTTGAAAAGCCTTTCGGCGCGCGACACGACCGGTGTGTGCTTCGACTCCATTGCCCCGGCTTATATCCCCTTGCTCGACATGGCGTTGGGAATACGGGTGAAGAAGGAAATATCTCAGATGGAATCACTTTCGGGCGTCAGAGCCGAGGACAGGAGGCTGTCGTTGAATCTCGGCAACCGTGTGCTTGTTTTCGACAAGCTACATCCTACCGATTAGGTTCTTATTGGAAAAGTGCCATTTGGCTACTGTACGATTGATTATAGATTTGAGATTTTCTCAATAATTGAATATGGCCGAATTCCAGTACCCCAAAACAATTCAACAGGGTCATATCCAAGAAAATATACGTATTTTTTTATTAGTTCAAGATTTGTTTTAGCATAAGTCAAATCAATCTCTCCTTTGAGATTGAAACAGATGGCTTCATGATGGGCAATTCTATTTCTAAATGATTTAATTTGTTGAAGCTCATTAAAGATTGGCCGTTGAGCCAACCCGGGAGTCTTATTGGGAAATATCTGCAAAAGTGTATTGCCACCACCACGATATGGCAATTTATTGAAAAGATAAGTCCAAAAACCAAATGTTACAGAAGATACGAGACGGTCGTTGGAATATCGTCCATGCCGTCTGAGTTCGTTGGCGGTTCGCTGTATTTCATTACGTTGCGGGGCGGTAGAAAGCATACATCCGTCAGTGCATTGATTAAAAATCCAATCGGTGTCAATGAAATGAGTTTGATAATGGAGATTGATAGCATTACGTAGTACTACCTCAAAGATATTGAGGATGCCATAAAACTTTTGGCAAAGTTTCACGTTATGTCTGTAGAGTGTCATGGCTTTGGCTTTATTGTCCCCACATGCCGCAAGATAGCGGTTCAAACGTGCAGGCGAAAAAGCCTTTTCATAGGCTTTGTAATTCATTTGCAAGATTTAATTAATTTGGATTTGCAAAATTACAGAAAAACTCTTAACTTTGTAACGGAATCCCCCGAGTGTCCCTGTTGAAAGACAAACCTCGGGGTTTAGTTTTATCTATACGTTAGTTGGCAAATTAATATTTACGAAGAAGTTTCCACAATTCCGGAACCCAAAGCACGGCGGAAGTTGCGGCAATAATAATCGCCCAATCGGAAATCCGCAGTGGCACGACGTTGAAGAACACACCTCCGGCACTTACGATGATTATCTGTCCCAGGAGGATTATCGCCACTGTAAGTATGAATTCACCGCATCCTTTGAAGTGGAACGACGAGCGTCCTGTCTCGAAAGAGCGGGCGTTGAAGAGATTCCAGAACTGGAGGAATACGAAGGTGGTGAAGAAAATCGAAAGTTCGTATGGCGTGAGATTATGCGCGGCGGTAAGTTTCAGCCGTCCGATTTCCCATAGGGAAACGAGGTCGGTGTGCTGGAGGTAGTAGAGGAAACCAACGAGAAGGATGAAGAAAAATCCGCCTGTGCCGATTATGGATTTCCACATCGGGGCGCTTATGATGAAGGCGCTTCGCGAGCGGGGCTTCTCTTTCATTACCGATGCCGACGGGGGCAGGGAAGCCAGGGCCATTGCAGCGAATGTGTCCATGATAAGGTTGACCCAAAGCATCTGCGTCACGGTAAGCGGCGACTGCATGCCCATGAAGGCTCCGGCGAGTACAATCAGACAGGCTGCCACGTTGACTGTCATCTGAAACAGAATGAAACGCTGGATGTTGTGGTAGAGCGAACGTCCCCACATCACGGCACGGCCAATCGAGGAGAATGAGTTGTCGATGATGGTGATGTCGGAAGCCTCCTTCGCCACAGATGTTCCGTCGCCCATCGAAAGTCCTACGTGTGCGGTTTTCAGCGCCGGGGCGTCGTTGGTGCCGTCGCCAGTCACAGCCACGACCTCCCCGCGTTTTTGCAGAGCTTCCACAAGGCGTTTCTTGTCCATGGGTCTTGCGCGGGCGATTATCTTAAGGTCTTCGACGCGTTGGAGCACTTCACTGTCGCTCAGGGCTTCGAATTCCGGGCCTGTGATGATATTGCGGTCGGAATCACTTCCGTCGTTCCACAGACCTATCTGACGGCCTATTTCTTTAGCCGTTCCTGGGGTGTCGCCGGTGACAATCTTTACCTGTATTCCCGCATCGAGAACCTCCCTGACGGCATCCGGAACGTCCTTGCGCACCGGGTCGGATATGGCGGCGACTCCAAGGAAAGTCAGGTCTTTGGGGTCGACAGTTTTTTCAGTCACATCCCCTGGCAGAATCTTGTAGGCGAATCCGAGTGTGCGCATAGCCTGGAGTTGATAGCCGAGCAGAAGAGCATCAATCTCTTTTTTTGAAACTCCGGATGTGTCGGAGCACATGCCGAATACGATTTCGGGAGCGCCCTTGACATACAGAATGTTACGGTCATCAGCCGTGCGGACGGCGGTAGCCATGTACTTGCGTTCGGTCGAGAAGGGGATTTCTTCGAGTACGGTAGCTTTCCGGCGCATATCGTCCGCGTCGACTCCACGCTCTTTGAGCCACAGCAGGAGCGCGCCCTCGGTGGGGTTGCCGAGGACTTCGGGAGTAGAGTGTGAGAGGTCGAGACGGGCGGTAGAGTTAAGAGCCATGGCCTCGTAAAGGACGCGGTCGTCAGGATTTCCGAAGAAGTCGGTTTTATACACCTGCATGCGGTTTTGTGTCAGCGTACCGGTCTTGTCGGTGCAGATTACTGTTGTGGCGCCCATTGTCTCGCAAGCGTGCATTTTGCGCACGAGGTTGTTGGTCTTGAGCATGCGTCGCATGGAGTAGGCAAGAGACAGGGTAACAGCCATCGGCAGCCCTTCCGGAACTGCAACGGCGATAAGCGCCACGGCCACCATGACCGACTGGAGCATGTAAGTGGTGAATGAAATCCACGTGAAATCAGGCGTGTTCAGAAAGTACATGAGCACACGTCCGGCAAGAATCAGGGCTGCGATTCCGTAGGACGCCTTGGCAATGAGGCGTCCGAGGCGGTCGAGCTGTTCGTCAAGCGGCGTGCGCACATCGGAAGTGACATTCGATGCAGTGAAGACCTTGCCATTTTCGGTGCGGTCGCCAACAGCAAACACTTCCATCACTCCGTGGCCTTCCATCACTTTGGTGCCACGCAACACGTGGTTGGACGGGAATGTCGCATCGGCATCGAAATGAGCCTCATCGGTAGTCTTGGAGCACACCGGTTCGCCCGTCAGTGTGGATTCGTCCACGTTCAGGCTCACGGCTTCAAGGAGCCGGCCGTCGGCGGGAATTTCCTCCCCGGTGTTTATAATGACAATATCGCCCGTCACAACGTCCTTTCGGGGAATTTCCATCGCCATTCCTCCGTTGCGGATCACTTGTACGGGTTCCTCGTCGTTGACCTTGTTGAGAATCTCGAATTCTTTCCCGGCCTTGTATTCAAAGTAGAACGAAAGTCCTGTGGCGAGCAGGATTGCCATGAGAATACCGACAGGTTCGAAGAAAACCGTGGCTTCGGAATCAAGTCCGTAATACTCGTAGCAGGATATGGCAATTGAGAGAACTCCGGCTATTACAAGAATGATTATCAGGGGGTCGGAGAATTTCTTCAGGAAGAGCCGCCACACGGGTTCTTTCTGAGGCGGAGTGAGGATATTGACGCCGTTTTTATTTCTGCTCTCGATGACTTCGCTTTCGCTGAGACCGGTGTATTGGTTCATGTGCTGGGTTTGATAGTGGTGTTATCCAAAGAGGGTGCGGAAGGCTTCCTCGACTTTGGAAACCTCGTGGATTTTGATGGAAAGTTTTGAGGAATCGAATCCCTTGAGATTTCCCGCCGGGATGAGGATGTCGGACATGCCGAGTTTTTCGGCCTCGAGAATCCGTTGTTCAACTCTTACTACGGGACGTATTTCGCCGGAAAGCCCGACTTCGCCGGTCATGCAGAATCCGCGGGGAATCGTCATGTCGACATTGCTTGACAGTATTGCCGACACCACGCTCAGGTCGAGCGCCGGGTCATTTACTTTCAGTCCGCCTGCAATATTGAGGAAGACGTCTTTTTGGGCGAGCTTGAATCCGACGCGCTTCTCAAGCACGGCCAGGAGCATGTTCATGCGGCGTGAGTCGAAGCCCGTTACGCTACGCTGCGGAGTTCCGTAGGCCGCGGTGCTTACGAGTGCCTGAACCTCGATAAGGAACGGGCGCAGACCTTCAACCGTGACGCCGATTGCAACTCCGGACAACTCTTCAGCTCCATGCGAAAGAAGCATTTCCGATGGGTTGGCGACTTCGCGCAATCCCCGCTGGCACATTTCGTAGATGCCGAGTTCAGAAGTGTTTCCGAAACGGTTTTTGATTGCGCGGAGGATGCGGTACATGTACTGGCGGTCGCCCTCGAACTGGAGCACGGCGTCCACGATGTGTTCGAGCACCTTCGGTCCGGCCAGCGAGCCTTCTTTGTTGATATGTCCTATAAGAATTACAGGCACATTGCTTTCTTTGGCGTATTTGAGCAGCATCGACGCACATTCACGCACCTGGCTCACGCTTCCGGCCGACGAGTCGAGGGTATCGGTGGCGATGGTTTGGATGGAATCGACAATGAGAAGTTCCGGTTCGATGTCGTCGATGTGGGCGAAAATATTCTCCATCGACGTCTCGCACACGATAAAACAGCTGTCGCTGCCGCGTCCTATTCGCTCGGCTCGCAGTTTGAGCTGCGTGGCGCTTTCCTCGCCGGAAACGTACAGGATTCGTCTTGAACGCATGGCAAGAAGGTTCTGGAGCACGAGTGTCGATTTGCCTATGCCCGGTTCGCCTCCGAGAAGGACTATGGAGCCGCGCACGAGTCCGCCGCCGAGCACACGGTTGAGTTCTTCGCTCGGCATGTGGATGCGGGGCTCTTCCACGGCCTCAATCTGATTGACTGTGCGCGGGGTGCTTCGTGGTGCGCCCGATTTTTTGGCTGAGATGCCGGAAGGCGATGATGATACTTTTTCTTCCACCATCGTGTTCCATTCGCCGCATGCAGGGCATCGTCCCACCCATTTGGGCGAGTCGGCTCCACACGCCGAGCAGAACCACACTGTTTTCTGTTTTGCCTTTGCCATCAGTTACGGCTTTTCAATTGACGGCTGCGGAATTCAGCCAGAGTTATGGCCGTGGCCGTAGCCACGTTTAATGATTCTGAGGTCGGACGTCCGGGAGGAAAGGACGGAATGAGCAGGCGGTGTGTCACCTTTGCGGCCACTTCGTCGGAAATTCCGCTGCCTTCGTTGCCCATTATGATGATTCCCGTTGCGGAAAGTGCCGAGGTGTAGATGCTCTCGCCGTCGAGGAATGTGCCGTAGACGGGTATTCCCTCCGGTATTCCGGCAAAGAAATCATCGAGGTCGGTGTAGCATACGCGCACACGTGATATGGCTCCCATCGTGGCCTGCACGGTCTTGGGGTTGAACACGTCAACGGTGTCGCGGGAGGCTATCACGGTGGACACGCCCATCCAGTCGCACGTGCGCAGGATTGTGCCGAGATTTCCGGGATCCTGGATGCGGTCGAGAGCCACGGTGAGTCCGCTCCTGCAGTCTTCGTAGGAGGCCGCGGCGCTTTCGGGCAGGCTGTATGCCGCTACAACGGGCGGAACTGTCGTAAGAGAGGAAATCTCCCGCAGGTCGGCCCGTGATACTTCCATAAGCGCGAAGTCGTAATCCGGCAGTTCGTGCTCATGTTCGGCGAGCCATTCGGGTAAGGCTGCGAGATAGCAGAGGTGGAAGTGGTGGAGTGTGTCGTGGACACATTTCGCACCTTCCGCTATGAACATCTGTTCCTTTCTGCGGCCTTTGGAGTCGGCGAGCGAGCGGAGAAGCCGTTTTATTCGTTGGGTAATTATCATTTTGTTTCTTGGGTTTCGTGTTCAGCCCATTGGTATCCGGCCTTTGCCACGGCTACCTTATCTTCGGCGATTGTACGCCCGAGGGTAGTGAGCAGGTCGCCGACAGTGGCGCCGTTTATACCCACTTCCATTGCCCGGATCATAGATTCGTCGGACAGACGGGCACGGCCTCCGGCAAAGCGGAGCTGTACTTTCGGGTGGGCGAAGCGGAAGAGTGCGATGGCTATGAGCACTTCCTCTTCGGAAATCAGAGGCATCTTGCCAAGCGGTGTGCCGGGTATGGGGGAGAGAATATTGATGGGAATTGAGTGAGGGTTGACACGTCTCAGGGTAATCGCGAGTTCCATGCGCTGGCGACGGGTCTCGCCCATGCCTATGATACCTCCGGAGCATACTTCAAAGCCAAGCTCGCGGGCAGCGTCAATCGTGGCTATCTTGTCTTCGATAGTGTGGGTGGTGCACAGATGATGGAAATATGACGGTGCGGTCTCAAGGTTGCAGTGGTAGCGGTGTACGCCTGCATCCCAAAGCTGTTTCAACTCGTCTTTGTTCAGAAGGCCGAGTGATGCGCAGGTGTGGATGGGATATTTTGCCTTTACTTCCTTGAGCATCGAAATCATTGCATCCAGGGCTTTGCCGGAGGTCTTGCGACCGGAAGCTACGAGAGAGAAGCGGTGAACTCCTTTTTCGGCATTGTCGCGAGCCATTGCCATGCAGGTGTCGTGGTCGATTATGTCGTAGTGGCTGCATCCGGTGTCGAAATGGGCCGACTGGGCGCACCACTTGCAGTTTTCGGAACAGCGTCCCGAGCGTGCGTTGGCTATCGAGCATGTGTCGAACACTCTCGGACAGAATGTGCGCGTGATTTTTGCAGCGCCGTCAAGCAGGGCTTCAATGCCTTCGGGAGTGTTTATTTCAGTGAGTTTATAAAGTGTGTCTTCATCAAGGTCACGGCCTGACAGAACTGTGTCAAGGCATGATTCCACAAGTTTTATTTCTTCGGAAGAAGAGCCGGAAATATTATTGTTGTCCATTTTTTGCGATATTATTTAATGCAAAAATACACAACATATCTCATCTGCGCAAAAAAAACACAGTCCGCGGAGTTGGGCTTTCCGCGGACTGTGCCGAATTATACGGGAATGTATTATATCAGGATCCGAATGTCACGTTGAAGCCAAGGTTGATATTGGCGTTGGCATGTCCCACGGGAACATACTGGGGAGTTACAGAGAAGAACTGGTGGTCGGAACCGATGAAGAAGTTGAAGCCTTTGGGATGGAAGTTAATCATCCAGCCGAAAGAAGAGCCGTAAGTGGAGATGGCGTAGTTGACTGTTGCATCAAACCATTTTACGGGTTTCACGTTGGCCGAGAGGCGTCCTTCGTTCCACGACATGCAGCCAGCGATGTGCGATGTGAAGAGGAAGCCTGCTGTAAGGCGGGTCGAGCTTGTTGTCCTCGTAGTTGGGCTGGTCGGAGTTGATTGCGACATTCTGGAAGCCGTCGAAAGTCCATGTGGTGTTGGATGTCTCGCCACGCACGTTGTTGTTCCATCGCATGAATCCGAGGTCGAGTACGGAAGCGGAGAGTGTAAGACCGGGAATCAGCTTGTATGTCGCACCCAGGTCAATGCCCATGCCGACTCCGCCGAGGCTGAAGCGGTCGTAGTCGATGTCGTTCCATTCAATCAGGTCGGCTTCCGAAGGAGAGTCGTACTCTGCGCCTGTCTCAGCCTTGGTGGGCACATTAAGGCCTTTACCTGCCGATACATTTACGGAACCCTTGGCGTCGATGGCCCACTGTTCGCCGCTCATGCGCACGTCCATCCGGTCGATGCGTGCGTTGACATGTCCGAGTCCGAAAAGCAGCTTCACCTTCGCACCGATGTCGAGGCGGTCGTTGATTTTGTGGGAATGTCCGAGGGCAACTTCCGCCATCACTGAAGCGTCGGCCTGAAGGTCGCCGAAGCTGTAACGTGTGTCGGAACTTTCCATGCCGAGCTTCATGAATTTGAAGAGGTCTTTGGGAAGGTTCACACCGGCGTTGGCGCGGGTAGAGATTGTGATGGTGTTGTAACCGTGGAAGCCGCGGAAACCTGTTGAGAGAAGGGTTTCGTTAAAGTTCAGGTTGAGGTGGTTGTGGTTCTGCAGTTTGCCGAGGAATGTGGAGGCGTCAACTGTGGGGCTCATGAATGTGGTAAGGCGTCCGTCGCCCATCTTGTAGAGGAATGTGTTCACGCCCACGTTCGACTGGAGTCCGAGCCCGAGATTACCGAGCGCCGGAATTGAGAAGTAGTTGCGTTCGCCGCTGAAAGCCGGGTTGAGCTGGTGGCGGAAAGAATATCCGTCAAGGAAGTATGCTGTACGTACGGCCTCCTGAGCTTGGAGTGCGGTTGCGGCACATGCAAGAGCAAGACCGAGTATGATTTTCTTATTTGTTTTCATAATCATTGTGGGTGAGGCGATTAGTCGTTAAGGTCGATTGTGACACCGCCGATTATGCTGAGACGGATATCTGTGAATTTCATTGCCTGGGTGGCGTTGAGGTTCGTGCCCACATATTCAGCCTTAGTGGTGCCGTTGAACACGAGTTTCACTCCGTCAAGGGCTTTCATGTTCTCGGCTGTGGATTTCAGAAGAATCGAAACCTGCGACACGGTGGGATTGCCGAGTGTTCCGGCTTCAACAACGCCTGTGATCGTGGCTGTGATGTTGCTGATGGGCTGCTCGCTGTGGTCGAGTGCGATTACCTCGGGCACCATATCCATGGGGATGGTGTTGCTCACGTTCATGGTGATGCGTACTTCGTTGAAGTTGTACTTCTCGAGGTCTTCATCCCATCCGGCGTCAATCTTGTTGTAGTTGAGCTTGAAGTCGGGGCCGAAAGCGAGGGGAATGTAGGCTTCGTAGTCGCTGGTGAATGAGTAGTCGGTGTCGAGAGTGAGGGTTACCGGCTGCTGAACGGCTTTTGCCTCGATATTCTCAAATGAGATTGTCTTGGGGATGGATGCAAGGACATTGCCCAAATCGGGTGCGATTACATTCACGATTCCGTTTTCGGTTGAGGTGGAACCTGTGCGGGAAATGCAGATGTGGTTTACGGTATTGCCCTGAAGCACGATTGCAGTAGTGCCGTAGTTCTGTCCGATGCCTACGGTTACATTTGTGCCGTCCTCGTTGTGTCCCACAAGTTGTCCGTTGAGAGTGACTGCAACGGGCGATGTGTTGTGAACGGTCAGATAAATCTGAGGATTGTAGAGGTCGAGATTGTTGCCGGGTTCCTTGAGGAAGTCGGGAATGTCGTTGATTGCGAATTCCGATGTGCTGACGTTGATTTCCGGATCGACGATACCTGTCACGGCAATAAGGTTGGCCGAAGAAACGGCTGTGGTTACAAACAGGTTGAGGTTGGCAGTGGAACCTACCGCGAGATCATCGCCACTGATGGAAACTGTACCTTCCGATTCAACTTTTGTGTCCATATGGAACTTGCCGCGTTCGTAGAGTCCTTGTCCGGCAGGCATGCTTGTGAAGTCGATGTGGGTAAGGCGGAGCTTGCACACAGCGGGAGCTGAGGCGGTGATTCGCTTGTCGGCTGTGAAATAGACGATGTTTTTATGAGTGTCGTCAACACGCATGAAACCGGCTGTGGCGGCGTCTACGATTTCAAGAGTCCATGAAGCATCGAACACGGCTTTGTAGCCTTCGTCGATGGAGGCGTATCCGGCGAAGTCGTTGGAGTTATAGCCAATGGTAAATGTCATGTCGATTTCAGCGGTAGCTTCGTCGAGACGCACAAGGTCGCGGGTCACATCATCATCGGTAAGGTCAATCGTATTTATGGTGGGATTGACATCGCGTGTGATTTTTGTGGCGCCGGGGTTAACGAACGGGTCAAGCGCGGCGGTGTATGTGCTTCCGCTCATGCCGAGGTCGTCAATTGATACTTCAGGCACGGAGAATACAGAGGTGGAGGGAGTGCCGCTCTGCATCAGCACATAGTCGCCGTAGACGTTTCCATAGGAATTTGTGGACTCGTCAACTGTTTTGATAGAACTGTCGTCTTTGAGGTCGAGAATCTGCGACAGTGTGAGCTCGTCGGTTGAGCTGGAGGGTAGGGTGAGCTCTCCGCCTCCGATGTTTACTGTAAGGTCAATGTCTTTCGAAAGGTCATAATCGTTGTCGACGCATGACCCAAGACATCCGGCAAGTGCAACAGCACATATTGCCATTGCCGGATTGGCGTAATGATTTGCCATAGGATAGAATTATTAATGATTGGTTTATGAATTTTTCAAATGAATTGCAAAGTTAATGAAAAATTCCTTAATAAATTATGTAGCGGCAGTTCACTTTGTTCATTTTGAGGCTAATTAGCAACAAAATACCCCGTCGGAAGTCCAGGGATGGATTCCGGCGGGGCGTCAGAGGAGGTGGAGAATGATATTTTATTCTACGAATACCTCGCGATGATATGCAGGGTTGACGATTTCTGAAGCTACTCTCTTGGCAAACGGGCCTTCGGTGGAGATATATACCCAGTCGATGTCGTCAAGACGGCGGAGATCGGTCACGAAGAAGGCCTGCGAGTCGGGCGAGCCTACTACGATAACTCTTGCAACTCCGGCTTCACGCGCAGCATGTACGGTGTCGACGAAATATTTCAGGGTCATGTCGTTGGTATATGTGTCCTCGAGATTGTCGTTGTAGGTAAGTACAACATCATGGTAGCCGCTGAAGCGGTCGATGAGTTCCTGGTGATTGGCAGGGTCGAAGTGGTTGACGGTAAGACGGTCGCCTGCTACCATAAGTTTTTCGGGATAGTCGACCAAGGCGTTTACGCTGAGTCCGGTGGCGAGCAACTCGCCGAGAACGTCGGCGAAAACCTTGCAATTTGTGCCGACCAATGCAATTTCTTTCATATCTTTCAGGGTTAATGTTATTTATTCTTTTGCAAATATAACAACTGTCGCGGGCGGATTGTTTGTGGAAAAATTCGTAACTTTGGCTAACGCCTTAGTTACTCACGCTCGGCAAAACTCAAATAAATTTGGTTTTGCTCTCGACTTATTCGTAACTTTGCAAAAGAAAACAAGGAGATACCCTATGAAAATTTTAGTGACAGGCAGCGACGGCCAGCTCGGTCGTGAAATCAGAAATGCGCTCGCACTCCGCAGTCCGGAGGTCGAGGCTGTTTTCGCAACCCGTGCCATGCTTGACCTCACCGACCGGGAGGCGGTTGAATGTTACCTCCGCGGCGAGGATTTCACACATATAATCAATTGCGCGGCATACACCGCCGTTGAGAAAGCCGAGGAAGAGAAGCTGCAATGTGCCGCCGTAAATGTCGATGCCGTGGCGAATCTTGCCCGCATGGCAGCCGAGCTTGACATGAAAATGCTGCATGTGTCCACCGATTATATTTTCGACGGTACTTCCAACCGCCCGTATAAGGAAACGGACAAGGTGAATCCTCTGTCGGTCTACGGCAGTACGAAACGAAAAGGCGAGACCGTGCTGTTGGGACTCGCCCCCGGAAGTATTATCATCCGCACGGGATGGCTGTATTCGCCTTACGGCCATAATTTCGTGCGCACGATGTTGCGTCTCGCCAAGGAGCGTCAGCAGCTTAATGTCGTGTGCGACCAGATAGGCACCCCTACCTGTGCCGAGGATTTGGCAGCGGTAATACTTGACATAGTCCTTGCCCCGCAATGGGTCGAGGGAATCTATAATTATTCCAACGAGGGAGTGGCGTCGTGGTATGACTTTGCCGTTGCCGTTTTTGCACTGGCCGGAATCGGCAATGTGAAGGTGAATCCCGTTCCGTCGGGCGACTATCCTTCGGCGGTGAACCGCCCCATGTATTCCGTGCTCGACAAATCAAAGATTAAGGCAACTTTCGAATTGTCGATTCCTTACTGGCGCGACTCGCTCGCCCGTACTGTCGACCGGATTCTCAGCGAGGATAATATTAATTGAAAAATACAGATAATAATATAATAAAGCAGTGAGCACCATAACTGAAGAAATTAGCCGCAGGCGCACTTTCGCCATCATTTCACACCCTGACGCGGGTAAAACCACACTTACCGAAAAACTTCTGCTTTTCGGTGGCGCAATCCATATCGCGGGCGCCGTGAAATCGAATAAAATCAAGAAAACCGCTACCAGCGACTGGATGGAAATCGAAAAGCAACGTGGTATTTCTGTGGCAACGTCGGTGATGGGCTTCAATTACGGCGATTACAAAATCAACATTCTTGACACTCCCGGCCACCAGGATTTCGCCGAGGACACGTATCGCACGCTCACGGCTGTCGACAGTGTTATTATTGTGGTTGACGTTGCAAAGGGTGTCGAGCAGCAGACCCGTAAGCTCATGGAAGTGTGCCGCATGCGCAATACTCCTGTGATTATATTCGTCAACAAACTCGACCGCGAGGGTCGCGATCCCTTTGAAATCCTTGATGAGCTTGAGGCTGAACTGAAGATTGCCGTGCGTCCTCTGAGCTGGCCTATTAATATAGGTGCGAAGTTCAAGGGCGTATACAACATATACGAGCACTCTCTTGATCTCTTCACCCCCGACAAGCAGAAAGCCACCTCACGTGTGGAAATTGACGATGTCAATGACTCCCGTGTGGATGAGGCCGTGGGAGAGGATGATGCCGCCAAACTGCGCGAGGACCTCGAACTTATCGAGGGCGTATATCCTGAATTTGACGTGGAGCCGTATCTCCAGGGCAAACTTGCCCCCGTGTTCTTCGGCTCGGCTCTCAATACTTTCGGCGTAAAGGAACTTCTCGACTGCTTCGTCAAGATTGCTCCCGCGCCCGGTCCGGTGCAGACCGCCGAACGCGAGGTGCGCCCTGAGGAAGAGAATTTCTCCGGTTTTGTGTTTAAAATCCACGCCAATATGGATCCGAACCACCGCAGCTGTATCGCTTTCGTGAAGGTTTGCTCCGGCAAGTTCGAGCGCAATGCCAATTACAAGCAGGTGCGCACCGGAAAGTCGATGCGTTTCGCATCACCCACGGCTTTCATGGCTCAGAAAAAGAGTATTGTCGACGAGGCCTATCCCGGCGATATCGTAGGTATTCCCGACACCGGCAACTTCAAAATCGGCGACACGCTTACATCCGGGGAAGAAATCCATTTCAAGGGTCTGCCCAGCTTCTCGCCCGAAATGTTCATGTACATCGAGAACACCGACCCCATGAAGTCGAAACAGCTCGAAAAGGGTATTCAGCAGCTTATGGACGAGGGTGTGGCTCAGTTGTTCTTCCATCAGTTCAACGGCCGAAAGGTAATCGGCACAGTAGGTCAACTTCAGTTTGAGGTGATACAGTACCGTCTCTTGCACGAATATGGAGCGCAGTGCCGCTGGGAGCCTATGTCGATGTACAAGGCCTGCTGGATTGAGAGCGACGACCCCGATGCACTCGCCAACTTCAAGAAGCGCAAGCATCAGTTCATGGCTCTTGACCGCGACGGACGCGATGTGTTCCTTGCCGATTCAGCTTTTGTGCTGCAGATGGCTCAGAACGACTTCCCGAAAATCCGCTTCCACTTCAGCACTGACTCACTTTCGGAGTAAATCAAAGGCTTATTTTAAAACCGCCCATTGCCGTCACTCCGGGCATCCGGTAGCCTCGGGTGATGGTGTAGCGGGCATCGGTGATATTTTCGAGCCGGACAAACAAGTCAAGGAAGCGCAGGATGCTGTATGTGGCTTTCAGATTGAGAAGTGCATAATTCTGTGTGCGTACGTCGTCGGCCACGTATAGTCCGCTTACGCCTTTGACGTCGGCGTCTAATTTCAGCTTTTTCCACAGATTAAGCTGAGCACCGAGATAATACTGGTGTTCGGGTGCTCCGGTGAGGTTATCGAGGGAGGTGTGCAGGTAACTGTACGATGCGAATAGCCAAAGATTGTCGAGCGGATGACTATGTGCCGAGATTTCAATGCCTTTGTTGATGAAACGGCCGGTGTTGACATTCTTGCTGTCAACGGTTTGAATCATATTGTCGCCCTTGCTGTAATACAGGGTGATGTCGCCGGATATATAGCGGGAGAACCGCTTGCCGAGCGAGATTTCGTAGTTCATCATGGTTTCCGGACTCAGGTCGGGATTTGCCATGCGGTAGAGATAAAGCTCGCGGAAGGATGGATTACGGTAGCCTTTGGCAAGGTTGCCTTTTATGGTGTAGCCACGGCCGGGATTGAACGCGAAGCCGAATTGTGGAATCCAGTGTGTGCCGAACTTGTCGCTGTTAGCCATGCGCAGCCCGGCATTGAGATTAAGCATGTTGCCGACAAGGGCCTGGGAGTAGGTGAGGTAGGGAGAATATTCGGTGATGTATTTTCGGCTTATGGTGCTGATAGACCCTTCGGTATGGTTGTTGCCGCCCGATACAGGTATTTCTCCGGAATATCTGTCAAAATCGAATCCTGCAGTCAGCGATGCATCGCGCCAAGGTTTGAAATTCTGATATGCCATCGCTCCCAGGCGGTCGTCCTTGCTGTGGAAGTGGCGCGGATCGTCAACGTAATGGTTGCCGTAGCTGTAATATACGCGTATGGCACCGTTGGTGGTACGATAGCGGTTTGTGGCGCTTATCGAGGCCTCACCGCGGGTGATGCTCTGACGGTAGATATCTTCCGAATCAGGATGTGACAGCTTGGGGTATATCGGGTCGTTGCCTTTGAAGTGCATCAGCGTGTAGTCTGCTCCGGCTTTCCACTTGTCGGAAATGTCGTAGCCGACCTTGATATATCCGTCGGCCTGATTGAAGTCGAAATTATCGGTTGTGCCGTCGGTGCGGTTGTAGGATACTGACGCAAGCGACGAGAATCTGCCGTAGCGCAAGGTGTTTGTCGCCGAGGAAAGCCATGTGTTGTATGAACCGTATTGGCTGGAGAGGGTAGTGCGCGCACCGTTATGCTCAGGGTTCTTTGTTATCACATTTATGGCTCCTGCCATGGCGTTGGAGCCGTAAAGAACGGATCCGGGTCCACGCAGCACTTCAACCCGCTCTACATATTCTTTATTGTAGAAATCGGCGATATGGTGGGAATAAATGCCTGCGAATTGTGGCTGTCCGTCAACCATCATCAGAACGGCGCTGGCTCTGTCGCCCCCGACTCCGCGGAGCTTGATGTGGCCCGAGCCGCCGTTGCTCACGCCGAAACCGAAGATGCTGCGTTCGGTAACAAACAGGCTCGGAACCATCCCGGAGATTGCCGAGAGTACTTGGGTCTCGCCTGACGATTCGAGACGTTCCTGACCTATGGTGGATACCGTGTAGGGCAGAAGTTTGGCCGGAACAACCGAGTTTGTGCCGGTGACAACAAGCTCATCCAACGCGTGTATGGAATCGCTTGTCTCGGCGGCACAAACCGGAAGAGCCGGAAGGAGGAGGAGAAGGAGTGCTGATGTTTTTGTCAGTTGCATCAATTGTCTATGTCTACGATTACATATTCGAGCGAACCAAGGCCGATTGCGGCTGCATGGTCGATGGTGTGGGTGCCGTGGCGGCTGTTTATTCTTTCAATAAGCGGCGCATTGTCGTTGCCCTCCTCTGGGTGCATGTTGAATATGATGTCAACACATGCCTTGTCAAGGGCCACGGGGTCGGTGGAAGCGAGGATGCCGTAATCTTTGAGCAGCACGTCGGAGGGATGTGCGTCGCAATCGCAGTCGACGGACATGTTGTTCATCACGTTGATGTACACAATATTGTCACCGAAATAATCGTCGACTGCCTGGGCTGATGCGGCCATGGATTCAAGGAAGATGTCCTGGTCGGCAATGTTGTTCCAAAGCTCTTCCACGACGTCGGTCTTGCCTCCGGTGTGGATGTAGGTCTTTCCGTCGGCTGAAGCCACTCCGATGCTCGCGTTTTTCAGCACGCCGCCGTATCCGCCCATGGCATGTCCTTTGAAGTGGGCGAGATTCACCATGTAGGTGTAGCGCGGAAGATGGTTGCCAACAATATTGTACTTGATGTGACGGCGGTCGCGAACGGGAATTTTGAACTGGCCTTCCTCGTCCATGAGGTCGACGGGTGCAATTGTGTCGAATCCGTGTTCATGGATGGTCTGCCAATGAGCGGCGAAGGTGTTGCGCTTGCCGTTGTAGGCGGTGTTACATTCAACGATGGTGCCATGCACCGTATCCACCAGCGCACTTATGAAATCTGGCTTCAGGTAGTTGGGATTGCCTGCCTCTCCGGTGCTGATTTTTACAGCCACACGGTGTCCGTCGGCAGGTCGGCCGAGAGCTTTGTAGATTTTTACAAGAGATTCCGGGGTGATTTCGCGTGTGCGGTACACTGTCGATTTGGCCGATACGCCGGCGACTCCGAGCAGGAGCGCAAGCCCTGTGAGGATTGATTTATTCATGATTGTTGACTTTCTTATATTCATCATCGCTTACGGCTTCGCACCATTCGGTCGAGGCGCCTTCGCCGGGTACTTCAAACGCCAGGTGGGAGAACCAACTGTTGTCGGCCGCTCCATGCCAGTGTTTTACATTTGCAGGAATATGAATCACAGTGCCGGGCAGGATTTCAACGGGAGCTTTGCCTTCTTCCTGATACCATCCGTGTCCTGCGACGCCAACGAGCATCTGACCGCCGCCAGTTGTCGAATGATGGATGTGCCAGTTGTTGCGGCATCCGGGTTCGAATGTCACGTTGAAGAACTGTACCTGCTCTGTCGATACCGGGGCGAGATAGCTGTTGCCGATGAAATATTTCGCATAGGCTGTGTTGGGCTCTCCGATGGGAAACATCAGTTCCTGCTCAAACTTCTGTCGGGCATCTGTCGCATCGCTTGAGTCGTTCCAGATTTCTTTTGCGAGACGGAACGCTCCCCATGCCTTCGGCCATCCGGCGTAGAAAGCTGTCTGCGTAAGAATTTCGGCAATCTCGCTGCGGGTAATCCCATTGTCCTTGGCCGCCTGGAGGTGGTGGGCCAGCGAAGTGTCGATGATTCCGCTGCTTACGAGTGCTGTAACAGTGACGATGCTTCTGTCGCGGAGCGCGAGTTTGTCGGTGCGGCTCCATACTTGTCCGAAGAGTACATCGTCGTTAAGTTCGGCGAATTTCGGCGCGAATTCGCCAAGTTGCTGACGTCCGGCCGTCTGTTTGATTTCCGACGGTGCGGCTGTGAGTTTTGTGGGATTCTGAGAGTTTGCCATGATTGATATACCCGATATTAATGAGTAGAACAATATTTTTGATGTCGGTCTCATACCGTTTGAATTTAGATTTGCTGCAAAATTAGTAAGATATACATATTTGATACTTAACCATAATGCGGTAATTGTTACCAAAATTTCAAAAAATATCACATAGATTTGCACGGAGGAGAAATATTATCTAATTTTGCGTAACTGATTACGGAATTAATTACTGATATATGGATTTCTTTGAAAAAACCGGTCCGATGGCAATCGGCAGCCGATTGAGGATGTTGACTGATACCCTGACACGCGACGCATCCTCGATTTACAAGAATTATGGATTGGACTTCAAGCCCAAGTGGTTTCCCGTATTCTACACTCTTACCGATGCTAAGCCCAAGAGTGTGACCGAAATAGCTCGTGAAATAGGGCAGTCGCATCCGTCGGTGAGCACTATACTTAAAGAAATGTCTGCAGCCGGGTATATTTCCGAAGTTCCGGATAAGTCCGACCGCAGGCGTTCGCTTGTCGAGCTGTCAGCTTCGGGAAAGAATATTGCCCGAAAGATGCTCGTGTTGCTGAGAGACATTGACAGAGCCGTGCACGGAATATCTCAGGAAAGCCACCACGACTTATGGGCAGCCGTTGCCGACTGGGAAACTCTTCTGCGCCGTAAATCCATGCTTGAACGGGTGATGGATGTAAAAAAAGAACGCGAGCAATCGGAAGTGAGAATCGTTGACTTCACACCGGAATATAAGCAGGCCTTCTTCGACCTGAACCGCCGGTGGATTGAAAGCTACTGGCAGCTCGAGCCCCACGACATCGAATTGCTCGGAAATCCCGAAAACAACATAATTGCGAAAGGAGGACATATACTTGTGGCCCTGTACGAAGGAAGAGCCGTGGGAGTGTGCGCCCTGTGCAAGATGGACCCATCGACAGGCTTCGATTTTGAACTTGCAAAACTGGCCGTAAATCCTGATATTCAGCGTATGGGAATAGGGTGGAGACTATGCACGGCAGCAATCGAAAAAGCTAAAACACTCGGAGCCACGACTCTCTTTCTTGAAAGCAACACGCGTTTGAAGCCTGCAATAGCGCTATATCGCAAAATTGGATTTGAAGAACTCCCCGAATACCATCCCGAATATGCAAGAGGCGATATTCAGATGAAATTAAAATTATAGACTGAAAAATGAAAATATTCGTAAGGCGTGACGACGCCATCAAAAAGACATTCAAAGGTGTAAACCTTGACTCACTTGCCGTGGGCGAAAAATCCATGGTGACAAAAATGAACTACGTCAAAGGAAACTTCGCCACTCTCCATTCACATCCCCATGAACAGGCCGGATATGTGATATCCGGAAAATACCGGCTTATAGTTCAAGGGCAAGAGAATATCGACGTCATAATGTATCCCGGCGATACATATGCGATTCCCGGAAACACACCTCACTCATTCGAAGTGCTCGAAGGTGGTGAAGTAGTGGATGTATTCACCCCACATCGCGAAGATTACCTCTAATCCGCACATTTGTAGGGAAATAATCTTCGAATTTATTTAATAATTACGCCTGTATGGACGACCGCAAGACAGCGGCAAAAATATAAAAAACACAAAAAAGGAGAGCGGGTGTTGCATAATTCAGGTAAAAGTCCTAAATTTGCACCCGCAAACCGGTCCTATAGCTCAGTTGGTTAGAGCACCTGACTCATAATCAGGGAGTCCT
>CAJURN010000008.1 GCA_910589055.1 uncultured Muribaculaceae bacterium
ATTACGATTCAAAATTACAGGAGATTTCACCGATTGCAAGATTTTTAGTGTTAATAGAAGTTAACACCATGATTTATCATGTTGCATCATGATAAAACATGATATATCAAGCAATTACAACCACTCAAAATTGTTACACCTTTGTTACAAATCCTTATTTGTAACACTTTTGCAATTGAAAAGGCATATAAAACGCGCATCCATCCGTGTGCTTTCTGCCCGGATGGATGCGCGTTAAAATTAAATCGGAAATCAGGCCTGCGAGGCGTTGTTCTCGAGGTCGGAAAGTACTTCTGTCAGTTCTGATTCTGTTACGGTAAGGCGGGCGCGGCAGTCTTTTAGAAGCTCTGCGGCACGCTTTGTAAGTTCTGTCAGTTGGTCGACGTCGCAATTGTCGGAGCGGAGTTTTGCGAGAATCTGCTCGAGTTCGGCAAGTGATTCGGAGTATGTTTTAGACATGGTGCTGTATTATTTTTCGGATTTGGTTGAGTTTACGGTCATGATTGCCGAGCCGTTGGCAAAGATTGTCTCGACGGCAGAGCCGGGAGCCAGCTCCGCGGCATCGCTTATGGCATGGCCGTTCTGTCGTGTGATGGAGAAGCCCCGTCGCAGTGTGGCTTCGGGAGAGAGGGTTTCGAGCAGGGCGGCTGCGCTGTCAAGGCGTTGTTTCTGGCGGGCTATCGCGTTTCGGGCAGATATGCTTATCAGCGTATCTACATCCCGTCCTATGCGGGCTTTGTTGCGGTCGACAACATTGCGGGCAAGCGCGGGAATCAAGCCCGACCAGTAGTCAAGCTGGCGGCGGTTGCCGTTGAGCCTGTCGGTAACGTTGCGCAATATTTCGGCACCCGTGTCCAAAAGGCGGTCAAAAGCCTGGGATTGATGCGCTATCAGGTACTCGGCGGCTGCGGTGGGAGTTTTCACTCTTACAGCCCCCACATAGTCGAGAACGGTGACGTCTCTCTCATGGCCGATGCCAACTATCACAGGAAGCGGAAATTGCGCAACCGAGGCTGCCAGATCGTAGTCGTCGAAAGAAGACAGGTCACTTACGGCTCCGCCCCCGCGAATCAGCACCACGCAATCGTAATCGTCCAGCCGGTCCATAATCCGTTCCAAGGCATTGATAATGCTGGGCGCGGTTTTCTCTCCCTGAAGGTTGGCTTCAAACAGGGTGGTGGAAAAGCGCAACCGACGGCGGTTGTGGTAGAGCTGATTGATGAAGTCGCCATAACCTGCGGCTCCGCGCGCCGAAATCACGGCCACACGCCATGCACTTGGCGCCCACGGCAGGTTGCGGTTAAGGTCGTAAACGCCCTCGGCCTGAAGACGCGATAGAATCTCGTTGCGGCGTCGTACAAGGTCGCCTGCCGTGTAGTCGGGATTGATGTCGGTAATGACAAGTGACAGGCCGTAGACGGCATGGAACGATACCGAGACACGGGCCATAATCTTCATGTCGGATTTCAATGGCGATCCGGTGACGGCCCGGAATACGGAATTAATACGGAAAAAGTTTGACGCCCATATCGCCGCCCTTGCCTTGGCCTGCGGAGCACCGGTGGCGGGGTCTTTCTGCAACAGTTCCATATAGCAGTGGCCTCCGGATGTGCGCACGTCGGAAGTCTCGGCGGTAATCCACACTTCCCTCAAGCCGGCACTGCGGTTGATGGCCGAAGCGACCCTCATGTTCAGTTCCGAAAGGCTTATAGCGTCGGTTTCCGTCATTTTTTTGAGATTTTGACGAGTTTCTTTCCGTCGAATCGCCGGGAGATTGAATGTTGCAGATATTTAAGCCCAGCCGGTTGCGAGTTGTCTTTGCTGTAATATGCGCTGTCGGTGTTGTTTGTGAACACGAAAACGTTCTCGTCCGGATTATATTCCGCCGACACGAAAAGGAACTCGGGCATATCAGCCGGGGAAATCCGCGCCTTGCGGCCTTCTTCGGTAAGGAAATCGGCCGACGACAGGGTGGGGGAGGCAATGAGCTTCCAATCCGAGGTGCGGTAGAAGCGGATTCCGCTGTCCCGTACGGGGGTGGCTACGGTTTCGATTACAGCAATCACCGTGTCGGCTCCGGGAAGGAGTGCCATCTCGATAGTCGAGCGGTCGGATACCTTGACACGCACCCGCGAGTCATCGGCCATGCTGATAGCCGACTTTCCGTCGTAGCCGTTGGTCGAGGGTGTCGAGAGTCCGCTGCGGTAATAGTCGGTCATGTCGAGACGCGTGTTCTTGGGCAATAATACTGTAACGGTGTCGGGCGCTTCTGTAAAAAAATCAAGAGCCGTGCGGCCACCGGAGAAAATTCCCGGCGTCCACGCGGCTGTGAGTAATAATATACCCGTCAATCCCGCAAAGCGGTTTCGGATTCTATTCATGTTTCTTTTTCTTGGTTTTGCGCGATGAGGATGCGGCATAATCCTTTTCCTGGTCGGCGATTTCGCTGTAAAGGCGTTTGCCGAAGAAGTCGGCGCCCTTGAGTCCGGCCACAACACGTGATGCGTCGGATTTTCTTACGTCAAATAGCGAGTAGGAGGGCATGAGGTCGATGCGGCCTACATCCACACGCTTTCCGGGAAGGTTCTTGTTGAGAAGTTCAATCAAGTTTCCTGCATAGAAACCGTCGGATTTACCCACATTGACGTAGATACGTGCCATTCCTCGTTCGGCGGTACGGCGATCCTTGTCTTTTTCGGAGCGTGGAGCGGAGTCTTTGTCGCGACGGCGTTCTTTCGTCGGTTTTTCGTCGATGAAATCAATGTTGGGGGCGTCTTTGTAGTAGTTGAGCAGACGGTTGAATTCCAGCGAGAGCACCCTCTTGAGAAGGTCTTCGGTGGAAAGCCATGAGAGCTTGCGCAGAACGCCGGGGAGGTATTTGTTGATTTCGTCCTCGTTGACTTCGACACGCTCGATGCGGTCGGCGAGGTTGTAGAGCTGTTTCTCGATGATGTGCTGTGGGGTAGGCACTTCCTTGCGCTCGAATTTCTTGCCGATTATGCGCTCGATTTCACGCAGCTTACCTTTCTCGCGCGAGTGGATGATGGCAACGGATACGCCGGTCTTTCCTGCGCGGCCTGTACGACCCGAGCGGTGGGTATACACGGCGGTATCGTCGGGCAATCCGAAGTTGATTACGTGTGTGAGATCGTCCACATCCAAGCCGCGGGCTGCAACGTCGGTTGCAACGAGTATGGTCGTGACGCGGTCGCGGAATTTCTTCATCACGATGTCGCGCTGCTGCTGCGAGAGGTCGCCATGGAGAGCTTCAGCATTATATCCGTCCTGAATCAGCTTGTCGGCAATTTCCTGAGTGTCGCGTCGTGTGCGGCAGAAAACGATGGCATAGATGTTTGGACTGTCGTCCATGATGCGTTTCAGGGCAAGATACTTGTCGCGCGCGTTCACCATATAGTAGATATGGCGCACGTTCTTTGCTCCTTCGTTTTTTGTTCCGATAACGATTTCCTCGGGATGCTTCATGAAGCGCTTTGCAATCTTTGCAACTTCGGCGGGCATAGTGGCCGAGAAAAGGAGCATCTTGCGGTCTTCAGGCACATGGGAGAGGATGTCGTTGATGGAATCGACGAATCCCATATTGAGCATTTCGTCGGCTTCATCGAGCACAACGGTATGTACTTCGGCAAGTTTTACCACGCCGCGGTTGATAAGGTCGATGAGTCGGCCCGGGGTGGCAACGATAATCTGCACACCTTTTTTCAGGGCGCGAATCTGGCTCTCGATGCTCGAGCCGCCGTAGACAGGCAGAATTGTAAGGTCGGGAGTGTATTTGGAGAAGTCGGCGAGGTCGCTCGCAATCTGAAGGCACAGCTCGCGGGTAGGAGCGAGCACAAGTGCCTGAGGAATATTTCTGGAGAGGTCGATGCGTTGTATAACGGGGAGGCCGAACGCGGCGGTCTTGCCTGTACCTGTCTGAGCAAGAGCCACCAGGTCATGGTCGCCGTTGAGAAGAACAGGTATGACTTTTTCCTGCACCGGCATGGGATTCTCGAATCCCATTTCTGTAATGCCTCGCAGTAAATCGTCGCGGACACCTAAATTTTCAAATGTTGTCATTAATTTTTTATTTAAATATTCTACAAATATACTAAAATAACCGTCAAGACCCGGAAAATGATTTGGAAATTATATATTTTGTTTTTTGATTTATATATTTTAAGGATATATCTATCTGAGAACAAAATTAACCATGAAAATTCCGTTAACATTTGATAACACAATGTGTGCAACTTGGAAATGATTGTTAAGGGCACACCATTTTCCGGCGTCAAAGTGTTAGAAATGAAAGGCAAAGATTGTACCTTTGCACTGACTTAACTAAGAATTAGACTCTTATGCCTAACACTCTTACTAATCTAATCGCTTCTCAGGCAGCTAAGTATGGCAGCCGTGCGGCCTTTGCCACAATAGATGTGGCCGGGCGGAAAAGCATCCACGTGTCGTGGAACGAGTTTTCCGCAAAGGTCGATTCAGTAGCGTGTGCATTGGAAATACTCGGTCTTCGGCCGACTGAAATGATAACTGTCTTCTCGGCTAACCGTGCCGAGATTCTTATTACCGACTTCGCATGTTTCCGTAACCGTGCCGTGCCGGTGTCGATTTACTCCACCAGCAGTGCAGAGCAGGTCAAGTATATTATCAATGACTCGGGCGCGCGCATGATATGCGTGGGCGACAAAACTCAATATGATATTGTGCGCTCAGTGGCAGCCGATTGCAAGACGCTTGAAAAAATCATTACTTTCGACAATTCTATTGTTCCGGATGCCGACGACAAGCTGACACTTTCGTTCGACGATGTGCTCGCGCTTGGAGCCGAGGCTTCTGAATCGTGCCGAGCTGAGGTCGACCGCCGCACGGCTGAGGCTTCCGAAGAAGATATTGCCACACTGATTTACACTTCCGGAACCACAGGCGAGCCCAAAGGTGCTATCCTGCCTCATAGCTGTTTCAATGCCCAGTTTGACTTCCATAAGGCGCGACTTACGATGCTGTCGGAAGCGGACACTTCGCTTTGCTTCCTGCCCCTGAGCCATATTTTTGAGAAGGCATGGACCTTCTTCTGCCTTTTCATGGGTATAGAGGTGTTTATCAACGGCAATCCCAAGGAAATACAGGATGCAATCACCATTGTGCGCCCCACATGTATGTGCTCTGTTCCCCGCTTTTGGGAAAAGGTATATACCGCCGTGCAGGAGAAAATCGCCCGCATGAAGGGTATTCAGAAGTTTATGATTGAGCGAGCGCTCAAGGTGGGCGGAAAGCGTAATCTCGAATATGCACGACTTGGCCGCAAGGCTCCGGCATGGCTGGAGATGCAGTATAAATTCTTTGACAGCAAGGTGTTTGCCAAACTCCGTTCTATTATCGGGGTTGACAACGGTAATATGTTCCCTACTGCGGGTGCACCTCTGTCGGCCAATATCGTTGAGTTCCTGCATGCCTGCGGAATTAACATTGTGATTGGCTACGGGCTTTCGGAGACCACAGCCACCGTGTCATGTTTCCCGGAAGTCAACTATGTTATCGGTTCAGTGGGTACTGTGCTCGACGGAATTGAAGTGAAAATAGGCCCTGACAGCGAGATTCTTGTAAAGGGTCCGACTGTGATGCGAGGCTATTACAACCGCCCGGAGGCGTCGGCGGAAGCATTTACCGAAGACGGCTGGTTCCGTACGGGTGATGCCGGGTATTTCGATGAATCAGGCGCGCTTGTGCTCAAGGAGCGAATCAAGGACCTGTTCAAGACCAGCAACGGCAAATACATTGCTCCGCAGGCCATTGAGAGCCGTCTCGGAGAAGACCGCTATATCGAGCAGGTTGCTGTCATCGGCGACCAGCGCAAGTATGTTACGGCGATAATCATTCCGGCTTTTGATGCGCTCAAGGAGTATGCCCGTCGCAAGCATATCAAGTTCAACTCTCTTGACGACCTTGTGCAGAACACAGAAATCCGCCGTTTCATAGCCGAACGCATTGAGAATCTTCAGAAAGGTCTCGCAGGGTTTGAGAAAATCAAACGTTTCACATTGCTTCCCCGTGAGTTCACTATTGAAAACGGAGAACTCACCAACACTCTTAAAATCCGCCGTCCCGTCATCAACTCTCTCTATGCGGATGAAATCGAAGCGATGTATTGCTGACAGGCTTTTCGGCGTCGTACTGGCGCTGGCGGTGGTTTTTACCCTCTCATCTTTTAAAAGTGAGGATGTCACTGTGTTTTCGCCCGCATCGGGTGTGAACATGTGTGGCACTTTGCTCATCCCTGATTCAGCTCCAAAGGCGCTTGTCGTGTTTGCCTCGGGCAGCGGGAAGCAGGACCGCGACGAAACCGTTTTCGGCCACAAGCCTTTCAAGGCGCTCGCCGAGGCGATGGCTGATGCCGGAATTGCCTCTCTCCGCACCGACGACCGCGGAACCGGTTGCTCGGAAGCGGGCAATATCGACAAAGCTACAACCGACAGTCTCGCCCTTGACCGCGCAGCCGCTGTGGAGTACATGAAAAGCCGTTTTCCCGGAGTGAAATGCGGGGTGTTGGGTCATTCGGAGGGTGCAGTCATGGCAATTATGCTTGCTTCCGGAGACTCGCCGAAATGTGATTTCATAGTGACTTACGGCGCTCCGGCCGTGCCCGGTGATTCAATCGTGCTTGATCAGGTGAAGGCTGTGTTCGGTCCCGGCGTGGACAGCCCGCAGGCAGTAAAGACGCTTGATGCTTGTCGACGCAGGTATGCCATGGTGAAATCACCGCTCCCGGAAATGATGCTTGAGATGCAGCTTTATCTTGATGTGATGCAGGAGAATCCCGGCCTGGCGCAGATTCCGGAAGCCGCGGCACGGGCAAAGAATGAGATTAAGGCAATGACAACGCCATGGTATCGCAATTTCATGCGTTATGACCCTTCGGATGCTATACGCGGAGTGTCCGTGCCGTGGCTCGCAATCAACGGCGCCCTCGACAAGCAGGTACTGCCGTATAATCTCGACCGTATCCATGAGCTCAATCCGTCGGCTGAGACTCTTTTGCTTCCGGAGCTTAACCACATAATGTTGCGTTCGCAGACGGGCCTTGTGACTGAGTATGAAGGCCTCTCAGGCGATTGCGATGCCGATTTGGTAAGGACGGTTGTCGACTGGCTTCAATCGTTGTAGGTCCTTTTGGGATTTTTGGGGAACCAGCCTTTGCGCACACGCTCTTTCTGCTCAAAGATTTCTTTGATTGTCCAGAACGACGAGAAGGCGACAACGCCGAATATGGTTGAGAGGAATGTGTCTTCCACAATAGCCGAAACGGCGCACATCACAATTCCGAGAATGAGAAACCACCACCAGCAGCGTGTGCCGAAGTAGTATTCCGATTTTATTACTACCGGGTGGAATATGCCAATGATTAGAAAAGTTCCGAGGCCGGTTGCGAGGCCGAGAAGATGATATTGATTGAGATATTCAGTAAATGTCATTTTGATTCGATTATGTGTCAGAACGCGTTCTTTTCGCCCTGTACGGCGTTGAGAACGGTTCGCACCATGATTTTGAGGTCAAGCGGAAGGCTCCAGTGCTCAATGTACCATACGTCGTATTCAACGCGTTTTTCCATTTTCCACAGCTCGTCGGTGAGGCCGCGGTAGCCGTTTACCTGCGCCCATCCGGTGATGCCCGGCTTGACGGTGTGGCGCACCATGTATTTGTCGACCAGCTTGGTATAGTCCTCAGTATGCTTGAGCATGTGGGGGCGCGGGCCCACTACCGACATGTCGCCGCGGAACACGTTGATAAACTGCGGCAGCTCGTCAAGCGAGGTCTTGCGCAGGAAATTGCCGAGACGCGTCTTGCGCGGGTCATTCTGGGTGGCCTGCTGCTTGTCGCTGTTGGCATTGACGTGCATTGTCCTGAATTTCAGGCATTGGAATGACTTTCCACGGTAGCCTGTGCGCTCCTGTCGGAAGTAGACCGGCCCGGGTGACGTGAGTTTTATGGCTATGGCTACGGGGATGTAAATCAAGGGATAGAAGCAGAGGAACACCGATGATACGGCAAGGTCGAACGAGCGTTTTATCATCCGGTTGAGATTGCCTTTCAAGGGGTTGTGCAAAGTGCTGAGCACCGGCATCGACCCTATGGTGTTCAATTCAAAGCGCCGGCTCAAGTAGCGTGAAATCTGTGGAACGTAGTAGAATTCCACAACGTTGTCGTCGGCTAACTTGATGACGCGGCTCAGGCTGTTGTCCTCGCCGGAGAGTGTGTAGAAAATCTGGTCGATGACATTGTCGCGCATGAAAGTCTCGAGGTCGTCAATGTTGCCGAGATACTTTCCGGGGATTGATTTTGCTCTGTCCTCGCCGAAAAATCCAAGCACTTTATAGCCGAATCCTGTGTCGGTGTTCATGTGTTCGTAGAGGCGCAATGCCGTGTCTCCCGTACCGATTATGATGGCACGTGTGAAGTTGTAGCCCCGGCGCCGGTATGCTTTAAGGATAAAGCGCGACATTATCTGCACAATCGACAGCGCTACCAACAGCATGCTGTAAAAGCACACGTAGGCTATTTTGGGCATAACCGGAATACGCAGAAACTCTATCAGCGACATGAACACAAGGGCGTGCACCACAACGCTGAACACGGCGTTGGTGAAAACACGGTCGAGCTGAATCACACGCAGGTCGTGGCGATTGCGCAGGCTCCATATGATAATCGGGAGGAAACTTACATTTACGAGCACCCACAACTCGCGGAGATAACGGGCGTTGACAGTTATTTCCGGATATAACAGTATTGTGAGTCCGAACAGAGCGTTCACCACTCCCAGATCCACAAGATTAAACAGAGTCTGTATGAACCGGCCGTAGCCGGTGGCGCGTTCCGATGAATTCATGCAGATAGATTAATACGCCGTATGTCGTCGTTGGATGTTGACGGCATACGGCGGGGGATATATTTCGCGGATTATGCGAGTTTGGAGTCGATCAGGCGGATTTTTTCCTCAAGATCGGCAATGTCGGCGCGCAGACGCTCAATGCGGCGCTGCAGGTCGCGAACGAGGGATTCTCCCGATTTTGATTTGGAAGAGAGGAATCCCAGGTTGTTTTCAAATGTGCGGAGTTCGGCACGGCGGCTGTCGGCGGCGCGCAAAAGGCGTTCGCGCTCGCGGAAGAGCTTGTTGTCGTCACCCTCGATTTCAGCCACATTTGCCTGGAAACGGTTCATGCGGGCTTTTGACTTGATGAGGTCGAAGCGGGCACGTACGGCGTCAACGGCGTCACGATATGCCTCGTAAACCTTGTCTTTTTCGCGGAAAGGCACATGGCCGGTCTGTTGCCAGCGTTCCTGAAGAGCTTTGAATTCGGCGAGTGATTTCTCTCGGTCGTCGTCTTCGGCAGAGGCGAGGGCGGAAATAAGACCTATGATTTCACGCTTGGCCTTGAGGTTGGCGTTTTCAGCCTGGCGTGCTCCGGAAGTTGATTTCTTTTTCTGGTCGAAGAAGTAATCGCATGCAGCGGTGAAGCGGCGCCAAAGCGAGTCGCTGTGTTTCTTGGGCACGGCTCCGATTGTTTTCCATTCCTTCTGGAGGGCGAGGAACTGGTCGGTTGTGGCTTTCCAATCAGTACTTTCTTTGAGAGCTTCGGCACGGTCGGCGAGCTCCTGCTTGCGGACGAGGTTGCGGTTGAGTTCTTCTCGGCTGGTGCGGTAGAAAGCTGCTTTTGCTGCGAAGAAATTATCGCATGCCGTGCGGAAGCGGCTGAAAAGCTGGCGGTTGGCTTTGCGCGATGCAAAACCGAGGGTTTTCCATTCGTTCTGTGCGGCAAGGATGGCGGTAGTGGCCTCGTCCCAGGCGGGATATGTCTTGAGAGCGCTTGTGTCGATGGTCTCGATGCGTTCGCACAGGGCTGTCTTTGCAGCTTCGTTTGCTGCTTCGGCAGCCTTGCGGGCCTCGAAGAAGGCCTGATAGCGCTTGTTGACTTCCGCGGAATAGTCGCGGAACTTGTTCCATATTTCGTCGCGGAGTTCCTTGGCAACCGGCCCGATCTGACGCCACTTGTTGTGGAGTTCCTGCAGGCGGCGGTACGCGGCAATCACGTCTTCAAGTTCGGTAAGTCCTCGGGCTTCTTCGAGCAGGAGCTCTTTCTCGGCGAGGTTTTTCTTGAAGTCGTAATCGCGGAGTTCCTTGTTGATTTTGAGATTGTCGGAGAAGCGTTCGCGGGCTTCCTGGAAGCGCTTCCACACGCCCGTGTCCTCGCTCTGCTCGACGTCGCCCACTGCATTGAACTCGTCCTGAAGCTCGCGGTAGCGGGGGAATGTGCGGTTTACGTTGTCGGTGTCCTCTGCGAGAGAGAGAATCTCTTCGATGATGGCGTTCTTGCGCTCAAGGTTAGCGGCCTTGATTGCAGCCTGTTGTAGCGACCATTCAGTCTTTTTCTCTTTCAGGGCTGTGAGCACGTCCTGGAACTGTACTTCAAAGCCGTCGGGGAGCACGAGGGCATCTGCCGTAGGCTCTTCCTGTCCTTCGGCGGGAACCACGGGTTCAGCTTTCTTGCAAATCGACAGGAAATGCTGGCGCAGGCGTCGGATCTCATCGTTGGAGATTTCCGCAGCGTCTTTTTCGAGGAGTTCCTTGGCAGCTTGCAGAAGTTCGTCGGGAGCGAGTCCGGCCAATGAGCGGCCCGAGGCAGCTTCCTCGCCTTCAATGCCTTCAGTCATAATATCTTCGGCTGCTTCCTCCGGATTTTCCGCGGGAGAGTCAGCAGTGGCGACGGAGAGTTCTGTTTCCGTCACTTCATTTGTTCCGGAGTCGGCCTTGACGGTGGCCGACGCCTCGTTGAGGGGTTGTTCCTTGGGGGCCTCTGCGCCGGACAAGGAGGTTTCACGCATTTCCATAATGTCGGTTTAAAAATTAAGAAAACTGCCGTAGCAGATATTTATGCCCCAAAAATACTAAAAAACTTTTAAATCAAATACTTTTAGGAGAAATAATTTATGGACGGGTCTTTTTGCTGATGCTTTAAGGCGGTTTTCGGGAAGAGTTAAATGTCTTTACGCGGTTGGATATGATGATAAATTGCAGCGCTGTCAATGTAACTTTGCCCAAGAAAAAGTAATCTTTAATCCCTTAATCCTTTATCCAATCATGAACAAGGTGGTGTTTACTTCGTTGGCGGCTTTTGTGACCGGATTTATGGCTCCGGTGTTTCCTTATGCGGGAGTGTGTACGTTTTTTGTGATGCTTGATGTGCTGAGTGCGTGGCAGCTCGGAGTGAGAATCCGGCGCCGTTCGGAAATGGAGAATCAGACCGTTCCGGCTGAGGCAGGACGCCTTTCGTCGCGCAAGTTCGGCGCTACTGTGGTGACTCTTGTGAAAATATATCTTGCTCTCACGGCGGCTTCGATGGCGCAGACTGTCATAGTGGGTGATGCCCTTTTGCCCGGCGGTTTCAATTGCCTGAAGTTCGTTGCCGGAGCGATTTGCGTGTGGCAGGCAATTTCAGTGCTTGAGAATGAATCGACGTGCTCCGATGCGCGTTGGGCACGGATTGCGCGGCGCTTCCTTGTGGATAAGACGGCCAGACATACGGGTATAGATATCGACAGCGAACCTTCCGGAAAGAAATCTGTTTAAAAGAAAACAATCAAAATTCACCACTTATTATGCCGATATCAGAAAACATACTTGAAACAATAGGTCATACACCGCTCGTAAAAATCAACCGTCTTAATCCGCGCCCCGGCGAAGTCGATATACTTGCCAAGGTGGAGGGTTTCAATCCCACGGGAAGTATCAAGGACCGCATCGCGCTCAACATGATTGAGCATGCCGAACAGAATGGCTTGATTCGCCCGGGACAGACTATTATTGAACCCACCTCCGGAAATACCGGAATCGGGCTTGCCATTGTCGGAATCACACGCGGTTATCCCGTTGAGATAGTTATGAGCGAGGGCGTGTCGGTGGAGCGGCGCAAGATTCTGCGTTCGTTCGGAGCTAAGGTCACACTCACTCCCGCCGACGAAGGTACGGATGGAGCGATACGCCTCGCACGTCGTCTCGCAGCCGAGAATCCTGAAAAATATTATATGCCCGACCAGTTTGCCAATGCGGCCAATTATATGGCGCATTACAACCGCACTGCTCTCGAAATTTGGGAACAGGCCGGCGGGAAGGTCGATTATCTTGTGAGTGCCATCGGGACATCGGGAACTATAATGGGGTTGTCGAAGTTTATGCGCGCGCTCAATCCCGATATTACCGTTGTGTGCGCTCAGCCGGTCAAGGGACATTATATCCAAGGGTTGAAAAACCTTGAGGAGGCAATCGTGCCCGCTATTTACGACCCTGCGCAAATCAATGTCCAGGAGATGATTGAAAGCGAGGAAGCCATCGAGATGGCGCGGCAGATAATTGCCAAAGAGGGCATCTTTGTTGGCATGAGCAGCGGCGCGGCCATGCTCGCAGCCATACGCACAGCCGAAAAAGCCCCCGCAGGTTCCACGATAGTGGTCGTCTTCCCCGACCGCGCCGAGAAATACCTCTCCACCACCATGTTCGCCCCCTTCGACGAATGAATCACAGATTCTCCAGGTAGTCGGTGAGGGAGGTTTCGGTGGGGAGTTCCATCTTCTTGCGTAGGCGGTAGCGGGCCATTTCCACTGATTTGTAGGAGATGTTGATGAGAGGAGCGATTTCTTTGCTCGACAATCCCATCTTTATGTAGCAGCACAGGCGCTTGTCGGAAGCGCTGAGGTTGGGATGCCGTTCCATAAGGCGTTTTGTGTAGTTTTCGTACACGATGTCGAAGTTCTGTGTGAACGTTTTCCAATCGTCGTCGTGGCTGATATTGTCTTCAATAGCAGTCTGGATTCGGGCGAGTTGTTTCTGTATTCCGGGAGTGCCGGATTCAAGTCCGGGTATTTCCTGGATTTTTGCTATTTTGGCGGCGATTTCGTGGAGAATCTCGTTTTTGCGGATAAGATTCATTGTTGTGTTGCTCAGTTCGCTGCTCTTGTGTTTTACGTCATGTTCGAGTTGCTCCGACTTGAGCGTGGCGATTTCAAAGTCCTTCACAAGCGCCTCGCGCTCGGCGCGGCGTCGCAGTTCGTCGAGTTCTTTTTTCTTGCGGAGCTCAATCTGACGTTCGGCTTCAACTTTCCATCGGCGTATTATGAAATATCCGGCATCCATCAGGAGCAATGCGATGAGTCCGTAGGCGATTTTTGCCGGGGTGGAACGGAACCATGGCGGTTGCACGGAGAAAGAGTAGGTGGTTTCTTCCGTGATTCCGCTCGCAATATCGGTTGCCCTCAGGTGCAAGGTGTAATTGCCTTCGGTCATGCGGGTGTATTCGCGTGTCGATTCGGACGATACGGGAGTCCAGTCGGTATCGTAATTTTCAAGATACGAGCTGTATCTTATCACGTTCGGGGAGGTAAAATCGGGACATGCAAATTCAAAGCGTACCGAGTTAAGTCCGTAGGGTAGGGTAAGCTCCTGCGTCAGTGCCGTACGTGACAGGGCGGCGTTGTAGACGAGAGAATCCCGGTTGGCATACACTGCGCTGATAAATGGTTTCGGCGCCCATTGTCCGCTGCGGCGGGGGCGCGTGTCGATAGTCCAGAATCCATCCTGATTGGCAACAATAAGTTCGCCCGGGCCGAGATAGTTGACGTGCTCGTAGCCGTTTATTATTTTGTCGGCCATCGACTTTATGGGTCGGAAAGCCAGACGCAGGTCGCCGTTTGCATCGGGGCGCGCAAGGCTTAGGCCTCCGCTCTCAAGCAGGAACAACTGCCCTTCGGGGAGCGGATGCAGGGCATGAGGGCGTTCGGCGGCAAACAATGTGTTAAGTTCCATTTCGGGACGGATCCGTCCCGTAGCATAATCGTAGGCGTAGAATCCCTGATGGGTTGTGAACACGGCTTTGCCTCCGACCACAGCCACCGTGTTGAATCTGTCCTCGGGAAGGCCGTTGAGGTGGTTGTAAAGTCGCGAATCGTCAAAAGCCACGGATTCCGTATTGAGGTGCAGCCGGTAGATACCTTTCATCCAGTGGGCAATCCATATGTATCCCTTGCTGTCGATTACGAAAAATCCGCTGATGTCGTCGTAGCCTTGTATCGGGCCTACGTCATGCCATTGGCCGTTGTCTTTCTTGATGAGGTGGAAGTGGTCGTAAGTCGATGCAATCGCGTAGTCGCTTCCTGAGCCGAGCCGGCACACTTTGTAAGCTCCGCTCAGTTCCGGGATACGGGTGATTTTACCTCCCTTGGAATGAAATACACCAGCATCGCCGGAGATAAAGAATTCGCCGTCTTCATCCTCCGAGAGCGACCAAATCTGACCTCTAAGCTCACGGTTCAGTGCCAGGGGCGACGGCGAGTCCTCAAAGGGATATGAGGCCGAGTACAGTCCCTGGTTGGTGCCGAAATATACCCTGTGTCCCATCTTTAGCGAGGCGTAACCTGCGCCGACATCGTTGGATGGCCCTATCAGGGATGAAACGGGAGAGTTGTATATCGCGTAGGTGAGTCCGTTGTCAAGGCTTAGCCATATGTTTCCTGCCATGTCGAACGATGCGCTCAGTACGGTGTTGTTCTGCAGGCCGCTTTCCTTATTGATATAATGGGTCTCATCGGTCGCGAAGTTTTTTACTACTGCACCACGGGTGACGGTTCCGAACACGAAGTCATTTCCGGCGGCTGCCGCGCAGAATACCTGACTGTCGCGCAGAAAGCGGTCGAGGTCGCAGTCATATGGCGTAACCTGCCGTCCGTCGTAGAGATAGAGACCGTCCATCGACGTCACGATAAGAATCGTGCGCATGATGTCGAGGTTGTACATGCCCACGATTTTCTTCTGTATCAGACATTCCGTGCCCGGAGCCGGAACGAGTCGTGAGCCGTTGAAGCGCAGAATCCTGCCGTCGTCAAGCGCGAGGAACAGCAGATTGTCGACGAGCGCCGATTTGGAAATTCGCCCCGGTGCGTTGATTACGGTGGTGCGATTCCCGTCGTAGCGGAAAAGATGGTAGTCGCTCTGAAACCACACTTTGTCCTCGATACGTATGATATTCCATACTTCGGTAAATTGTGGACGGTTTTCGGCAAGGGTGGGGAGCAGGGAAGTATATCTGAGGTCACCGGAGATTGAATCGGGATGCCAGTAGCCGAATTCCTCCGAGCCTCCGGCATATATCCGGTCGAGCTCTTTGTCGTATAGGAGCGAGCGGACGGTCGTACTGTTCGGAAGATACCGCGTGCGCCACCGTTCGCCGTCGAACATCATCATTCCATCGCGGTTTCCGGCATATATGCGTCCGATGGAATCTTGGACAACCGCCCAATTCTGCGGCCCTCCGTCGTAGACATCGCTTGAGAAATTTCTCACCGGAATGAAACCGACTGCCTGCGCTGCGGATGGAGCAAGCAGTACGATAATCGCAGCCGATACAATTGTCAGGAGTCGGGAAAAAGAGGGTTTCATGGATAGAAAAAGGTGTTGTTTTTACACTTTTGAAGAGTCGCTTTCGAGCAGCGTTGCAAATTTCATAAAAAAGTTGATTAGTGGGTAAAGTAAATATATGTTTTACAACATGTATTTTGTATTATACTGGTTATTAGTGATATAAATTGCGCTTGTAATGCTGTTGTAGAGGTGTGAAATTACTCTTGTAGAGTCAGTATAGGGGTGAAAATATTTGGATAAAGCCTTTTTGATGCTAATTTTGCAGTGTCGGAAGATGAAAGCTCCGGCTCTGATACCATAACGGACCAATCGAATACAAACAACAGGATAAAACCTAATACCATTCATACCTTATTTATGAATAAAATCATTTTCACATTTCTTCTTGCCCTTACTGCAATCGGCATGTCGGCACAGAATTTTACGGTGACAGGAGTTGTCTCTTCCGCGGAAGACGGCGAACCCCTGATTGGCGCATCCGTCACAGTCAAGGGCGGCAAAGCGGCGGTAGTCACCGATATTGATGGAAATTATATTATTAATGTGGCAAAGGGTTCGACACTTCAATTTTCCTATATCGGATTTGTGTCGGCGGAGAAGACCGTTGGTGAATCCACAAAAATAGACGTTGCCCTCCAGCCCAAGAGCGATATTCTTGACGAAGTGGTTGTAATCGGTTACGGTGCTGTAAAGAAAAGCGACCTCACCGGTTCGGTTTCGAGTGTCGGTTCCGACAAACTCACCAAGACGCCCGCCGCATCGCTGTCCAACGCCCTCCAAGGTCAGGTGGCCGGTGTGACGGTCAACTCGCTCACAGGACGCCCCGGAGCAGGAGCGGAGGTGCGTATCCGTGGCGTGGGCACAATCAACGGTGCATCACCAATTTATGTTGTTGACGGTGTTATTGCCGACGATATTGACTTCCTTTCGCCCAACGATATCGAGCATATCGAAATCCTCAAGGATGCCTCTGCAACAGCCATCTACGGCTCGCGTGGTGCCAACGGTGTGATTATCGTCACCACCAAGGGCGGCGGACTCAACCAGCCCACACACGTTACGTTCAACGGCTATGTAGGTGTGCAGCAGCGCTGGAAAAAGCTTGACGTGATGAACGCCAAGGATTTTGCCGACACATATGTTGCCATCAACTCCAATGCGGCTGCAAAGAAGGTCTACAACGAACAGGGCTTCAACCAGTGGCTGTCGCTCTACCAGGGTGTGCGCAATTCCGATTACTATCCCACAGTCTACAATCCCGACACCAATCCCGGCGGCTTCGACTATTCAAGTGTCGACACCGACTGGCAGGATGAGGTGTTCCGCGATGGTATGATTCAGAACTACCACCTCTCCGTCGATGGCGGAAACGACAAGACAACATATTCGATGTCAGGCAGCTGGTTCCAGCAGGACGGTATTATCATCGGCTCCGATTACAGCCGTTTCACAGGCCGCCTGAATACGTCGTTCCAGGCTTTCCCCTGGCTCAAACTCGGCGAGAATGTATCGTTTATGTCTTCGGTTGCCAAGAACGCCTACGAGAGCGGCGACAACAGCGAGAGCGCCGGAGCCAACATCCTCTCGGCAGCCTTCGCGATGGCTCCCTGGGATCCGGTCTATTATCCCGAGGGTTCCGTCAACCGCAAGGGTCGCGACCTCAGCGGCGGTATTTCGGCAGGCTCCAACTTCAAGAATGTTGTCAATCCAATGTCGATGGTGACATACTCGCATCCCAAGACACGCAACGAGCGTTTTGTAGGTAACGTGTATCTCGACCTCACTCCCGTGAAGAATTTCGTGCTTCACTCGAGCTATAATTTCGACTACCGTATCACCACCGACAAGAGTTTCATGGAAGACTATGAAGTGTCGGCTTACGACAAGCGCGACAAGAATTTCCTAAGCTCAATGATGGCACGCAGCTACTACTGGAATGTCGATAACATCCTCACTTACAGCAATACATTCGCCAAGAAACACAGCCTCACGGCGATGGCCGGTTTCACTGTCGAGGAATACAACTACTATTCCATCGGAAACTCCGGAGCGTCAATCATCAATCCGGTTGAACGCAACTGGTATCTGTCGCAAGTGACCGAGGATTTCGGCACACCCAGCGACGGTGTGGCACGAAACCGCCGCCAGTCATGGCTGGGACGTATCAACTACTCCTTCGACAGCCGCTATCTGCTCACTGTCAACTTCCGTGCCGACGGTTCAAGCAAATTCTCCGAAAACCGTTGGGGCTATTTCCCCTCTTTCGCTCTTGCATGGCGAATGAGCAACGAAAAATTCATGGAAGGCATCACGGCTCTCAACGATCTCAAAATCCGTTTCGGCTGGGGTAAGGTCGGAAACGACAATATCGGCAACGATGCCTTTGTCCAGAACATGTTCAACAACGGCCCCACTTTCGTCGACTATGTTTTCGGTCCCTCGCAGGGTCTTGTCAACGGTGCAGCCGTGCTCACATGGATCAATAACGGCGGACATTGGGAAAATACCGAACAGTGGAGCGTCGGCGTCGACTTCTCTTTCTGGAATGGAAAACTCAACGGTTCGGTCGACGGATTTATCCGCGACACCAACGACATGCTCATGAGCGTGAACGCCCCCGCACACGTAGGCAACCGCTACGCAGGTATGGCAAACGTAGGCAAGGTGCGCAACAAGGGTCTTGAAATCAGCCTCGACCACCGCAATACATTGTCGAAGAACTTCCACTATTCAGTGGGCGGCAACGTGTCATTCATCGACAACGAGCTTGTCGAACTCAACGGCGGCTCACCCATCTACACCAACTACGGTCAGGTTCAGGTTGTCAACCGCGGCTATCCTCTGTATTACTTCTGGGGCTACCAGTGTGACGGCATTTTCCGCACCGATGAGGAAGTTCTTGAAGCCCTTCCCGGTTACACCGCTGCCGACACTCCTTTCCATGCAGGTGACATCAAGTACCGCGACAATAATGGCGACGGACGCATCGACGACAGCGACCGTGTGAATCTCGGTTCTTCGATTCCCAAAGTCAACTATGGCATCAATCTCGGTGCATGGTACCGCGACTTCGACCTCCAGCTCTTCTTCCAGGGTGTCGCAGGCTCGAAAATCTACAACCAGATGCGTCATCGCCTTGAAAGCAACGGCACCACCTCAGTTCTGTCGCCCATAATGGCCGATGCCTGGACTGCTGACAATCCCGACGGCTCCATCGCCAATCCGCGAAATTCTATCAACTACTACGTTTCCGACCGGTTCCTTGAAAGCGGCAACTACTTCCGCCTGAAGAATCTCCAGCTCGGTTACAGCCTGCCCAAATCGGTGCTCGGAAGCCGCGGACTCAGCGCATGCCGCTTCTACATCCAGTGTTCCAACGTGTTCACCATCACCAAGTATAAAGGATTTGACCCCGAAGTCAGCGGAGGTGTTGATTATGGCAACTATCCACAGAGCCGCACGTTCCTCTTTGGTGTGAACATCACATATTAATCTCCTTAATATCTAAATATCAGTCTGAAAAATGAAAAAGCAGATTAAAAACAAGATATATGCGGCAGCGCTGGCTGCAATGATGCTTCCCGCTGCAGGATGTAACGACTGGCTCGGCGAGGACAGCCCCGGCTCAACCAAGCTCGATGACTTCTTCACTTCCGGGGCAGCTTGCATACAGACTATAAACGGCTGCTACACCCCTTTGGCGTGGGAGTACAACAATTCCTACTTCTCAGAATGGTACATCGGCGACATCGCTTCCGACGATGCTCTCAAAGGAGGCCAGAATGTTGCCGACGGAGCTGATGCCTACGATATCGACAACTTCAAGACCAATGCCAACAATAATATCATCCTCGACTATTACCGCGCGAAGTATCAGGGTATTATCCGATGCAATCTCGCCCTTGACAAGGTTGGGGCGTATGAGCCTGACGAGACACTGAGTCTTGAGCGCAAAAACTGCCTGCTCGGCGAGGCATATTTCCTGCGTGCGTTCTACTATTTCCAGCTCGTGCGTGTGTTCGGCGGTGTGCCTCTGATTAATGAGGTTCTTGATTCGTCGGAGCGTTGGAAGCAGCCCCGAGCCACCGTTGAGGAAGTATACACATCCATTACCGACGACCTCAAGCAGGCCGAGAAGTTATTGTATGCCAAGAGTGCCTATGCTGAAGACGATCTTGGCCGCGCCACCCGCGGTGCCGCACGTGCAATGCTTTGCAAGGCATACCTTTACATCAAGGACTACGACAATGCCTATCTCTGGGGCAAAAAGTTTGTCGACGAAGAATACACCGCAGGCGAATACAGCCTTTGCGGCAACTATGCCGACAACTTCACGCTCGCCGGAGAGAACGGCCCTGAAAGCGTGTTTGAAATCCAGTATGCCGCCGATCCCACCAGCGACTATGGCGAAGGATTCGGCTTTACCCGCGGAACATTCTCCACGATTCTCACCCGTCCGCGCATGAGTTCGCTCGGTTCAAACAGCGGCTGGGGCTGGAATCATCCCACGCAGAATCTTTTCAACGAGTTTGAGAGCGGCGATATCCGTCGGGAGGTTTCCATCGGCGTGCCCGACGAGGCTTCGCTTCAGGAAGTGGAGGTGACTTATCTCGGCACGCCGTACTACAATAACAAGACAGCTTACAGCGAAGGCGGTACTTTCCCCGCAATCGACCACCATAGCCGCGGAGCACTCAACTATCGTCTTATCCGTGCCGCCGATGTGCTGTTGCTCTACGCCGAAGCCGCTCTTGAAAGCGGAAAAGACGTCAATGCCGCCAAATGGGCGCTTGAGGAAGTCCGCAGCCGTGCACGTGCGTGTGCATCAACTGCCGACGCACTTCCTGCCTTCCCCGGCTACCGCGGATATTCCGACGACACCGCATCCCTCCGCGATGCCATCCGCCATGAACGCCGTGTGGAACTCGCGATGGAAGGACACCGCTGGTTCGACATCGTCCGCTGGGGTATTGCCGCACAGGTGATGGATAAGGATTCCGGCACTTATGGCCGCTCCGAATCCGAAGAGGCACGTGCCGAAATGGCAAGTTTCATCCCCGGAAAGCACGAGCTATTCCCCATCCCTGCCGAGGAAATCGCCCTTAATCCCATGGAGCAGAATCCCGGCTACTAAAGTCCTTTAATTTAGTGAAATAAACTATCATGCCAGGCGCGGAACATTCCGTGTCCGTGCCCGGCTTATACTCAGACAATACTATTAACCACTTTTAAATCACGTTTTATTATGAAAAAGTTTACTCTTATCGCTGCCTCAACAATGGTAGCTCTGGCAGCTCAGGCTCAGTACACATGCGATCCTTCCACCGAAACCGTTATCAACGCCGGTGCCAAGACTGTTGACTATATCGTTCTTTCCGATGGCGCTATCAAGGATTTCAAGGATGCCGGCGCAACCCTCAATTATTGCGGCCCCTCTCCCGACGAAGGCCGTAACCTCTGGTACTGGAACGGTTTCAATCCCGGCGACGACAGCTATCCCCGTGTGGATATGGAAGAAGGCGGATATGTATCGGTTGAAGTTACAGGTGCCGACGGATGGTCGGGAGCCGGATTCGCCGTTGATGCTCCGGGTCTCAATCTGAGCCACTTCAACGATGCCACCCGCTTCCACCTCGCATATATGACTCCCACCGGCAACGGTCCCGCCTCAATCGCACTCATCCTCCTGGATAATGCCGAAAACCAGTCCATGCCTGCAAAATTCGCTGTCGGAACAGCTTTCAACGACAATGGCAACATCTTCCCCACCATCGGTCTGGCTATCAACGACGACTGGCAGGGTATCGACATTTCTTTCGCCGACCTTAAGAAAATCTATCCTTCGTTCTCTCCCGCTCATCTCGAAGGCTGGGAAGGTAACCTCCTCTCTTGGCTTGGCGGTGGCGTTGCAGGTCAGACCATGGCATTTGACGCCGTTTATTTCTACTCCACCGAATCTGCCGGTATCGACGCGGTCGACGTGGTTTCCGATATTGATTTCGTAGTGACCGAAAACACCGTGAATGTGAACGGTGCCAACGGAATGGTTCTCTACAACCTCACCGGTAAGGCTGTCAAGAGCACAAACGGTACCGTACTTGGTATCAACGACCTCACCGCAGGTGTATATGTTGTCAAGTCAGGCAACAAAGCCCGCAAGATTGTAGTACGCTAATCTAATCTCAGTTCCGGGCCGGCTCATGTGCCGGTCCGGATATAATCCCCCACTTACCTGATATGAAAACAAAAGTTCCGGCAACTCTCGCCCTCTCTCTGGCTGCCCTTGCCCTGGCGGCAACCGAACCGCAGGAAGGCTCGGGCATGACCGACGGCTATATGCTCGTGTGGCAGGACCTTTTCGACGGCACAGAACTCAATCCCATGCGTTGGGATATTGAGGTGAACGGTGACGGCGGAGGCAACCACGAACTCCAATACTATACCGATCGCACCGAAAACGTCCGTCTCGGCGACGATGGCGAAGGCAACGGTTGCCTGATCCTCACCGCGCGTCGCGAATCATACAGCGGAAAGTCGTTTACAAGCGGCCGTGTCAATTCCAAAAACCGCATTGCCTTCACTCACGGCAAGCTCGAGGCTTCGATAAAACTTCCGTCCACAGCCAACGGTCTATGGCCTGCGTTCTGGATGATGGGTAACGACTACGATGAAGTGGGATGGCCCCGCTGCGGCGAGACCGACATTCTCGAGATGGGTAATTCCGAAGGCATATCCGCGGGAAGCCAGGACCGCTTTTTCAACGGTGCATGCCACTGGGGCCAGGGGTGGCCCGCTGCATCCTACGCCAAGTCCACAACCAAGGCTTACAGCCTTCAGGACGGAGCTTTCCACCTGTTTACAATCGTGTGGGACGAAAATTCAATCGCAATGTATGTCGATCTTGACAAACGTCCGAAGCAGAATCCCTACTACAAACTTGATTGTCCGTGTACCGAACCCGACAATGTATGGTCGCCCGGAAACTATTTCCATAAGGACAATTTCATCCTCTTCAACCTTGCCGTGGGTGGTGATTTCACGGGTATTCATTCCCCGGAATCCATAACGGCACTTTCCGATGACAATTCTCACGAGGCGTCGATGTACGTCAACTATGTGAAAATCTACCAGAAAGGTCTCGCGAGCGAAAACCGCGACTTCTACGACCCCGGTGATATGGCCGGAGTGGAGGAAATCGCTGTCGCCGCCCCCGAGCCTATACGATTCGACGGCTCACGCGTCGTGTCCGACGAACCGTCGCTCTCTCTCTTCTCGCTCACAGGCCACCGGATTGCCGAGTCCGACACCGGTGAAATCTGTCTTGCCGGATTTGCCCCCGGAGTGTACCTTGCTCACAACACAGCCGGTACAAAGAAAATCCTTCTACATTGAACATACTCCAAGTCACTCCATATATGAAAAAAATACTGTTTCCCTTTATTGTTGCCGCGGGAGGCATGCTCTTCCCGTCCGCCGCGGCCGTCCGTACTGCCGCCGAGACCGACAGCTGTGTCAACGCTCTGATCGGCCGGATGACTCTGGCCGAGAAAATCGGTCAGCTCAACCAGCTTTCAGGCTATGGCTATGCTCCCGAAATGATAGCCAATGTGCGTGGCGGCTCGGTTGGTTCCATTCTCAACGAAACCGACCCTGAGGTTGTCAACAAGCTCCAGCATGAAGCTGTCGAGAACTCGCGTCTCGGAATACCCCTGATTTTTGCCCGTGACGTTATACACGGCTTCAAAACCATATTCCCTATTCCTCTCGGGCAGGCTGCTTCGTGGAATCCCTCGCTCGTTGAAAAGGGTGCGCGTATCGCTGCCGACGAGGCAAGTTCGGTGGGTATCCGTTGGACTTTCTCTCCGATGGTGGATATTTCCCGCGACGCCCGCTGGGGGCGTATCGCCGAAAGTTTCGGTGAGGATCCGTATCTTTCAGGCGCTCTCGGCGCCGCAATGGTGCGCGGCTATCAGGGAGACGACCTGAGCAAGCCTTGCACCATGGCCGCCTGCGTGAAGCACTTTGCCGGATATGGCGCTTCCGAGAGCGGACGCGACTACAACACGACATGGATTCCCGACGTGTTGCTGCGTGATGTGTATCTGCCCCCTTTCAAAGCTGCCGCCGACGCCGGAGCTGCAACTTTCATGTGCTCGTTCAACGACATCAACGGTGTGCCTTCGTCGGGCAACCGCTACCTTCTCCGTGACATCCTGCGCGGCGAATGGGGCTGGGACGGACTCATGGTGAGCGACTGGGGTTCGATTCAGCAGATGATTCCCCACGGATACAGCACCGACCTTCGTGAGGCTGCGGTTCAGAGTGTCGATGCCGGGGTTGACGTGGATATGGAAAGCTATGCCTATATCTCCCACCTCGCGTCGCTGGTTGAAAGCGGAAAGGTGAGCGAGGCCGATGTTGACGCGCTCGTTGCCAACGTGCTTCGCCTGAAATACCGTCTCGGACTCTTCGACAATCCCTATGTGGACATGGCAAGCGCCTCACGTTTCTATGGCGATTCAAACCTCGATGCCGCCCGTCGGGCTGTGGAGGAAAGTGCCGTACTGCTTAAAAATTCGGGTGTACTCCCTATCGACAATAACAAGGTAAAAAAGATTGCCGTAATCGGCCCGATGGCCGACGCTCAGCACGATCAGGCCGGAACATGGGTGTTCGATCTTGAAAAAGACCGCTGCATCACACCGCTGACCGCGCTGCGCGAAATGTACGGCGCTGAGAATGTGGTATTCGTCGCGGGTCTCGACCATAGCCGCGACAACGGCACCAAGGGCTTTGCCGCTGCCGTGAAGGCAGCGCGCAAGGCCGACATGGTGCTCTACTTCGCCGGAGAGGAAGCTGTCCTTTCCGGAGAGGCTCATTGCCGTGCCGATCTCTCGCTCCCCGGAGCGCAGTCGGCTCTTCTCAAGGAACTGAAGGCCACCGGCAAGCCTGTAACCCTTATCGTGCAGGCCGGGCGCCCGCTCGCCATACCCGAAGATGTGGAGCTTGCCGATGCAACAGTGTTCTGCTTCCATGGCGGAACCATGACAGGTCCCGCTCTCGCCAACCTGCTTTCAGGAAAGGTGAATTTCTCGGGTCGTTGTCCTGTATCTTTCGCCCGCATGTCGGGTCAGATGCCCCTCTATTATAACCGCAAGAACACCGGCCGTCCGGCTGAAGGAATCACTCTCATAAACGATATTCCTCTCGAGGCCGGACAGACATCCACCGGATGCACGAGCTACTACCTCGATGCCGGCGACGGACCTCTCTTCCCCTTCGGTTATGGCCTGAGCTACACGACTTTCAAGTACGGCACTCCCGAAATCTCTGCAAAGGAAATCGCTCCCGACGGCGAACTCACCGTCAAGTGCACTGTCACCAACACCGGCTCGCGCGAGGGTATGGAAGTGGCTCAGCTTTATATCCGCGACCATGTTGCGTCGCTCGTTCGCCCCGTGCGTGAGCTTCGAGGTTTCGATAAAATCAGCTTGCAGCCCGGCGAATCCAAGGTCGTGACATTCAAGATTACTCCCGACGACCTCGCTTTCCATGTTGACGGCTCGCGCAAGGTTGTTGAACCCGGAGAATTCAGCGTGTGGGTTGCCCCCAACAGCGCCGAAGGAACTGCGGTGAAATTCAATGTCGTCGCCACTTCTGAAATGGCAAGTAACTGATTGAAATTATGAAGGTAAGAAACATAGCATTGGCGGCTCTGATGGCTGCCGCAGTACTTCCTCAGGCTGCCGCGCGCAGCCCCAAGCGAGGTGTGAGCGAGGATTCGTTTCAGTTCAAGGCTCAGATGGCAGCTATCGCCCCCGGTGTGAGCTGGTACTACACCTGGGGAAATACCCCCGGCCGTTACCTCGCCGGAGAGACGGCCATGGAATTTGTGCCCATGTGCTGGAACACGAATTACAATCCCGACAATATCCGCACCTATGTAGCCGAGCATCCCGAGGTGAAATACATACTTGGCTACAACGAGCCAAACTTCTCCAATCAGGCCAATCTCACTCCTGCTGAGGCTGCGGCCGACTGGCCCCGTCTTTGTGCATTGGCCGCTGAACTTGGACTGAAAGTGGTGGCTCCGGCTCTGAACTACTCCCCGAATCCCCCTTATTACAACCCAGCCGACTGGATGGACGAGTTCGTGGCGTTGGTTGGCAAGGATTCGTTCGACTACGTGGCTCTCCATAATTATGGCGGTCTGGGCGTTATGAAAGACCTTTGCGCGATTTTCCATGAAAAGTATGGCAAGGAAATATGGGTGACGGAATTCTGCATGTGGCCCAACGAGGGAAATCCCAAGAGCTACGTCGCTCCTGAAGATCAGATTGCATCAATGGTGCAGACCGTGGAATGGCTTGAGAAGACCGACTACATTTTCCGCTACGCATGGTTCAAACCCATCGGTGAATCAAACAGTCCCGAAAGCCCTAACTACGGACTGCTGATTTCAGGTAAAGGCGAGGCCGAGCGCGAATTGTCGGAGCAGGGACTTGTCTACCTTAATCTCAGCGATTTTGATGCGAGTGTCTATCACAATGTAAATGAATTTGTGGCTGCGACCGACTATATCACCCAGTCGGGAATCTCTCTGGGAGCCGGAGCCGACGACAGCACTCAATGTCCCATCGAAATATCCCGCTTCAATTCCGGAGCCTGGGCCGACTGGCAGTTTGACGTTCCTGCCGACGGATGGTATAACTTCGTGGTGCGTGTGTCGGGAATGGGCGAGCCAACCCGTTTTGACCCCTCCCTGGCTGTATATGAGGTAGAGGGCGATGGCGAGACAGAACTTGCTCCCACACAGAAAATCACTCTGCCCAACGATAACACCGTGTACAAGGAAATCAGCTTTCCAGTGCAGCTCAAAGAGGGCAAGCGTACCCTCCGCCTGAAGGACATGGCTCCTTACACTCCCAGCGGCATACGCATTTCTGCGGTACGTCTCGGCGATGCCACCGGAGTTGAAGGTGTGGTTGCCGACGCGACGGCCAAAGTGGACGTGTACTCCCTCCAGGGCATACTTCTGCGCTCCGGGGTTGATGCCGCAAGCGCTCTCGACGGGCTGCCCTCCGGTGTGTATATTGCCGGCGGCAAGAAGGTTGTGAAGTAACGGACTGAAGTCAAATAATTAACCTAAATACAACTGAAATGAAAAAAATCTTTGCAATTGCAGGCGCTACGGTACTCACTGCAGCCGCAAGTATGGCGGTGGAGTGGGGGTCTGTCGAGAATCTCGCAGCCGGATCCACAGTTACCGTGTCTTCAAATGAAGCCGCTGCAGCAACTATTACCGACGGTGACCCCGGCACGAGCTGGCAGGCCATAGGTAAAGCCAACAAGTTTGCCGCCGACTGGGCGCTTATCGACCTCGGCGAAGTCAAGACATTTACCGACATCGAGATTATATGGGAAGCATCCCACCCGACAGAATATTCGGTGTATCTCTCGGATGAGGCCATACCTTTCGCTCCTCAGACCTTTAACGTTGGCACCGAGGAAGCTCCCAATGAAGTGTCTTACAATGTGATTGATTCCGATTGGCTCGCATCGGCAACGGTTGCGGCTACCGGTGGAGAAGTGAGCGAGAGCGGTTTCACCGAAACACTCTCCTTTGATGTAGCTGCTTCTGCCCGATATGTGCTTATCTACGGCAACGCTTACAACGGCTTCGCCACCGACTACGGCTCGCGTATCTTCGAAGTCCGTATCGCCAAAATTCAGGGTCGCGACGAAATCGCGTCACTGCGCATTGCCGATACAGCCGTAACAGAAGGCGCTACCGCTGAAATCACAGTTGAGGCTCTTACCATCACAGGTTCAGTGGCTTCGATTGAAAATGTAGAGAATCTTACGCTCGCATGCTCCGATCCTTCGGCTGTCGAAATCACTGCGGCAGAGGCGGGCAAGTTCTCCGTAAAGGGTCTGAAACGCGGAACATACACTCTTACAGTATCCGGAACTGTTGACGGAACAGAAATTCAGGGGCAGGCGCAGTTCACGGTCAAGTTCAATTGGACCGGCATTGAGAATATTGCGGCAGGCAAGGCTGCCACCGCCCGTATTCTTGAAGACAAAGACGTTACCAATCCCGCTTCTTTCGCAACTGACGGCGACGAGGAAACCTATTACACCTATAACGGTGAATGGGGTGGCGGAGATTCTTGGGTGATTGTCGACCTCGGTCAGGTATATCTAATTGAAGCTGCCGGCGTTTCGTATGGCGACCTTTCCGGCGGAACTTTCAAGTTCAGCTTCGGCCTTGAAGGAGCGGCGCAGCCTGCCGAGTCCGACTTCAAATGGACCGACAATAATGCTCTTGAAGGTTGGACAAGCACTTCTTCCATAAGCCGCGCAAGCAATTCGGTTGCGACCTACGAACCCTCTGAGGTGATTAAAGCCCGTTATGTAGCTGTACGCGACTCCGACAATCCCAACGGTAAACCTCAGGTGAAGGAAATCTATGTGGCAGGCACAGTATATGAAAGTCCCGTTGCATCGGTGCTCGAAGTATCGGCCACTCCCGACGGACTCTTCGCAGGCGAGACCTCTCAGGTGAGCTGGACTGTGAAAGACCAGTATGGAGCTGACTTTGAAAGCGCTGAAGCCCCCGTGATAAGTGTCGAGGGTGCCGATTATGCCGACGGCGTAATCACCGCCACAGCAAAAGGCACAGTGAATATCACCGCCACTCTCGGCGAACTCTCTGCCACCACTTCAATTATAGTTGCCGATACCAATGACTACTGTATGGCCGGAGCTACCGTGACAAGCGATAATGCCGCAGCCAATGGAGCAAACGCTATCGACGGTGGCGCCAATCCCACCGCTCATGGCAATCAATATGTGATTACTGAAAGCGAATCGGCCGGTGAACATATCCACTGGATTCTCGCCGACCTCCATAAACCCTACAACCTTGACATGATTATCGCAATCTGGGAAGGTGCATGCCCCGCCGATTACGATGTGTATGTAGGCGAGACCGAGGAAACCCTCGAGAAATTCTATTCCGTGACCGGACATACTCAGCAGACATGGTACGACCGCTTCTGCGGCAAGGAAATGAACAACGTCCGGTTTATCAAGATTGTAACCACACGCAATGCCACAGTCTACGGTATCAAGCTCTTCGACCTCAAGGCCTACGGACATTCTGAAATTGAATCAGTCGCTACATCGGTAGTTATTGAATCCGACGTCAATAATATCTCCACTGACGAAACCGTGACTTTCTCAGGACACGTTTTCGACCAGTTCGGCGCTGAGATGGAAGGCGAGCAAGTTCTCTTCGAGGTAGACGGAACCGTTCTTGAAGGCAATACTTTCACAACCGAGGATCTTGGAATATATCAGGCATATGCCCTCAGCAACAATCTTATTTCTGACCCGCTTGTCATCAACGTGGCAGCCCACAAGAACAATAAGGTGGATGCCGGAGCGCAGAAATCAACTGACAGTGAATATGTGAGCTTCCCCGAAAATGGCGAGATTCATTTCACGGAGCTTAATCAGGCGGCAGTGATTACGTTCGACGATGAGTATCATTTCAACCTTATCAAGCTGCGTTGGGAGACTGCCTGTCCTTCTTCCTACACTGTTGTTGCAGCTGACAAGGATGGCAATACCCGCACTATTTTTGAAATTGAGGACCGTCCTTACAGCGGTAGAGGAGAGATCGACCGCATCGTTCCAGATAGAGCGGAGTCTACTTCAAGTCAGCTCCGAGTGAGTCAGGCGTCTGCTTTGAACAATATCAAGAGTCTCACCATCACTCCCACCGCCAAAAACCACTCCTGGGATACTATTCGCCTGTTAGGTGTGGATACCTATGGTGCCAAGGTAGGCACGAGCACATCGGTGGAAGATGTGGTTGCTGCATCGGAAGAACCCGTTGACGTGTTCAACATGCAGGGCGTGCTTCTGCGCAAGGCAGTAGCTCCCGCCGAAGCCACCAACGGTCTTGCTTCCGGCCTGTACATCGTAGGCGGCCGCAAGGTAAGCGTGCGTTGAGCAATTGACTGAAATATAATGAAAAGAGGGCGTGAAATCCGGATTTCACGCCCTCTTTGTGTCTCAGATGAACCGATGTGTGCAAGTGTTATTCGGGAACATAGATTATGTCGCCGTTTTCGAGCTCGTAGGCAATTCCGACGCGCTTGCCTTTGTTCTGCGAGGGGTCGGAGTCTTCGGAGGGAGTGTAGCGGTTGATTTTCTCGCCTTCCTTCGTTATGATTTCCATGTTTTCCTTGCCGGGATTCTTCACCATGGTGAAGTCTTCCTGCGAGAACATTTCGGTCATGTTGTAGCGGCTTACGAGCGCCACCATCAGTGCCACGGCAAACACCATTGCAACGTCAAACAGGTTGCTGACAACGCTCATGGGGTCGGAATCTTCCCCACGGCGCAACAGGGAGCGGCGGCGTCTCATTGCTTGGCGGTTTTAGATAGTTTCACAACTTCGGCGAGGTATTCGAGCATGGTGACATTGCGCATGGCCCAGCGTTCCTTGACCTGCTGGGTGAGGAAGCCTATTGCGCTCACAACAAGACCTACCACGGTGGTTGCAAATGCCACCTGCATGTTGTAGGCCATGGATGCGATGTCGCCCGAGGCGAGTCCTACAAGCGCGGGACCCATGGGGATGAGTGTGCCCATAAGGCCGAGGATGGGGCCCATCTTGGTGAGTACTTTCGACGAAGCTATCTCGCTGTCGGCCTCCATCTCGTACTCAGACAGAAGCAGGTCGGTACGCGCCTGGTCTCCGTCGGCTTCCATGATACGGCGCACGTAGGCTCCGGCAACGGAAGCTGACTTGGCGGGAAGGGATGCCTTGAATTCCCCGAGCGATTCAGGGGTGAGCGAGCTTATGCGGGGGTAGAGCAGGGCGGTAGTCTTGCGGTGGCGCAGATATTGGCCGAAGAACACGCCTATGAGTATGATGGCGCGGATGAAAAAGAAAATCAGCAGTACGATTACCGGCACGAGAAGTCCGGTGGAAATCCAGTAGAGGATGTTGGAAATTACGTTCATATGATGAATGTTAAGTTAGTTTATTGATTTTTCGGGCAGTAAGATATTTGTTGACGAACACTCCGGCAACGGCTCCGGCAAGCAGAATGGCAAGGATGGCGGCAAGGGAGTCCCATTGAACCTTGTTGGTTCCGGCTGCGGCGGTGCGGCCGTTGACAGTGGCGACTATGCCGAGTGCTGCCGTGAGAAGGTTGACAAGGAACATGAGTTCCAGCCGCAGGTCCTTCTCCGGCAAAAGCCATCTGAAACCTAATGCAAGTACGGGCGAGAGCACCATCACAGCCGCGCCCCAGCCCCAGCCGATTACGGCGAAGTCGGTGCCGGGCATGGCGAAGATAAGCTCCACGAGCATAGAATAGAGCACGGGGAAGAGCAGCAGTCCGGGAATCCAGTATGCCACCTGAAACATGATTTCCTGACGGCGGCTCATGTTTCCGTCGAGCTTTATCGCCATCATCACGCAGAAGAAAATCTGGAAGGCGACATCAATCGTGAGCACAACGGAAGTGTCGAGCATCAGGTCGGGCTGGCTGAGCCAGAGGTCAATCTGAGCCTTCGACTGGGTGCTGGCGGCTTCGTAGGAGAATCCAGCGAAGAGCAGGGGAAGCACGCTCAGCACAGCCATGCCGACGGCGCGGTGCCATGTCAGCTTCAATATGAAATTGAAGTAGACAAGGAGCATTATTATAAGTACTACGGTTTCCATTATTCAGAATCGGAAGTTTTGCGGCGGTGACGGATAAGAAGCACAATCACTACAAGGGCGATAATCACTCCGGCAGCCACGGCAATGCCGCTCAGGCGGTTTGTCACGGTGTCGGTGTTGTTGAGTTCCTCGCGTTTCATCACCATTCCGTCGTTGTCGGCGGAAGCGATGTTCTCGGCGCGTACGGAAGCCACGGCAGCGTCGTACATGCGGGCGTTTTCCTGCGGAGCTTTCTCCTTGATGAAATCGCGGAGTTTGGCGTTGTCGCAGACGAATCCCGAGCATGCCGCGCCGTATTTGGCCACCATTTCGGTGTGTAGCTCGGCCATTGCGGCAATCTGTTCGGGAGTGGCGTCCCACATGCCTTTTCGCACGGTCTCAAGCATCACGGCTGTCACTTCCTGAATGGCTGCCGGATTGACTTTGCTGAAGTAGTCCTTGACGCCGAGATTGTTGCGGTCGGCAACATAGGTGTCGTAGATTCCGTCCCAAAGTTCTTTGTCGATGGCCGCGGGTTTCATCACGTTCCATCCGTATGTGTTGCGCACGACGTCGGCAATCGCCGAAGCGTCGCCTGCGCCGCCTTTCATCTTTTCCTTGATGTAGTTGGGGTTGAGTATTGTGGTGCGGCTTTCAACTCCGATGGCTTCCTTGACTTCCTGCATGCGCGCGTTGTTGCGGTTGCGGTAGTCGCTCAGGTAGGCTTCCGGGTCCTTGCCGGTAACATTGCGCACGGCAAGGTTCATGCCGCCCATGAACTCGTACACGTGGTCGAGACTGAGTGCGCCCCATGTGTTGCTTTGACGCGGCTGCACCACCACATCGGTGCGTGTGAGCGCAGCCTCGAACACAAATTCGCGCATCTTTTCCCAATCGTCCTCGCTGCCGTAGAGCGCCCCCATGTTGTTGAGGTAAGTTCCGGCAATCTCGCTTTCGTCGTCCCAACGGTCGCCTGCTTCCACCATTCCCTGGATTCCGCTGCCGTAGTTGCCGTTGATACCTCCGAACACGCGCGATGTCGAAAGCTCGCGGGCTTCCTTGGGCGACATGCCTTTTTCGACAAGATGGCGTTCCGACTCAACCACACCCTCGGCCACATAGTTGGGATAATCCTTGTCTTCGGCAGCCGCAGCCATCTTGACCGCGCGGCCGATGAGGAACAGGCGTGATGCCGCCAGGTCGCGGAGCTGTCCGGAAGTCTGCACGACCACGTCGATGCGCGGACGTCCGAGTTTTTCGGAGGGAATGAGCTGAAGGTCGGTTACGCGTCCGAAAGCGTCGCGGACCGGCTCAACACCGAGCATGTAAAGAATCTGGGCAATTGTGGCACCCTCGGTTTCGATGAACTCGCTGCTCCAGAGGGTGTAGCTCACCTTGCGCGGCAGGGAGTCGTTGTGGTTCTTGCGATACATCGAAAGGGTGTTGTCGGCCAGCGACTTGCCTTTCTCCCATGCTACTGCGGAAGGAGTCTCCTCGGCATTGACGGCAAACATGTTGCGTCCGGTAGGGAGAATGTTGGGATTGAGCACGGGGTCACCGCCTGAGGTCGGGGCGATGAATCCTCCGTCGAGGGCGTTCACTACCGATGCGAGTTCGGCCTCGGGGCTTTCGCGGAGTCCGGTCAGATATTCGTTGACTTTTCCGAGGGCACGTTCGACTTCCGAAACGGCTGTTGCAAATTCAATCTCGGCGGGAGTGAGTTCTTTCTTTTTCATGCCGCCGGGGTGTCCTCCGGGATGTCCGCCATGCGATTTGGATGCGTCGGGAGTCACGCTCTTGCGCTTCATCGCAGCCTCCATCTTCTTGATGGCTTCCTCATCGGCACCCATCTTGCGTGCCATTTCGATTGCCTTTTCGGGCGACATTCCCGGAATCATCTTGTGATGTCCGGCAGGTTTTTCCTTGCGGTCGGCGAGTTTTGCCGTTTCGGTTGCGGAGGGCTGCATCATCGCCCCCATCACCATCATTCGTGAAAGCATGTCCTTCGAGCCTTCGATTGTGGCGCGCAGGGTGCGGGCGCTGTCAAGTTCCTGAGCGGTGATTCCGGCAACGCGGCAGATTTCATCATCCGATACCGGAGAAGCCGAAGCTATAAGGCGCTCAACGATTTTCTGAGCGTCGGCACGGTGTTTTTTCAGATTTCCGCCGCGGAGCTTGTGCAGGCTGTATGCGAGCGGGTCAACGGTCATGGCTGTGACAGTAGAGCGGATGTGCTCCGGTGCGTAAGGAACGCCCATCACGTAGAGCGCGCCCGTGATTTTCTCGTTGGCGAGCTCTTCGGCGAAGTTCTCGATGCGGGCGATGTCATCGGCGGAATAAGCCACGGATGCCACGCTGTCAAGGCGCAACTCGCGGTGGATACCAAGCTCGACAGTGTACTTTTTCACGAGTCCGGCAGCGCGGTTCATCGCGGCCTCATCGGGCTTGTCGGCGCCTGCGCAACGGTTGTATTCGGCTATGGCGTCGGAAAGATTCTTATAAACCGAGCGCACACCGCTTTCCATGAATGGAGGTGTGAGATAGTTGATGATTCCGGCATAGCTGCGGCGCTTTGCCATCATGGCCTCACCGACGTTGGAGGTTGAATATACGTAGAAGTGGGGCATTGTGCCTACAAGACGGTCGGCCCAGTCCATGCTGCCGAGAGCGACCTGCTTGCGGGGAGTGAATTCGAGCGAGCCGTGTGCTCCGAAATGTATTAGCGCGTCGGCTCCGAAGCCGTGCTTGGCCCAAAGGTAGGCGGCCACATAGTTGTGAGGGGGAGCGGCGTCGGTGCCGTGCACAATCTGGAAATCATCGTCGCCGAGACCGGCGGCTGTCTGAGGAATCAGAACCACATTTCCGAATCTCAGACGTGCCAGTGCAAGGTTTCCGTTGCCGTCGCTGAGTCCGTGTCCGGGGAAAGCTCCGTCAACGGCGTCGATATCGCTGCGCAACTGGTCGGGCAGGGATGCCTCGCACCATGATTTATAGTCCGCTTCCGTGATGATTTCAGGGGAATTGTTTTGCACGAAATCGGTCATTGCGCCGGTGGCGTATTCGTTGAACACGCGTCCGTTCTCGTTGATGAGCTTTTCAAGACCTGCGGCGTTTGCCGGAAGGTTTTCCACCCGGTATCCCTCATTTTTGAGTCGGGTAAGGAGATTGAACAGCGACGGCGCCACTTCCATCCCTTCAGCCACCAGTGCGTTCTGACCGGGGCCTTTGAAGTAGAAGATGGCAATTTTTTTATCTTTTTCAGGCTTGCATGCCAGGGAAGTGTAGTTGTTGACGGTTTCGACAAATTCCTCAAGTCGTCCGGGAATTGCCTTTACGTAGGGCAATCCGTCCTCACCTTCGAAGTGGGCAAACAAGGCATAGGGGCGTACGGCTCCGTCAATCTCGGGAGTCACGACGCTCTGCGAGAGAAAACCTCCGTTCATTCCCGACTTGTCGGCCATCCATTCGTCGTAGTCGCGGTTGACATTCAGTGGCGAGAACAGAGGAATGTTGCGGCTTTCGAGGTAGCGCACCACCATGTCGCCCATGCGGCCGTGAGCCATGTTTATCATTGCCGACGGTGCTATTGAATCGGCCTGACCTCCGGCGATGAACTGTTGGATTACGGTAACGGGATATACCATTGAACCTGTCTTTTCCAGTTGAGCCACAAGCTCTTCCGGCACGCCCATCTGTCCTGTGAGGATGATTCGCGGTGCGTTTTCCTTCCATTTGCCGGATTTCCTGAGCCAAGCCTCATATTCGCTCACGGAGTCGAATCCGAGATTGTCGTTCTCGTCGGGGTAGTAAATCAGCGACGAAGTTGACAGTTCCGGGTCGGAAGGCTCGTTGACGAAAAGAGACTTCCGGTCGATATACTTGCGCACGTAGTTGAGCAAGTTGCGGTAGTTGTTTCGTCCTCCTGCAAGATACTGGCGCAGGAAAACACCGTCGATTGAATCCACCGAAACAATCTGGTTGGCCGGATTGGTGGCCGCGGTGGTGAGCACGGGAGTGCCGTTTTCGGCGGCATGGATGAGTGCCTGACGCTGTTCGTCGGTGATTCTCAGTCCCATTCCGTTGAGGAAAACCATGTCGTAGTCGACGGCCTTGTCAAGTTCTTCGACCGCAAGCTCGGATATGCGTACGTGACTGTTGTCGTTGGCCTTGGCAATCTGGCCCAAGTTTATAGCCTGATAGTTTACGAAGGCTACATGCGTTGTGGAAGCCAGGCGGTTCCACAGCAAAATGGCTGCACCTATAATCAAGGCGCAACCAATCAGAAGCAGTATGTTTTTTTTTCTTCATTTATTTAAAGAATTCATCAATATTCAGAGACAGACCTATTGTCCACGTCCGGCCTGTTGTCGGAGCGGAGTTCCAATAGTATATTTTCGGCTTGTAGTTGAATAGATTTTCAATCACAAAGTTGACGTTTATTCCTTTCCACACGGATTGCTGGAGGGTGAATTTCCACAGGGAATATGCACTGTCGGTCTCGTATCGGCTCTCGGGCTTGGCAAGATAGCGCCCCGAAAGTGATGCGTAGATTTTGTAGACACTGCATATGCGCTTGTCGTAGTCAAGGCGCCATGTGGCCGAATGGGGGCGGGGTTGGGAAAATTGCGAGTCGATGGCCCGGTTGGCTACGTGCAGGTAGTTGTACGAAAGCGACACTCCTAGTCCCATCACGGCCCGGTAGCGGGCGTTGAGGTCAAGTCCGGCAACTTTCACGCCGTCTTCATTGCAGTACATCGCACCTTCTTCGCGGGTTTCATCGCCCGGAAAGTCGGTGGTGGTGATCCGGCTGTTATAATAGTTGTAATAGCCGGAGGCTGTGAAGCTGTAAGAACCCGGAATTATTCCGCGGCGCACGAGTCCGCTACGTTCCAGAGCCACGTTGAAGTTGTGGCTGCGTTCGGGCTTCAGGTCAGGATTGCCGTAGATCATCTGTATTCCCGCCATGTCGAAGCTCATATACATCTCTTTCAGAGTAGGTGCGCGGAAACCGCCTGAATATGAAGCACGGATTGAAAGAGGTTTGAGCTTGAACATTGTGGCAAGACGTCCGGTGACTGCATTGTTTTTCGAGGCCGAGAAGTAGTCCTCGCGCGCACTCGCTATGACGTTGAGCCACGACAGGGGCGACCAGTCGAACTGAACGAAGGCATCCACCGAGTTCTGAGAGTGTCGGCCGCCTTCGGTAAACTGGTAGGTCGTGAGATAGTCGTTCATCCAGTCGCCGCCCACGGTGAGTGCGTTGGCACCCCACGAGCGGGTGTAGAGGGCGTGTGCTATGTGCTGGCGGTTGGAATAGTCGTGGTCGTGTGTCCGCTTGTCGGCAATGAAGCGAGCCTTGTCGTATTGGTCGTAGCTGTACGATATCTCCAGGTTCTGACGTCCGTCAATCTGCCACACCGAACGCAGGCCACCCGAATAATCGTTGTAGTGGTCGGTGTAGTTGGCGCGGTTGCTCGTGCGGTAGAAGTATCCTCCGCGAGCTATGAAGCGCAGATTGTCGGTAGCACGGAAAATCAGGCGTTCCTTCACATTGACGGTACTGCCGCCATATACCTGATGGATGGCCGATTCGGTGTCGAATACGTCGGTGAGCCGCACATCCTCGGAAGTGGAATGTTGCACGGAGGTGTTCGAGTTCCATTTGGAGGTATTGAAATTGATGTCGCCTCCGGTGCGCCACTCATTGCCAAAAGAGCGGTAACGCGAGTTGAGGTTGACATGCCACGGCTCCTTGCTTTCCTTCGAGATAAGGTTGACGACACCGCCCACGGCATTGGCTCCGTACAGAGCCGACGAGGCGCCTTTGACAATTTCAACCTGTCCTACGTTCTCAAGGTTGAGGCGGTTGTAGTCCACGTTGTCCATCGTTTCCCCGGCGAGACGTTCTCCGTCCACGAGGAAGAGAATGGCGTTTCCTCCGAAACCGCTCATGTTGAGCGATGTTTCCTGACTCATCGCAAAACCGAATTCCAGTCCGGGAATCTCTTCCGTAAGAAGGTCCTGGATGTTGGTGGCATCGGTTTTCTTGATTTCGTCGGCAGTAATCAGCCGGGTCACGACCGGAGCGTCCTTCAGAGCCTTCGGGGTGCGGGTGGCGGTAACGACAACCTCGTTGAGCGCGGTAAGGTCGGGTGTCATGCGCACGGTCTCGGGCTTGCCGGGCTTCAGCACGCATGTCTGTGCCACAAAACCTACGTATGTCACGGTGGCCTTCAGAGCCTTGTCGGATTTGATTTGGAATCCGAAAGCCCCGTCAATATCTGTCACAGTGGCTTTGCCGCTGTCCGACAGGCGCACAACAGCTCCGGCAAGGGGTTCGCCTTCCTCATCGAGCACCCGCCCCGAATAGTCGGAGGCGAGTGCCGTCAGAGGTAGAAGAAGTCCCAGAATCGAAATTACGATAAGTCTCTGTGACATCAAAAATTAATTTTTGGGAGCGGTGAATGAACAGATCATCGGCATGGGCATCGCACCATACTGGAGACTGAACTTGACTGTGAGAGTGTTGTCCTCAAACGAGCCTTGGGCAGTTCCTGAGAAAGCACGGCCTGTTTCGGTCTCGCCGCTGAATTCGGTTGGCGCGAGGGCATATTTGCCGTCGGTGCCTGCAACTTTCACTCCGCTTACGGTGAATCCGGGAACCTGCATGGGAGGATTGCCGAATGAAGAGATTGCGATGTCAACTGTGGCATCGTCAACAGCGGTGAGAGTGAAAGTCATGTCCTCGAAAGTTGATTCGTCGCCCATCACCGAGCATGTCATGTCGCCGGAATATGTTCCTTCGACGCTCTTTGCCGCAGGAGTCTCCGGTTCGTCGTCCTTACTGTCGGAGCAGGAAGTGGCTAAGGCTGATACACTTAGGAGAAGTACCATTGTCGCGAAAACTGTCTTTAATCTTTTCATGTCTGTGTGTGAATTTTATTAGTTTATGTTATTATTTGAAATCATTTTAAATCCGGTGCAAAATTAGACACAAAGCCAAGGCGCATCAATACACAGAAAATGTGTTTTTGATGCGCCTTGGCTTTGTGACGGTGTCTCAGCCCCTAACCACCCGGCAAGGGCGAAATCCCCACAACAGGGTATTGTGTGAATCGCGTGATTAGAGAAGTACTTCCACCAAAGGTCCGGCGAGAAACGCGGTAAGGATTCCGTTGAGGATAAGCCCTAACGTTGCGAAAGCTCCGTATCGTTCGCCATATTCGCTTATGCGGCTTGTGCCGAGCACATGGGCTGCCGTGCCCATGCTCAGGCTTTTGGAAATAGGACCTCTCACTCTTCCAAGGTCCATCATCTTCATTCCCATGAGCGCGCCTATCAGGCCAACAATCACTACGATGGCTGATGTAAGTGCCGGAATACCTCCCAACTGTTCCGAAATCTCTATCGCGATGGGGGTTGATACCGATTTTGGGGCCAGCGAGCAGATCACCTCGCGGCTTGCTCCGAACCATTTTGCAATCAGCACCACCGATATTATACCTATCGCGCTGCCTATGAATTCGGTAATAAAGATAACGAAGAATTGCCGCTTGATGTGTTTCAGCTCGTTGTAGAGTGGAAATCCGAGAGCCACGATGGCCGGTTTAAGCCAAAACTCGATAAGGTGGGTGCCGTCGTGGTAGGTCTCGTAAGGTATGTCGGCCATTTTGAGCACGGCTATCAGCACTCCGATTGTGATTATCATCGGATTGAGCAGAGTGAGTTTTGAGACACGGCGGATGTAGCATGCACCCCAGTAGACGAGCACCGTAAGTGTGAGCACGGCAAGCTCACTGCCTAAGAATTCATTTATCTTTTCCATTCCCGTCTGTTATTGTCTTGTGGCTGTGTTGCTTATATTTCCGGTGCATCCACTGGTGGAGCTGACCGGTCACGAGCAGTACTATTATCATGCTTATGAATGTAGCGGCAACGATAGGCAGCCACTCCCTCGATATGAGATCGAAATAGTACATCAGCGCAACTCCCGGAGGAATGAAGAAAAATGCCATGTTGGATACGAGAAACTTGCAGGTGGTGGCTACCGATTCCGGCTTGACTACCTTCTTCTCGAGCAGAACCGTAAGAACAATCATTCCCCAGATACTGCCGGGGATATTGAGCCACGGAATCATTGCAAGGAGTTCGCCCACCGCGAGACAGGCGAATATAATTCCGAATTGTTTTGCCATTGTGTAAGTATGATTGAAATTGTTACCGTTGAAACCTTGTGTGTAATTTTTACCGCGGCGAAATTACGTAAAAGATTTGTTCCTGCAAAACAATTCGGAATTATGTCAAAGCAATATTATACCTGCCTTCCGGCAGGCTTCAATCTGTTCCTCGGGCCATACCGAGGCCTGAACTTCCCCGATGTGGGCTTTTTTGAGCAGGAACATGCACAGGCGGCTCTGTCCTATGCCGCCGCCGATCGAGCAAGGCAGCTCCCCGTCAAGAAGCATGCGGTGGAACTGAAGTTGCTCCCGTTCGGTGCAATCGCGCAATTCCAACTGGCGGTGAAGTGATTCGGAAGTGACGCGTATGCCCATTGATGAAATTTCAAGTGGACGCTCAAGCACGGAATCCCAGAGAATCAAATCGCCGTTCAGCCCCGTGAATCCTTCTTCGTTCGCCGTGCTCCAGTCGTCATAGTCAGGGGCGCGGCCATCATGAGGCTTTCCGTCGGAGAGCGGCGCTCCTATACCGATAATGAATATTGCGCCATATTTCTTTGCCGCCTTAGCCTCGCGTTCCGGCGCGGGCAACCCGGGGTATTCCCGGAGAAGTTCCTCGGAGTGGATGAATGTAATTTCTTCCGGAAGGCGCGGTGTGATGTGGGGAAAATGCTCGTACACCATCTGTTCGGTGGCTTTAAGTGCTCCGTAGATTTTCCGGACGGTGCTCCTGAGATATTCAAGCGTGCGGTCGGAAGGGCGGATGGTCTGTTCCCAGTCCCATTGGTCCACATACAGGGAGTGGATATTGTCAAGTTCCTCGTCGGCACGGATGGCGTTCATGTCGGTGTACAGTCCGAATCCGGGGTCGATATCGTAAACCCCGAGCTTCACTCTTTTCCACTTTGCAAGCGAGTGGACGACTTCGGCTCTGCGGTCGCCAAGCGATTTCACGGGGAAAGTCACCGCACGCTCCGTGCCGTTCAGGTCATCGTTAAGTCCCGTTCCGGAGAGCACGAAAAGCGGAGCAGTGACGCGCCGGAGATTCAGCGCCGAGGAAAGTTCCTTCTGGAAATATTGTTTGATAGTCTTGATGGCGACTTCAGTCGTTTCGGGTGTGAGTTGCTGTCGGTAGTGTTTTGGAATTATAAGTGGCATAAAGAAAGTATTTCTTGTTTGATAGTATCGTTTTGCTTTGTAAAAGTAATAAATAATTTCAATAATGCAAAATGCCCGACACTCTCCGTCGCGGAGTATGCCGGGCTACGCCTTAAATTAGAGTATTTAAATTAGAGTATTGGGATTGGCCCGTTTCAGTCGGCTCTCAATATTCCGCTGCCGATGTTGCGGTCCACGTTGTTTTTGTCGTGTGATGTCTTTTTGCCGAAATCAAGCGACCATGCGAGTTTCACGTAGGCCATGCTGCGGTCGGACGGAGAATAGGATGTGTTGCGGAAATCGTAGGCCGGAGTTGACAAGGTGCGCGTGTAGTATGGGTGCCGCATGAACAGGTTGTGTGTTCCGGCTTCGGCGCGCAGCTTGTTGTGGGTCCAAGAAAGAGACAGCTTGTAGTTCCATATCGTGCGGGTGACTATGCGGTCGTAGCCTGCGATTTTCTGAGGGGTCTCGACCGATGCGTTCAGAGCAAAGTCCCCCATGTACCATGCCACATCGGCCGATGCTTTCCAGCAGGCTGCCGATACATGCAGGTTGTGGAAATAGCCGTTGTAGAGATATCCGCCGCTTATCCGCGCATTGAATTTGCCCGACGGCGTCCATGTTACGGACAGCGAAGTGTCGTATTGGCGCCAATTACCGTAGGGATAGAAGGACTGCACGAGCATGCCGTCCTCAAAAAAGTAATCGGCCATAGGCAGGCGCCAGGCGGCGTTGAAGATGCCGTAGAGCTGGAATGTCACTCTTCCGGCTGAAGCTCCGTACACGGCCATGGCTTTTGTGATGCGTGTCTGTTTCAGGTCGGGATTGCCGCGGCGTAGTTGGAGCATATCGACCTGTTGTGTAGCCCCCGACATCATGGAAAGCTGCGGATATGAGTTGCCGTAGAAGACCATGAGCTGTGCAAATTGATTGCGTGCGGGCTGCAGCGCGAGGACGAGTTGCGCGCGTGGGCCTGCCGGATTGCTCTGCCTGAGTCCATGCACACGGTAGGATTGGGCGGAAAAGCCCGGCGAGAGACGCAACGAACCTATCCGGCTCACGGGATGGGAATATTCAGCGAAGAATATACATTCCGACGACCACAGATGCTGCCACGAAGAGTTGGTGCCGCTGTATGTGGCCGAGCTGACATTGTAGTTCTCGGTAGCCTTGAACACAAGTGAATTGCCTCTATGGAATCTCATCCCATAGCTGAAACTGCCCGAGAAATCATAGTAGTTTTCTTTTGTGTCGGAGCTGATGGGCGAGGATGCTGATTCGGAGTATATATAATTGTAGTTGTTGCGGCTTGCCGATGCGCTTGCCGATGCTTCGATGAAGTGGCCGTTGGGAAGATTGAAGCTGCCGCTGAGGCCGAGACTGTATTTCAGACCACGGGAACTTGTGGCGCTCGACGAAGCTACATTGAAGGTGCCTGCCGCGTCAAGGCCGGAGTAGGTGAGAAGTGAGGAATTGAAATCCTCAGGCTGAGCCGAACGCACGAAATTGAATGTCGCGCGGAGAGTGCGTTTCTTGTTTTTGTTCCGGACACGCAGTTGGGCGTATTGCGAATTTTTCTTGTCACGGGATTCATCTGTCGAATAGTCGCGGCCAACACTTCCGGAGGGGAAATTGATGCTTTCGTGGCGAGTCAGCTCTGCGTCGGTGAGGCGTGTGTAGTCGGCTCCTGCGAAGAGTGTGTATTGGGTGTTGCCCTGAAAGAATTTTCCGGCGAGATTGTAATCGCCTGAGTTATATCCAAAGCGTTGGAGCGCATCAAGCGAGATATATCCGCCCGAGGTGCGTTTTTTCATTATGAAGTTCAGAGCCGCGTTGTCGCCTGCATATTTTCCGGTAGGAGCTTCGAAATACTGCACACGTTCCACATCGCCGGGGCGGAGCTGTTGCACCTCACGGTAGTCGGCTGGCATGCCGTCGATATACAGCGACACCGTACCTCCGAAAGCGGCCACCTCTCCGGAGCTTGCGTTCACGTTCAGTCCCGGAATCATGAGATTGCGGATGAGTTCGTATCCGGTCCACGAGTGTTTGGTCTGTTCCTTGCTCGGGATAACGGTCAGCCCCTCGGGTGTGCGTACGAAACGGCTTGTGGTAGCCACCACCTCACGGAGTCGGTTTGAGCTTTCGGATAAGGTAAAATCCAATGTAACAGGAGTCTCATCTTTAATATTGCATGGTTGCGACACCGTTGTAAAGCCTATGCACGATGCCGAGGCGATATAATTTCCCGGCGCGAGGGCTGCCATGGAGTAGTGGCCGAGCGAGTCGGCGACAGCGCCTTTTACAAAGATGGAATCCGATGCAGTGCTCACGCGCACTGAGGCAAATTCAACCGGATTCCCCTTCCGGTCGACTATCACGCCGGAAAGTGTTGAGGCCGCAGCAGTAAGGAGATTCGCGGCACAGAATAAGATTGAGATTTTTTTTTTCATCATGGAGGTGTGATTGGTTATGCCGCAAAATTATTCCACCGAATCTTAACCGAACCTCAACTTGTCTTATTTTATCTTATTTTTGATGGGGTGGTGTTGTCGGGGACGGGGAATGTTGGTAATTTTGGGCATGGGAAATTTCAGGAAAGTCACAATAGCGGTACTCGGTATCATCACGATGCTGTTTGCCGCCGACATATATTATCTGTACAGCCTGTACGGCTCAATCAAGTCACAGTACATTCTCACAGCCGCCGATTGTCTGCGGCAGGCCGATATTGTTGAAATCATGATGAGCGTGCGAGAGAAGTTTTCCGTGTCCGATTCGTCGTTCACGGCCAATGTACCCGTGGCTCTGTCGCATCGTCTTACCGAGGACGGCGCCCTCGTCTCGGCTGATGCCGAGAGAAGCGGCGAAAAGGTGCTCGGATTGTTTGAATCGTTCAATCTGGCGGTCGGAAAGGGCCTGCGCGAGAGTGTGGCCGCGTATGACATAAAACCCGATTTCACGCGCCTGGATTCCCTTTTCAGGATGGAGCTGAACCGTGCCGGGCTTTTTCCCGATGAAGTGAAGGTGCTTCCGGCCGATTCCATTGCGCCGGAGGTGGCTGCCGGCAAGTGGGTGGTGGAGTACTCTCTGCTGAAAAACTCCCCGCTTATCTACCGCGGCTACTTCACTCCGCCTTTCGCCCATATCATGAGGCAGATAACCGGTATCGTAGTCGTGACGGTGCTTATAATTCTTGCATTGGCTTTTGCGTTCGTGTATCTGATTCGCACCGTCCTGCGGATGAAGACACTTGAAGAGATGAAAGATGATTTCACAAACAACATGACCCACGAGCTGAAAACTCCTATCGCAATAGCATATGCCGCCAACGATACCCTTCTGAATTTCGGCGCCCACAACGACCCCGAAAAGCGCGAGCGTTATCTCCGCGGAGCACTTCAGCAGCTCACGCGGCTCAGCGGCCTTGTGGAGAACATACTTTCAATGAGCATGGAACGTCGCAAATCGCTTAGGCTCGACAATGAAGCGGTTGAGCTGCTGCCATTTCTGCAGGAAATATCACAGGCTCACATGCTGCGTGCCGAAAAAAAGGTGGAAATATCTATTGACGTGAAGCCTGACGACCTCTGTGTGAACACCGACCCGACCCATTTCGGGAATGTGATGAACAATCTCATTGACAACGCTATAAAATATTCCGGTGCGGAAGTCAGGATAGAGATATGTGCCGATGCCGACGGAATATCCGTGCGTGACAACGGTAACGGAATCCCCGGAAAGTATATCGACAGCGTTTTCAATAAGTTTTTCCGTGTTCCGGACGGCGACAGGCTGAATGTTCGCGGCTACGGTATCGGACTCTACTACGTCCGCAGCATAACCGAGAAAATGGGTTGGGCTGTATCTGTGAGAAGCCGCCTCGGCAAAGGCTCGGTATTTACAATTAAATTCAACAGATGACTATGGCTGAAAAGATTCTTTTGGTAGAAGATGAGGACACGCTGGCGATGATCGTGTCGGAAACGCTCGCTTCGGAAGGTTTCGAGGTTGCAGTGGCCCGCGACGGTCTGGAGGGAATCGAGGCTTTCAGGCGGATAAGACCCGACGTGATTATTGCCGATGTGATGATGCCCGCTCTTGACGGCTTCTCGATGGTGCGCCGCATCCGTGCCGTCAATTCCGACGTGCCTGTGATTTTCCTTACCGCCCGGTCTGCAATCGACGATATTGAGGAAGGCTTCGGACTCGGAGGAAATGACTATCTGAAGAAACCTTTCAAGATGCGGGAACTGATAGTACGGGTGAAGGCATTGCTCCGGCGCAAGCATCCTGCCGACACCACTGTGGGCGGCACTGACACCGCACTTGGCGGCTACCGGCTGAATCCCGTGACGAGGGAACTGCGTTACGGCGCGGATGTGGTGGAGCTTACCCATATCGAAGCCACTATTTTGGCCTATCTTGCGGCGCATGCCGGGGAGGCTGTAAGTTCTTCCGATTTGATGAAACTTGTGTGGAACCGCGATGATTTCTACAACCGTAATTCCCTCCACGGCTACATCCACAAACTCCGCGCCCACCTCAGCCGCGACACGAATGTGGCGATTCTCAACCTCCGAGGCATCGGCTACCGGCTTATTATTAAATAGTTTCTAAAAAATAGAGCGGAGTGTTTGGTCCGACAGGTCTTTGAGAATTACGGTGGCGTTGCGGTCAATGAGATAGTAAGTCGGACTCACCGGGAGGTGATACAGCTCCGAGTCGGCTATCGGCTCGGTGGCAAACCCGACATTCCACTGCTGTGGCAACTCGTCGGCGCTCCGGAGCCATTTGTCGCGGTTGCCTTCGGTGTCAACGGCAAGAACCGTCATGCCGTCGGGTAACGGTCTGCCGGACAGTTCGCGCAATGCCACTTTGCACACCTCGCAATCCGGATCATAGAATATCAGCAGGGTATAGTCGGACGCCGCAGCTTCGCGATGGAGGTCGGAACTGCGTCCGTCGCGCATTTCTATACGGAAGTTTGCAGCCCGCATCCCCGGCCTGTTTTTCAAGGCCTGCTCGAGGCGGTCGGCCGGACGCATCTTTTCGTCCTCCGAAAGCATGGTCGAGGCACAGATGTGCCGGAGAAACAGGATGTAACTTTCCTCGTCGCGCATGGGCGATTCCGCTTCGTCAAGATATTTCTCGGCCAACGAGCATACGATGTCAAATGCAGTGCGGCTGCGTGAGCTCCTGCGCATCAGAATGTCCACGGCGTCGGATTTTGAACCGACGGAAGCGATTGCCAGTATCGAAGCAAAATCGACAAACGACTGCTCCATGAAAGCCGAGTCGCGCAGCACGAGTCCGTTGTCAAAATCCATCCACTGCTGTGGCAACTCGTCGGCGCTCCGGAGCCATTTGTCGCGGTTGCCTTCGGTGTCAACGGCAAGAACCGTCATGCCGTCGGGTAACGGTCTGCCGGACAGTTCGCGCAATGCCACTTTGCACACCTCGCAATCCGGATCATAGAATATCAGCAGGGTATAGTCGGACGCCGCAGCTTCGCGATGGAGGTCGGAACTGCGTCCGTCGCGCATTTCTATACGGAAGTTTGCAGCCCGCATCCCCGGCCTGTTTTTCAAGGCCTGCTCGAGGCGGTCGGCCGGACGCATCTTTTCGTCCTCCGAAAGCATGGTCGAGGCACAGATGTGCCGGAGAAACAGGATGTAACTTTCCTCGTCGCGCATGGGCGATTCCGCTTCGTCAAGATATTTCTCGGCCAACGAGCATACGATGTCAAATGCAGTGCGGCTGCGTGAGCTCCTGCGCATCAGAATGTCCACGGCGTCGGATTTTGAACCGACGGAAGCGATTGCCAGTATCGAAGCAAAATCGACAAACGACTGCTCCATGAAAGCCGAGTCGCGCAGCACGAGTCCGTTGTCAAAATCCATCTTGTCCCAAAAATGCACGGCTACGAACGACGCGCGCTCCTCGGGAGTACGCAGCGAATCCGGAACAGCCGGAAGTGCGAGCGACCGCTGAGGAGTGTTTTCCCCGACGGTCGCCATGTCTTGAGTCGATGTTGATGACTTGCCACCGCAGCCATAGGCCGCAGTGGCAAGTGCGATTGCAGATACGACTTTTACAAAACCGGAAAGTTTCATTCTATCAGTTCGGAATAACTCTTGTTCTGTTCGGAGGAAGTAAGGTCGCGCACACATCTTACCGACGTGATACGGTCGCCGGTGGCTGCCACAGCAATCATGCCGGGGCGCTCCACGGTTGTCAGTCGGTAGTTCCAGCTCAGAGCTTCGGCTGAGTTGCCGGGATTTGTGCCGTTGTTGGCCCAATGTTCCTGTGTGCAGGTCATGAAGCATGTGGTGCTCACCTGTTCGGTTGATAGAGTGTAGTATTTGTAAGAATGATAATCGGATTTGGCTCTGAGCACGCCCAGACGAAGCATAATCACGATTTCCTTCTGATTCGGCAGTCGCCAGCCTTTTCTTGCGCTTGTGTTATTGAGCGAGGCACAGTGTCGTGCCGCGGTGTTAGCCGATGAGTAATCGTCGTAGCTTACTCCAGAAACGGCGGTGACTGTGTATTTTTCCGTGTCGATAAACTGTGACGATGCCTCGTATTCATAGCTGCCCGAAAAAGTGTTTCCTGCCGGGGCTATCTCAAATCCGTAGCGTCCGAGCTTGTTGTAGCTTGAACTTGCCTTGTGCATCGGCAGAGGAGTGGTTGTGGGTTCACGGAGCGCGGTGCCGTAATAGCGACGCACGTGCACCATACCGCCGCCGGTATCGGAGTCGGAAAGGTCGGAAACGTAGGCCGGTTCCACTTGCTCGACTTCGTTGATGGTCGGAGTCTTTGTAAGGTCGGTGCCGAGGTTGCGGATGCAGCGGAGCTGCCAGGGAGCATGCGCCCAGGTCACATTAGAGTTTATGTACTGGCTGCTGGACATACCTTCGTCCACCCAGATGATTTTCGCGTCGCTGGATATATAGTGATACAGGGTGTTGGCGTCATTGCCGCAGCCGTCGGGCAGGGTGGCTTGCTGGAAATTCATCAGAGGGGTCTGCAGTGAGTTACGTCCGAGAATCATACGCAGATACTTACCCGAGGCAGGGAGATACCATTTCATTTCCGGCAGGTCGATTACGCCGTTACCGTTCTCGTCGCGGTTTCGGTTCAGGCATGCGTATATGGCCTCGATGTACTGCGCCGCGGTGGCGCTTGTCTGCGGATCCTGACTTCCGGCTTTGCCGAGATAGCCTCCGGTAGAGCCTGTGAGTTTGGATGATGACAGAAGTACCTGTGCGGGAAGTGCATAGTTCTTGGCCGACACGTCAATTCCGGCAGCCTTGGTCTGTACGGTGTTGGTGAGAGCCTTGACCTGCTGCTGTGAGGTAAGGGTGACATAATTGCTCCACGATGGCGACTTCTGCACGGCGTCCCAGGAGTTGAAGCGGCCGTTGTCGGGTGCGGTCTCCGCGCCCACGGTCCAGCGTATGTTCTGTCCGAAACTTTCGTTGTCATGCTCCAGTCCGAGGGCTGTCTTGCAGTCGTTGTCGGCCACATTGTAGTAGGTCTGGATTGACTTCTGTGTGAGGGCGTATTTGGCTCGGTAGTACACGCTCATGCCGTCAGATGAAGTTTCCTGAGCCACGTTGAACCAGGCCGAACGAGCAGGCTGGTTGACATAGCCCTTCCAGTTGGTTCCGGTCTCTACTCCGTAGCCGTCCTCGCCGTAGCGGCTTTCGTAGGCGTATTCATTTACATACACCGTAAACCATTGTCCTTTAAGTCCGGATGAACTTAATTCGCCGGGATAGTAGACGCGTCCGGCGCGGCTGTTGCTGCCTGTCAGGTCGGGATAGGCTGCGAAGCGGGTCTCGTAGGTGGAAGATGTTGAGGTGTAGCCCGTAGGCACGAGCTCAATCCAATTGTAGTATTTGAACTCAGGTGAACCCTCGGCGGGGATGTTGTTCACTCCTTCGCCTTGGTCCTGGATGTTGTAGAGCTGCCCCGATGCGTAGGTGCGCATGGAGAAGGTGAAATTCTTGATTTCATTGGCCGAGAGGTAGATGTTGAATACGCCGTTATGGGCATCCAACATTTCGATTTTGTCGGTAACGTCGGTCACGGTGCCCTGTGCGCCGGGCTGGTTTTCGATGTCGGAGAAAGCCTCCACGAGGATTTCATTCACCGACTTCACGGTGATGTTGTAAGTGTTCCGTGAATTGCGGTGGCAATTGAAGTCGGTGGCATCGTTGTTCATGTAGCCCAAATGCACGAAGTAGGTCACGCTTGCGGTGCGGGAGGCCGAACTTGACGGCAGGTCGAGTCCGTCGGGGTTCTGGAGATTGTTTTGCGGATCGAGGTAGGTCACGGTGGCGTTGATGCGCACGTAAGTGGCATTGTTCGCCAGGCTGCCTTCGGGCGATTCGGAAAGGCTTTTGAACACGTCGGTGTTCTCTCCGTCGGGTTTGTGGCGGATTTCACGCTGCTGATAGTCGGTGGACGTTCCGGTGCGTTTGTTCTCGTATTGCCACCATGAAAAGGTGTACACTCCGTCTTTCTCGATGATTTCGGCAGGAGGGGTGAAACGCAGCGAAGGCAGATATTCGGGCGCGTTCACTCCGTTGGCCTGCGGATTCACGTAGTCGCCGGCGTTGGCGCAAAGTCCGGTTACGGTGGTTTCGTCCTGACCGTCGCGGCTGTCGAGCCATGAGTAGAGCGGTACGTTGTAGACCTGTATGTTAGTCACATCCATGTCCACGATATTGCCTCCGGCACTGATTTTGATGGTGTTCTGTGCCCAGATGCGGCGCAGGTGTATTGCTCCGTCAGGATTGTTTGCGCCGGGACGGATGTCGAGAGTCTCGTGCACGTCGGCGGCGCTGCCCTCGCGATGGCTTGTCATGTATCCGCCCGACATGAGCAGGGGCGACGCCACGGCATCGACATGGATATACTTTCCGCCGTCGGAAGTTTCCTCAGCCATTGCAATGGCGCGGTATTTCTCCCACGTGTCGGCTTGCAGAAGCAGGTCGCGCAGCGCGGCAGTCCGACCCGTGGTGAGGTCGGTGGCTGTCTGACCGTCGATGTTCGCCACGCCCACGACATAGCTCTTGCCCGAACGGCAGTCGATGCCGTCGATTGTGGTGAGCACGTGCTCGGGATTGTCGGCGTTCTCCTGATACACCTTGTTGAAGGTGCATGCGCCGCTGGAAACGTTGTAGATGCCTATCCACAGCGTCTCCACTCCGGCGTCGCTCGCACGGGAGTTCACGGCAACGTCGGCCACCTGGAAGTTAAGCCGCAGCGTGGCCCATTCACCCTCGGGGCATACGGGATTCTGCTCCGGGAAGTCGTCGGAACAGGCCGTGGCGCCAAGTGCGAGAAGCAGGCACGGGAGAATTATGTTGAGTAATATTCTTGGTCGGAATTTCATGATTTCTTAGGTGGAGAGTCGCTAATTGAAGTCAGGAATTTTAATTTCATTGTCGACCCACGGGCACACGGTGTAATTCAGCACCGGGCTAACCGAAGGATTGCGTTCAACGATGAATTCGTATATGTGGTTTCGGGTTATATGGCGTATTCCCAGACGGTCGGCAAATGAGTAGGTCCATTCGCGAGTCTCGCCCGTGGTGGTGTCGCGGGTAATCACCGTAAGCGATGCGCCGGAGGTGGCGGCCGAAGCGGCGTATTCAGGTATGTATGCCACCCATCCGCCGGAGAGGGTGTCGTCGAAACTCTTTTCAGATTCGATGTAGATGCCTGTGGCGGTGGAGCCGGAGTCGTACCAAGCCGGGAGCACTGAGGCGATTTCAACCTGTTCGGTGCCTTCGGCCCAGTCGATAAGGCGGTTGCCTATGGTCTGGCGGGTAGCCACGAAGTCGGGCATGAGGGCGCCACGCGAATTGATGCCGTTGAGCCGCAGACCTGTCACTTCGGTAGTGGCTTCGGCCACGATATTGTCGAAGATGCGCACCTTTGCCATCGCACGCTGCACAAACATGGCGTTGGCGCCGTCGCCGAGGTCTTATGGCTTGTCGGCTGTCGAAGCCTCGAGTGCGGAGCGCGACAAGGTGAAGTGTTTCAGTCCGGCCATGGGGATGTACATGTCCTTGTCAGGAGCCGGAATCCATCCCGAAGGATTGTTTTTGAGTTCAAATCCGAAACTGTAATATTGTTGGGATATTTCTGTTGCCGAGCGGTACAAGAGGCCGGATACGGGCATGTCGGTCTCGCCGGACTTTGTGCCGTTGTGGTTGGCGACAATGAGCAGGGAGGCGGGAATGTCCTCGCCGGGAGCGTAATCGAAGTAGGCGATGTTAACCTTGATTTTAAGCGTGTACACCGAACCGTTGGCCTCGCCTGAGGGAAGGACCACATAGTCGGAGCTGTCGAACACGCGGGTGACATTGCGGTTGTTGTCGAGGAGCATTAATATCACATCGGAAGGGTTGACGGCATTTTCAGGTACTGTCGCCGCTTCCGACGGATGTGAATCCTTGTCGTCGGCGCGCGAGCGGAGCACTTCCTGCGGCTCGGCTGCGGTGCCGGTGGCGGAAATGTCGAAGGAGAACCACACATCGCGCCCCTCGACATAGCCGGGGCGGTCTTCGATGCACTGCGAATTATCGTTGATACACGACACCAGACCCGACACCGACGCAAGCAGCAGCGGCAGTATCAGCAACCAAGTCCTGCACATGGACGTGAGTATGTTGTGTGTCAGTGATTTCATTTTTGTAGCTTATTCCACATCAACTTCCTTGCGGATGATGTGCCAGTTGTTGATGATTATGACTGAACTTAACCAATGTCCGTCTTCGTCGAGGAAGAAGGTCATGTTGTATTCATCCTGCCGGTCGAGATATTCCTGGTCGGACATTTTCCGGTTGGTGTAGCCTTTTACGAGCAGGGCGTAGTCAATCACCGGAATACTCAGCACGCGTAAGCCTGTGAGAGTGTTGTATATGGTGAGAGTGGGATTGTTTTCGATGAAAAGGCGGGAAGTGGTGAACTCCGCGAGCGACGCGCCAAGAACGCTCCGCGACTGTGGATAGCCGGTTACGGGAAGTCCTGTCTCGGGGTCGATGGGGGAGGTGTTCACATCCACTTGTCCGCTGTGGGTATACCATGGAAGGTAGGTCAGCGCGGTGTTGTCGCGCAGGGTGTTGTCGTAATGAAGCCACGCGTTGCCGTCGGTGATTGTGAATTTGAAATTGTCGGCAATGACAGGCTCACCGGAGAGATGCTGGAGCACCACGCGTATGGCGTTGGTGTTCTTCTTGAGATTGACTGTGACACGGTTGGGTGCCGAGGGCGATGCGTAGGGCAGCGTCACGTGCGCCAGGCCGTGGTACAGGCGGTCGATATTGGTGTTGGATTCGCGGTTTTCGTCGCAGAGAAGCCGGCAATGGAAGTCTTCCTTGTCGACGGAGCCTGTGACGGAGCCGGATATTTCGAAACTTTCGTTCATGTCGCCGGCCCACACGAGAAGGTCGTAGTCGCCGGGAGGAACGTCAAGAACGAGCTCATGCTCGGGAGTGAGTTCGCTGCTTAGCTTCTCGACACGGGCGACGAGTTTCCCCGTCTCCGTGTCGAAAGCTGAGAGCGTTACCTTATCCACCTCTGCACCATAGGCGTCGGCAAACTTCATGTTGTAGTCGTATGTCAGTTTCACCAGGTTGTAGCTCGAGTTGCAATCGCTGTCCTCGAAAATGGTGTTGCATCCGGACAGAACAAGCATGCATGCCGCCGCAGTGAGGTTGGCCGTGAAAAATCTATGTATGTGTCTGATATTCATCGTTTGAAGAAATGGATAAGGAGTTGGAGGAGAGAGTTGGAGAGAGTGTGGATTTTATTCGAGGTCGAGGGTGGTGGAGATTACATGCCAGTTGAGCACATAGACGCGTGCTGCAAGGAATGTCTCTTCTTCTACGGGCTTTTCGGGTTCGTTGCCGGGGATACCGAGACCGATAACGTTGCTGAACTTGTAATCGTAGATGTGGTTGCGGACTACACCGAATTTGCCACCGAGGTGTTCGATGTTTACAAAGTAGGATGTCACGCCGTCTTTCCACCAGAGGATGTTGTTGAATCGCTTGAAGTCGTTGCCTTTAACGCGTGCGAAGTAGTGGTTGGGGTTCGACGGGTCTATAACGAATTCAACGTCGGCGATAGTTGCTTGGGCGTCTTCGGCGCGTTCGGCGTTGTAGGCTGTCACGATTACCTGCTTGAGGTAGTCGCTGTGGTAGTAGTCACCACCCCAACGGCAGAAATCAAGGCCTTCGGTCTCGCCTTCGCGGTGTACAACGCCGCGCACAACCATTGCAGTAGTGTTGTCGGTGAACTCAGACAGCGAAGTTGCTGTGCCCAGAGTGTTTTCGTAGGTGTAGAACACGTTCTGAGTGGGTGCATTGCTGTCGAAGTTGGAGTATTTGAACTGGTCGGCGGAATAGATGTTGTAGCTGTTGTCCTGGAAGGAGAGGCCAGGCACGTTGGCCCAGTAGCAGCGGTGGAGCTGGGGAATGTTCCATGCGCTGAAAGGCTGATTCTCTTCAGCGGTCCATTTCATGTCGATGTTCTTGATACCGTATGCACGGTTGGCTGTCAGGTAGGGCTGCCATCCGGTGAGGGTAACGTACAGGGGCACACCGGGGTCTTCGTTGCGGAGAAGGAAGATTTTGCCGGTGTATGCTCCGGTTTCGGGGTCTTTCTCCATTACCTGATAATCGCCGAGGCCGGTAGCGCGGATTTTCACTGCGAGACGTTCGATGAAGATGTTGGCGGGATCAGCTTCAGCAGCGGCTGCTGTTTCTTTGATTTTGTCTTCAACGTTGGTGAAGTAGGTGAGAGTGCCGCTTTCGTCAACGTAGGTGGAGCTTGTCATCATGAAAGTGTTCCAGGTAGCAGGAGTATTCACAGTTTCGCGCAGGAGGTCTTCGAGACGCTTGTTGGCGAACTGGGTGAAGTCGGTTGCGTTGGCAACGCACACAACCTTGGCGGGTTTGTCGCCCTTGTAGGGCTCGGTGGGCGTACCGAGCACGAGAACTGCATCGAGACCGACTGCCTCACCATTGGTGTTGGCAGAACTTACCTGATAGGGTTTTACCATATTGGTTTCGGAAACTTCGCCGTTGACGCCGCTTTCGCTCATTACGAAAGGCAGTCCGGTTTCGGTGAAGAAGTAGAAGCGGACATTCGCTGCAGTGATGGCATTTTCATTGCCTACGCCTTCCTCAAATTCAGGATTGCCGACTTCTGTGGCACGGCTGGCGGGTTTGCCGAAACTTGTACCGCCGGGATTGCCTACACTCTGCAGGCGCACGGCCATGTACTGTTCGCCTTTGGCTACGGTCTGTCCGCCGCCATTGGCAGGCTCATCATTGGAGCACGATACCATGGCGCCAAGAGTCAGCAGCATGGTTGCATTGATTAAGAAATGCTTCATTGTTGAATTGGTTTTAAAAATGTTTATAGTATTTGTTCGTCTTTATTCAATCAGTTTCATCAGGCGGAACTGTTCCATGGCATCCTTGGCCTGGGGAAGTCCGGCCTTGGCGGCTTCCTCGGTAAGCGAGATGGCGCGCTCGATGTCGCCTGCGCGGTAGAACATTATGCCACGGGCGTAGACGGCGAGGGGAGAGTCGCCCGATTTGTCGAGATATGGAGCCGCCTGAGCGCTGTTTCCGCTTTGCAGGAGCAACATTGCCATGTTGAGATTGGCTTCGGCATTGTCGGGCGCTACGGCCACGGCAAGGCGTATGGCATTGTTGAAGTCCTCGCTGCCGGGAGCGTAAGTGTTTGCCACGGCGAATATTTCCGATGCGGAGAGTTTCTCGGGTGCCGACTTCATGAGTGCCTTGATTTCATCAATCGACGTGTAGCTGCGCACCACGTACTGCACCGCGTAGTCCGACCGGCGAAGTCCGGGGTACACATTCTTCAGCAGGAACGCATATTCCTGTGGATAAGCCTTCTTGAGCTTGGCCTCGCGCGGGTCGGGCGCGAGCGAAGTGTCGTCGATGATGGCAAGAATTCCGGTGGAATCCTCCATCTGTGCTCCGGACACGTAGGCGCGGAGCCCGGCCCAGTTCTCCGGCACGGAGGAGATGCTGAACACATCGCGGCCGAACGAATAGAGTGTGCGCACGTAGTCGGCCAGCGATACGGCACGTCCTTCGGCCAGGCGCACGTTGTTGGCGTAGCTGCCTTCGGGTGATGCGAAACCTTCGATTCTCACGCCTGTGATGCGGGTGTCGGGGTCGTTGACAACTTTGTCGATTGTAGCGCGTATTTTGGCAAGCTCCTCGGGGTTGCGGCGGTAGTCGGGATAGATTTCCGTGCGGTTGACGGGAAAGTCGATGTAGGCCGAGCCTTTGGCCTCGCGCTGTTTCTCGCGGTTTCCCTCAGGCGTGGCGAAGCCGAACATGGGGGCAAACTCATGGCGCGGAGCGCAATCGAGGGTCGCGAGGTCACGTCGGTATATGGTTGTACCGCTTTTGAGTCCGCAGTTACATTCGTCCTCAATCACATCAAGATGCGATGTCTCCATCCACTGCTGCCAGGGCACACGCACGCTGTAAGCATAGTCCTTTCCGCTGTGGCACAGTATCGTACCGTCGGCGGTTGTGTTGTTGCGCTGATGCCGGATGTAGCGGTTGTGTCCGGCCATAATAACGGCGGGAAGGCGGAGCGTATCGGTTCCGTCGGTGACAATGGGTGTGTAGGTCACGTCGCGGTCGCTCTTGAGCTTATCGCCTGTGGCCTTGAAATTCATGGCAACGTTCAGTCCCGAGCCGTCTTTTTCAAGCGCGACATCTTTCACCTCTACATCTGCAAAGGCTACGCCTGCCGAAAGCACGGCAATGCAAAAAATGTATTTTCTCATGTCAGGGGATTTGGGGATGAGGAGATTGGAGAAAGTGGGTGTGTCAGAATACGTATATAATGTTTACGGCTGCTTTGGTAGGGCCCACGTAGTTGTGTACCTTGTCGGATTCGGTCTTGCGTCCGCATCCCGTACATTCAAATACGTCATAGCGGGTATAGGCCCAGCCTACTGCTATCTCAGCCTCTATGCTCCAGTGCTTTGAAAGGAGCCAGCTATAACCATAGCCTATGCCGGCTCCGGCAAACCAACCTTGATATCTGTGGTCGGCAAGCGGACGGAGGTCGTTGTTGAGAAACTTTGCCCCGTGCCCCCAGTGGCCGAAGTTGAAAACTCCGCCAAGAAGGTGTGCGGCAAGGAAATGCCCTCCGGTAGCTTCGCAAAACCAGTAGCGCGCCTCGGGCTGCACAAGAACGTGTTTCCACTTCTTGCCATGCGAGAGGGTCCATGGGTTGTAGCTCGCCGAAAGGTCAAAGCTCCAGTGTGGCGCCGTTTTTATTTCCACTCCGAGACTCGGGGAAAGTGTGGCGTCATAAAGCAAATTAGTTTTTATTCCAATCTCTTGCGTTGATGCGGGTGATAATGAAGCCGTGCCAAACAGAAGTATAGGAAGAAAAACCCGTTTTAAACAGGTTGCAGGCCTATCCATAGTGTAGCCAATAGTTTTAGGGTATCACTCTCATAGATCAGTGAGAGGCTCAAAATTGCGCAAAGATACTAAATTATTTGAAATTAGAATGTTATTAATGGTTTAAAATTGTGAAGAGGTTAGAAAAATACGCTGTTCAAGCGGTTTTTTCAATTCGATTTCTCTTCCGGTTTATAAAAAATATTTTTTTCACGCGGTTATTCCCTGTGCGATAGAGGAGAGCTTAAAAGGGTCTCTCTAAGCAAGAGAGTCACAATCGAGGGAAGAAGCACGTCTGAGTAAGATAATTGTGTGCTATAAACGGATGAAAAGCATGGAATATTGAATGATTCTTGATAAAATGAAGAAAATTTTTTGTCTATCTGGCTGATATATGCAATTTTTTATATACTTTTGCGTTTGGATAATACTCTCTTGCTTAGAGAGTTACATCTGTCTGTCGGACGGCTTCAAGAATCGCTGAATTTGCCATGTCCACGGCCGAAGTATCGAGTGAGGCAAGGTAAATTTTTGTGGTAAGTTCCGATTCATGCCCCATCCCTTCGCTTATCACGCTCAGGGGTATGCCCTTTGTCCTTGCAGCTGAGGCCCAGCTGTGGCGCGCCACGTAAAGGGTGAGAGGAATACCGATGTCGAGCTGCTTTCCAAGGCGCTTGAGATTGCGGTTGATGCAATAGGCCTTCTTGCGGTAATATTTGAAATCGTTGATGTCGCCGTGGCGCAGTATGGGCAGCAATGTCTCGCTGTTAGGGCGGGGATATTTGTCAAGTATAGCTTTCATTTCCATGGTCCATTTTATCGACAGGAGTTGGCCTGTCTTCCTGCGGCGGTAGGTGAGCACGCCGTTGCACAGGTCGGTTTTTCTCAGAAAAGCCATGTCCACAAAGCTCATCCCGCGGAGGAAAAAACTCAGCACAAACATGTCGCGGGCATAATCGAGCGCAGGCTGGCTGCTGAGGTCAATCTGCGTTATCCGACGGATTTCATGGATTGGAAGCGCGCGTTTCACGGTTTTGGCAATGCCCGTGTAGACGTGGCGGAATATATTGCCGTCGCTGATGATTCCGTCGTCCACCGCCCGATGATACACGGCTCTGAGGATGCGCATGTAGAACGATACCGTGTTGAGTACCACGGGGCGACGTTCAAGAAATATCTGATAATCCTCTATCATTCCGCAGCTCATGTAGTCCAGAGGGATGTCGTCTTCTCCCGGCAGCAGGTAGATGCTTCCCGGGCCGGAAAGGAAGCGGCTGAAACTCCGCGCGGCCGAGGTGTAGGTTTCGAAAGTCCGCAGCTTTCCTTTTTCCTTGAGTCTGGCTGCCAGACGGTTCAGAAATTTCAGCAGAGTATAATTCTTGCGGAAAATCGTGAATTCCTCCACTATATCGGCTGCGTTGAACATCTGTTGGCTATGCTCGAGTCGGCTTGTAATGCGCCGGATAAGCGCTGTGTCAAGTTGTATGCGTTCCCTGAGCGGCAGAGGAAAGCGCTTTGAAATCCAATCCTTGGCAGAAATCGTGTAGCCGGTGGAAACTTGTCGGGTAGAGCGTGCGTGGTTGATGTGATAAATAATGAAGCCCTCGCCGGGATTGCTCCCCGAGGGCTTGAACGTGATTTTTACTGATGCCATAATTAAGAGTATGTTTACTGAAACATAAGCCAAAAGTAAACATACTCTGAGAAAATGTTTAAATTGATATGATTAAATTTAGACAAACTCAGCATCATAGGCAATATTCCTCCCCGTAGGGGCGTTGTGGCGCTACCAGCCGGGATTCTGTGTCAGGTTGGGGTTTCGCTCCATTTCCACAAGAGGTATGGGCCACAGCTCGTGGCGCGGTTGATAGCTGCGTGTGTACATCAGGTCGCCGAAGATGTCGGTGGCATCTTTTACCGATTCCTCAAGCAATCCCCAGCGGCGCAGATCCCAGTAGCGCTGCCCCTCTCCGGCAAGCTCGAAAGCACGTTCGCGGCGTATGCGTGAGGCCATATCCTCTTTCCCTCCCACTGCGAGCCATTCCGCGCCGGAGTTGAGCTCCGGCATGCCTGCGCGGGCACGGATCTTATTCACCTCCACGATGGCCTTATCGGTGGCGCCGCTCTCGTTGTAGGCCTCGGCAAGCATAAGTATCACATCGCCAAGGCGGATAAGGGGAAATTCGTAGGGAGTGCGGTTGTACTCGCCCCAATAGCCGTCGAGGTTGCCGGTGGGAATCCATTTGCGCCAGAAATAGGAGTTCCAGCCTTCAGAGTTGCGGATGAAAGCCATAGCCTCCATGGGAGCGCCGCCCTGTGTAGGGTCGGCAAGTACAAATTGCTTGTCCATAGGTGTTGAGCCTGCATCGGTGCCGAGGTAATGGGAGTAGGGGGTTATCACGTTGAGACACAGACGCGGGTCGCGCCTGCGGTAGGCGTCCATAACCTTGGTTGTGTCGCACTCGAGAGTTGATGTAACCACGGTGCTGCCCTGGTCGATAGCCACACACATGTAGCTGCGGCGCAGTTGGGAATCCCAGTTGCTGAAGCCCGGGAAAACCTTATCCCACTCAAATGGCGAGCCGTCAAGGTTTTCGTACATGTCGACGAGTGTTGTCGAAGGCACGATGCTGTTGCTCGCGATAAGGCGCATTGTGGATTTGTTGCCGAAATAGGAAACGATGTCGAGCGCATATCCTGCCGTGTTTCCGTCGATTGACTGGATTGAGAAAATCATTTCCGGACTGTGGTTGCCGTTGTAGAGACGGAAAAGCTCGTTGTAGTCGGGATGGAGCGAGTAGCCGTAGGAGGCGGATTTGTCATACACGATTTCCTCGAAGTCGGCTGCGGCTTTATCCCATTGGCGATTGAAAAGATACACCTTTCCGCGCAGAGCGTAAGCCGCGCCGCGTGTCGCCCGTCCGAGGTCGGCTGAGTCCCAGCTTACGGGCAGCTTCGCTATGGCTTCGGTGAGGTCGTCGAGGATATGTTCTCTGATTTCGTCGGCGGAACTGCGCGGGGCGTTCAGATTGGCGAACTGCTCGTTGATGTCGCATGTCTCGTCGTAGTATGGCACCCCTCCCCAGCAATTGAGCATACGGAAATAGGCCATGGCGCGCATAAACTTAGCCTCGCCTGTGACGCGGTCGATAGTCTCGCGGCTCACCGGCATGTCGGCCACGTTGCGTATCACTGTGTTGGCGCGATGTACGAGTTCGTAGAGATATTGCCAATGATTCTGCACCCCGCCGCTGTTGGAGGCAAAGGCTGTGCCACGGGATATGTCGGCCCAAGGAGACGTGCCGTCGGCAAGATCGCTGCACATGTCAAAGGTAAACTCCATGCCGAAGCACCAGTTGGCTTTCATGGCCGCATACATGCCCACTGCGGCCTGGCGGGCATGGTCTTCGGTCTGCCAGAAAGTCTGTCCCGACATCTGTTCTCCGGGCACATAGTCAAGGCTCTCGCAGGCGCTCAGAAGCGCCATTCCTGCGGCAAAAGCCGATATATATCGAATATCCATATGATTAGAAAGAAATGTTGAGTCCCACGGAATACTGACGGATGGCCGGATAGCCTACGGTGGCGCCGATTTCAGGGTCAAGTCCGGGAAATTTTGTGATTGTGAAGAGATTTTCGATGCTGCCGTATACTTTCAGATTCTCGACAAAGAAGCGTTTTGTCACTTTGCGGGGAACCGTGTAGCCGAGCCGGATATTCTTGCAGCGGAAATAGGCGGCGTTATGGACGAAGGCGTCGCTGGCTATGTTGTTCTTTCCGTTGGCGCTGTTGCGGAGCACCGGATAGATGGAGTTGTATGGATTTTCGGGTGTCCAGGCATTGTCGGTGATGTCCTTGATGAGCGACTGTCCCATCACGGTGACAAAGCGGAAAGCCTGATTGTTGTAATACACCTGATGGTCGCCTGTGCCCTGGCAGAGGATGCTGAAGTCAAAATTGTTCCAGCTCAGACCAAGGCTCACGCCATATGACAGGCGGGGCAGCGTCCCGTAGCCGATTTCCACACGGTCGTCGGTGTCGAGACGCCCGTCGCCGTTGGCGTCGCGGTAGAGGAAGTCGCCGAGCTCGGGACGCTGGTAGGTGGCGAAGTAGTCGGGATTTTTGTCAACGAGCGACTGCACATATGCGAGGTCGGCCTCGTCGCGCACAATCCGGTCAACTGTAATCACATACAACTGATTGATAGGCCTGCCCTCCTGAATTTTGTAGACTCCGCTTATTGAGGACACGTCGCCCTGGAATTTCGTTACCTTGTTGCTCACAAAACCCATGTTGAAACCTATGTCATAGCTTACTTTTCCGATACGGTCGCTCCAGTGGATGTCGAGTTCACAGCCCTTGTTGTTCACTTCTCCGGCGTTACGGTTCGGTACGGTGCTTGTGCCGTGTTCCAGCGGAGCGGGCAGGGAAATCAGGATGCCTTCGGTGTTCTTGTTGTAGATGTCGACCGTTCCGTTGAGGCGGTTGTTTAGAAAGGCGAAATCCACTCCGACGTTAGTCATGTAGGTCTTTTCCCATGTGAGATTTGGATTGGCAAGCACTGTCTGAGCCAGACCTCCGGCGATACTGCCGTTGAGAACATAGTTTGCCGTGGCGAAGAGCGACTGATACATGTAGTAGCTCGTGGTGGCATTATTGCCGAGCGAACCGTAGGACGCACGGATTTTGAGCAGATTGAGCCATGACGAAGCGCCCTTCAGAAAACCTTCTTCCGAGATGCGCCAGCCTGCGGAAATCGAGGGGAAACATCCCCATCGGTGGCCGGGTGCGAACTTTGAGGAACCGTCGGAGCGCAGGTTGGCCTCGAGCAGATATTTGTTGTCCCAGTTGAGATTGATACGCCCGAAATAGGAGCGCATGGCCCATTCATTGTAGTTGCCGGTGATGCTGCCGTTTGTCATTCCTGCATCAATGGCACCCAGAGAGGGATCCACGAGGTCGTACTTGATGAAGTAGTCCTGGTCGTACTTGTTGTACTCCTGGCTCATGCCTGCGAAAACCGAAGCCGACAGGCGGTCGATGTTGAAGTCGTATCTTGCCGTCAGCTCCGACGAGCGGTAGGTGTTGCGATAGTTGTAGCGGCGGATGTAGGTGCGCACCACACCCTCCCGGATAAGCACGGGACCCTCTTCGGTGAAGCGGTAGAGGTCGCGGTCGGTAAGGTGGTGCTCGATGTTGCGCTCCCAGTAGTTCATCGAGAACGCTCCTTCGATGGTGAGCCCTTTCACGGGTCGGAGCCGGGCGAAGATCTTTCCGACAAGGCGTTTGGTCTTTACTGGATATTTATCGTCGTAGAACCATTGCCGGCGATAGGGATTGGCGTTGCTCACATTCTCTTCCTCGGGGTTCTGTATGCCTCCGTACAGTCCTGTCGCGGGGTCGTAGAGAGTCATGCCCGGCACGGTGTTGAACGCTCCGTAGCCGAAAATCACGTCGCCGCCTTCGGCAGCGTTCTCAGCCGAGGGATTGTTGGTGTCGTAGTATCCGAAGAGGTTTGTGCCCACGCTTATCCATGGCTTGATATTGATATCGAGATTGGTTCGCATCTGGTAGCGCTCGTAGTCGGTGTGGTAGATCATACCTGGGTTGTTGACATATCCGAGCGAGAGATTGTAGCTCACGGTCTTTGTGCCGCCTGTCACCGCGAGATTGTAGGTCTGTACTACGGAGGGATTCCGGTAGATGTGGTCCTGCCAGTCGGTGTTGGGATACACGGTGGGGTTGCGTCCGGCATCGTTGCGCCACTCGTCAATCTTTCCTTGGGAGAAGCGTGCGGCCTGACCGTTGACGAGCAGCCCGGCGTTCTGTATCTCCATGAAGTCGGCATAGTCCGTCACGAGGTTAAGACGTTTCGCCACGGTCTCGAACGATACGTTTCCGCTGTATGTGACGCGTGGTGAGCGCTCGCTTCCCTGCCGGGTTGTCACGAGTATCACACCGTTTGCGGCCCTCGAACCGTATATAGCAGCCGAGGCGGCATCCTTTAGGATTGAAATGTTGTCGATGTCCTGCGGGTTGACGTCGCTGAGGGCTATTCCTGTCAGTCCGTCCACCACGACAAGCGGCGCGGCATCGTTGAGGGTGCCGAGACCGCGTATTGTGATGCTCTGTGATTCGTAGCCGGGAGTATTGCCGCCGGAGTTGGTAACAGTAAGTCCGGCGGCAAGTCCGGCGAGAGCATTTGTTGCGTTGGTGACTGGACGATCGCCGAGAGCCGAAATGCTTACCGAGGAAACCGCTCCCGTGAGGTCGGCCTTCTTCTGAGTGTTGTAGCCCAATACTACCACCTCGTCAAGGCTTGATGCGTTTGGTTGAAGCCATATCGTGAGGCCGTCGGCATTTTTCCGGCTCACGTCAACCGTTGCGGGCAGTGTGCCTACGTAGGACACGGTGAGTTTGGCCGGAAGTGATATGCCCCGGAGCGAGAAATTTCCGTCGGCGTCGGTCACGGTGGCTCTCTCCGGAGCCGAGGTGTCCGCAACGGAGGCTCCTATCACAGGTTCTCCGCCACGGTACATCACGGTGCCGCGCACGGTAATTGATTGTTCGGCTTGCTGATGTGCAGCCGGACTCTCACCCGGCGTCTGCGCAGAAATTGCGGAAGAACAGAAAGCAAGCAAAGAGATAAGTACTATTCTGTATCGGTTCATTTACGTGAAAGTGTAATTGCTCCGCGAATTTACGGGCAATCACAATTTCAACAAAGAAGGTGTAAACAGACGGCGTAAGTCTGACAATCAATCGACCTGTATCACGAGGTAGTTGGTGAGGCTCCAGAATTCATCCGGATTTGTGATTGTGAGCGTGCGGCTTGTATCCTGCCCGGCTATTTCGTATGAATTTTCGGGATGGTTGGTGTACACTTTGGCTTTTCCGCCGCCAAGATTGATGGTGTGAAGATTGCGTTTGTCGCCTATCACGAAGAATCCTCTGTCGAAATCGCCTTTCAGCAGCTTCGACTTTCGCAGGAATCCTGTCTCTATTATCTGATGCTCCTTGAGCTGCGACTTTGTGGCAACAACATAGTAGCAGGTGTTGAGTTCGTTTTCGAGCCGCAGGGAGGCCTCGAGGGCTATGTCAAGACTTTGGTTCACCTCCTCTACGGTGGAGTTGAGCGAGTCCACCTCGTCGTTGAGGTGTACGATTCTTTCGTTGGCGCTGTCAAGAAGGCTGCGCAGGTGGTCGATGTCGGCTGCCTGCGAATCAATGAGTTTTCTCAGGGCGTCGATGCCTGATTTGAGTTCGTTGTTGTGGATTGAGGATTCGTTGAGCCCGGCCTCGAGCTTTTCCAGTTGTTCCCGACGCTGCCGCAGGGTCTTTTTTAGAATCGCAAGGTCGGATATGAGTTGTGCGCGCTGAGCCGGATTCTCGTTTGGCTGGGTTCCGGTCAGGGTCATGATGTTTTCAAGGTGCTTTATGCGGTCCATGCCGGTTGCGATTTCCTCCACGAGTGTCAGGAGCTGGTCTCGCTCTTCCAGAGCTGTTGCCAACTCCTGCTTCGAGGCTTCCATCAGGGACTGCTGTTCCCCGGATTCCTGAACGCTGTTGACACACGACGGCGACAACAGAGCGAGCGCGATGAGCGACGATATGATTGTCAGATACTTCATGATACCACAAATATAGTGTATATCGGCGAAAAAAATGCTATCGCCGGTGGTGAACGACGCAGAAGTGTAAATGAACGTATCGGTCGGCACTTGCCGGAGTAGTGTGTGAATGTTAACTTTGCACCATGAAATCCATCGAAAACAAAACCTCTCTGATTCTTGACCTGTTCTTCTGCGTGGTTTTCATGCCCATACTGCTCTCGCTCGGTCCGGCGCATTACTGGTTTCGTCAGTGGCCTCTGTTTTCTATAATATCCTGTGCCTACCTGTACGGCTGTTATTTCATGATAATGAGGTGGAATGTGCCCAAGCTGTTGATTGCCCGTAATTATTACAGGATTGCGGGTATTATGGTGGCTCTGATAGCAGTGAATTACCTGCTGTCGCTGTATCCGTTGCCGGATATGGAGTTTGTGATGCCGTCGCTGAGCGAGTATCAGACCAAGGTGCGTAATTTCGGTGTGTCGGTGACGCTTTGGCTCATGTTCTCGCTTGTGATGGGTTATTCGCTCACGATGTCGTTTATCAGGGAACTTTACGAGCAAATGCTGCTCACGAAAAAACTTGAGGCCCAGCGCGACAAGGCCGAGCTGGCCGTGTTCAAGGCGCAGATAAGCCCGCATTTCATGTTCAACACGCTAAACTCGCTTTACAGCCTTGTGATAGGCACGTCGGAGAAAGCTGAAAACGCTTTCATAAAGTTTACGGAACTGTTGAAGTACACTTATGTCACAATCGAGAAGGAGTTTGTGTCGCTGAGCGATGAGATTTCATATATAAGCAATTATATTGACCTGCAATTGATTCGGCTCAACAGCCATACTGTGGTAGACTGGAATTGCGATGTTGACAACGAGGACATGAAGGTGCCTCCGATGCTGATGCTTACATTTGTGGAAAATGCTTTCAAGTACGGGGCTTCCACAAGCCGCGACTGCCGGATTCATATCAGTCTTTCCGTTCATGACGGCCTTCTCCGCTTCGAGACCCGGAACAGCATAATGAAGCACGCCGATGAATTCCGGAAGGACATGCCTGTCGGGGTGGAGAATTGCAAGGCAAGATTGTCGACCCTCTTTCCGGGAAAGCACACGCTCACCACAGGAGAGGAAGACGGAATTTTCAAAGTATCGCTAACAATACAGTTGAACTGACATGGACGAGCTTATTAAGTGTGTCGCTATCGACGACGAACCGCTTGCGCTGGATGTGATAGCAAAGTTCTGCCAACGTATCGGCGGGATAAGTCTGTCGGTGTTCTCCGACCCGGAAGCCGGCCTGGAAATGATACGCCGCGAGAAGCCGGATATTGCGTTTCTGGATATTGAGATGGAGAATATCTCGGGGCTGACGATAGCGTCGCAGTTGCCGGAGGAAACATGCTTTATCTTCACCACGGCTTATCTCGATTATGCCATGAGCGGCTTCGAGCTTGATGCGGTTGATTATCTGCACAAGCCGTTTGCTTTCTCCCGCTTCCAGACCGCCTACGCTAAAGCTCTCCGGCGTATCCGACGGGATGAACGGCCACAGGCACCGCAGTGCATACTGGTGAAGCAGGAGTACAGCAATGTCAGCATCCCGCTGCCGGAAATCATATATATTGAGGCTATGGAGGGATATGTAAAGATTTTCCGGGAAAACGGCGAATGTACTTTGTCCCGCATCATTCTCAAAAATATTGGCAGCCAGTTGCCCGAACGGGATTTCCTCCGTATCCACAGGTCATATATTGTGCAACGGTCGAAAATAAGACGCTTCAACCGCCGCGAAGTTGAACTTAAAAACGGTAAGACCCTTCCCATCGGGCGCCAGTACTCTGCCGAAGTTGCCGCCATTCTTGAAGGAGCATAGATTTTTCGTTTCTCTATGTGATGCATTATTACTAATTTTGCGGCAAAATTTTTCTAAGGATGAAAGATATTTGCTGGAAAGGACATTTTGCAATGTTGAGTGCGAATGTCATGTGGGGTCTGATGTCGCCTTTGGCTAAGGCTGTGATGATAGGCGGTGCCGTGACTCCGCTCGTGCTTACCAACATGCGCATCTTCGGCGCTATGGTGCTGTTCTGGATTGCGTCGCTGTTCCGGAAGCCGGAACATGTGCCGTCGGGTGATTTGCTCAGGCTTTTTGGCGCGGCACTGCTTGCGATAGTTTTCAATCAGGGGTGTTTCATTTTCGGAGTGGGGCTCACGTCTCCGGCCGATGCCTCGATAATAACCACGAGCATGCCTCTGTGGGCCATGATTCTTGCGGCGTTCATACTCAAGGAACCTGTCACGGCAAAGAAAATTTCAGGCATAGCCGCCGGCGCTTTGGGGGCGGTTTTGCTTATCCTCGGAGGCAATGATGGCCCGGCATTGAAGGGCGATAACCCCGCGCTCGGCGACCTTCTCGTACTTTGCGCGCAGTTCAGCTATGCGCTATATCTTGTTGTTTACAAGAATTTTGTCGCGAAATATTCGCTTGTCACAATAATGAAATGGATGTTCACCTATGCCTTTGTGTGTGTTGTGCCCTTCTCGGCACAGGACATTATGGATGCGCATTGGAGCATGCTTGATTCGGCACAGATTGCTTCGATTGCTTTCATTGTTGTGGGTGCGACGTTCCTGGCCTATGTGCTTATTCTTTTCGGACAGAAAAACCTGCGTCCCACGGTGGTGGGAATGTACAACTATGTCCAGCCTATTGTAGCCTGCATCGTGGCAGTGTGGTGGGGCATGGGTTCTTTCAATCTCGTCAAGTATATCGCCGTCGGACTTATTTTCGGTGGCGTCTACCTTGTGACAACGAGCAAGAGCCGCCGCGACCTAATCGGCGACAAGGCTGCGGACAACAATGTGTGATATTTCCGCGATAATGGCTTCTGTTTCCTCCATGGTATAGCCGGAGTTCCGGATAAAAACAGCAATGGAGTAGTGCGTCCCGTCGGGAAGATGGATGTATCCGGCATCGTTTACGGCCATAATGCGTCCGTCGGCGAGGATAAAGCCTGTGCCAGTCTTGTGACCTATTACGGCGTCTGTTGTTTTCAGTGGTGCGGTCAGGCGTGCGGTGCCGGTTGTGCAACTTTCCATAAGTTCTTTTATCCTTAGCGAGAATGGATCATTGGATTCGCGGTCGAACCGGTCAATCAACGAGGCCATGGCAATGGGGGTGGATGTGTTTTCGTAGCAAAGGTCGGGATTGGCGTGCATGTCGTCTTCCGTCGATACGACGTTGATATTCTCCACACCGAGCCTGCGCAGCGATGTCATTACGTTTTGCGGCCCTCCGGCTATTTTAAGCAAAATGTCGGAAGCGTTGTTGTCGCTCTGTTGAAGTGAATATGCAAGTAATTCGTCCAACGTGGTTTTTACAGGGAGGCTGTCTGAATATCTGTCACGCATCGGGCTGTAAGTATCGGGGTGCATGTCGCTTTCGGTTAGCATCACCGTGTCAGATTGCATCTTGTCGCAGGATTTCAGGAAATCGCCCAGAGCGATTGCAATCGGTAGTTTATAGACGCTGAGCATGGGATACGGTTTATCCCCATTTACTGCTAAAGTGTCTTTTCCGTTGATAATCACCGCTATTCCTATGTCGGCGTCTTTGTCTTTGACAAAACTCTCGAGCTGTCGGGTGATTGTTTCCGGCTTGGAGACTGTCCGGCAACCGGATAACAGAATTGTGAGAATGGTGATTAGTGAGGTTCGCATATTGGGTGTGGGGATGAAAAACGGACAATGAGGTCATGGATTGACGTCATTGTCCGTAGAGTGTATTGGGGAAAATCAGTTTTCAGCGCGGTCGATTGACTCGAGGGCGAACACGTAGGCGCCGATGGAGATTGCCTTGGATGCTCCGAGTTTCGACAGAGCGATACCGGTGCGCTTCATCGGGTCGTAGGTCACGGTGTCGTCCGAGCCATAGACTTTGAGCTTGCGGGAGTCGCCGACTACGAATTTGGCAAATTCAAGTTCGTTGTCAAGGTCGAACACGCGCATCTGGACGCGCTGCACGTCGTCGCCGCCAAGAGTGCGGAGTGTGGAACGCATTTCGTCGAGCAAAGCGGGCATGATGTATTTTGCCGCTCCGGTGAGTCCGCCCCCAACAACAATGAGGGAGTCGGTCAAGGTGACGGCTGTGGCGAAAGCGTCGCCAGCAATCTCGCCGAACATCGCGAAGGCTTTTTTGGCAGCTTCAGGATTTCCTTCTTTCTCGCCTTCGGCAATCAGGAAGATGTCGTAAGGCGTAAGCTCACGGTCTTTCTCGCCGGAAAGGGCGGCATATTCGCGCTTGATTGCGCGGATGGATGCTCCTTCCTCAACTATGATTTCGGGCAGTCGCTTGTTGCGCAGGCAGAATGTCTCCACGCAGGAGTTGTTGCCGAGGTTGATCTGGCCGTTGATTACCGAGCCGATTCCGAGTCCGGTACCGAATGTGTAGCCTAAGAGGTTGCTGTACTGGTGGGTGCCTCCGAGTTCTTTTACACGACGGTTCACGTCCTGCAACATTCCGCCCTTGGCTTCACCGAGTGCGAAGAGGTCGCCGTCGTTGTTGATGAACACCGGCAGGTCGAATGTCTTCGACAGGAAGGGTCCAAGAGCCACTCCGTCGCGGAACGAGGGAAAGTTGGGAAGGTAGCCGCCGATAATTCCGGCCTTGTAGTCGGCCGGGCCGGGGAAGGCGAAACTGATTGCCACCGGTTTTTCGTCGAGTTGCGCGATTACTTCGCGGAATCCCTTTACCATTGTCTCCAGACACAGGTCGAGGTCGTGGCTGTTGGAGGGGTAGGTTATGGGGTCAACGATAAAATCGTAGCCGCGCATGGCGCTGAACACGAAGTTGGTGCCTCCGGCATCGAGGGTGATGACGGTGCGGTTGTCGTTTTTGTACATGTGATTGATTTAAGGGATGTAAACTGAGATTACCTGACCGTTGCCTTCGATTTCCACAGAGGGCAGACATGCAGGCACGAGCACGGTAGTGCCCTGCGGCATTGCTACCTTCTGGCCGTCGGCGCCCGTGAGGGTGAGATTTCCGTCCACCGACACGAGGATGGTGAAGGAATCGCGTCCGGCAAGAGAAAGCTCGCGATGTTCGTCTACCCCGAGCAGGTCGGTAACGAAATAAGAGCATTTCGCAACTTCGGCAGTGCCGTTTCCGCTCACTTTCACGTTGCGGGCTTCGGTGGCTTCGGTGTCGTTGAAGTCGATTGCATCCACCGATTCCTCCACGTGGAGTTGACGGGGATTTCCGGCAGCGTCGCGACGGTCGTAGTCGTAGATGCGGTAGGTCACGTCGGATGCTTCCTGAATTTCAAGCACGAAGTTGCCGCGTCCGATGCTGTGGACGCGTCCGGCGGGAAGGAAAAACACATCGCCGGGGCGTGTGAAGTATTTTCCGAGGTCGGCCACGATGGTGTTGTCGGCCACGTGGGCGCGGAATTCATCAGGAGTCAGCGCGTTTTTGAATCCGGCATAGAGGTATGCTCCCTCGGCGGGCATGATGCTGTACCACATTTCGGTCTTGCCCAGGGAGTTGTGGCGACGGCCTGCGAGGGCATCGTCGGGATGTACCTGAATTGACAGGTCGTCCGACGAGTCGATGAATTTGATAAGCAGAGGAAATTTTCCGTCACACTTTTTCATCAGTCGCTCGCCCATGATGTCATTGCCGTATTCGGCAATGAGTTCGGGCAAGGTGCGTCCGGCGAGCGGTCCTTCCGAAACCACCGATTCATGGCCGGGCATGGGCGAAAGCTCCCAGCTCTCGCCTATGTCGCTGCCTTTGGAGGGTACGCCTTTGAAGCGGGCGATGCGGTCGCCGCCCCAGATAACGCTTTTATAAAATGGTTCGAATGTAAGAATCTGATTCATAGAGATAAGTGTCGGTAGGTCATTTCACGTAACTGAGGGCTTCGCGGCATTTGTCGGTAACATACTGCCAGTCGCAGGCGGCTACCTTGTCCTTGGGGAAGAGTTTGGAGCCCATGCCCACGCAGAATACTCCGGCGGCAAACCATGAGCTGAGGTTTTCTTCGGTGGGCTCGACACCGCCTGTCACCATAAGGCGCGACCAGGGCATCGGAGCCATAAGGCCTTTGACGAATTTCGGGCCGAGGACGTCGCCGGGGAATACCTTGCATACTTCGCAGCCTACTTCCTGGGCGGCGCCTACCTCGCTTACTGTGCCGCAACCGGGGATGTAGGGAACCTGACGGCGGTTGCACACGCGCGCTACCTCGGGGTTGAACAGCGGACCGACGACGAAGCATGCGCCGAGCTGCATGTACAGGGCGGCTGTGCCGGGGTCGACAACGGAACCTACGCCCACGGCCATGTCGGGACATTCCTTGGCGGCGAATTTGACTACTTCGGCGAATACCTCATGGGCGAAGTCGCCGCGGTTGGTAAATTCAAACGCACGCACACCTCCGTCGTAGCAGGCCTTGACAACCTGCTTGGCGGTCGCGGCATCGGCGTGGTAGAACACGGGCACCATCGGTGCCTCTTCCATCTTGGCTATTACAGCCATCTTGTTGAATCTTGCCATGTCTAATCTTTACTTGAGGGGTGTGTTATCGTTGAACTCGTCCGTTTGCATTTCCTCCGGCCAGGGCCTGCACTTCTTCGACGGAAACGAGGTTGAAGTCGCCGGGGATGGTCTGCTTCAGTGCCGATGCAGCCACGGCAAATTCAAGCGCCTCGTCCTGCGAGGGCATCGTGAGCAGGCCGTGGATAAGACCTCCGGAGAAGGAGTCGCCGCCGCCCACGCGGTCGATGATGGGGTTGATGTCGTAACGCTTCGACACGTAGAAGTCCTTGCCGTTGAAAATCATGCCTTTCCAGCCGTTGTGGGTGGCGGAGAATGATTCGCGCAGTGTGCTCACGACGTATTTGAAGCCGAATTCTTCCATCATTGCCTTGAAGATTCCCTTGTAGCCTTCGGCGTCGGTGTTGCCGGATTCGACATCGCTGTCGGGCTTGAAGCCAAGACAGAGTTCGGCGTCTTCCTCATTGCCGATGCACACGTCGACGTACTTCATGAGCGGACGCATAACGGACTGAGCTTTCTCGCTTGTCCAGAGTTTCTTGCGGAAATTGAGGTCGACCGACACGGTGACGCCGTGGCGCTTTGCGGCCTCGCAGGCAAGGCGTGTGAGTTCGGCAGCCTTGTCGGAGATTGCGGGAGTGATTCCGCTCCAGTGGAACCAGTCGGCGCCCTTCATGATTGCGTCAAAGTCGAAATCTTCGGGATTTGCTTCGGAAATGGCTGAGTGGGCGCGGTCGTAGATTACCTTCGAGGGTCGCATGGAAGCGCCTGTTTCGCAATAATATATACCCACACGGTCGCCGCCGCGTGCGATGTGGTCGGTGTTGACTCCGTAGCGGCGCAGTGCGTTCACGGCAGCCTGACCTATCTCATGTTTGGGCAACTTTGTCACAAACGTGGCCTCATGGCCGTAGTTGGCGCAGCTCACGGCCACGTTGGCCTCGCCGCCGCCCCAGATTACGTTGAAATTGTCGACCTGCACGAAGCGGGCGCATCCGGCAGGAGAAAGGCGAAGCATGATTTCGCCAAGGGTTACGATCTTACTCATAATTTTGTGTTGATAGTGTCTAAGAGTTTGATTGCATCGACGTAGGTTGCGATGCCTTCGGCCACGCGTTTGGCATCCTGCATGGCATGTACTACGGTGGCCGGGCGGTTGGTGACATCACCTCCGGCAAACACACCCTTGCGCGATGTCATGCCGTAAGGAGTCTCGCGCGTGAGCACATAGCCGCGGCTGTCTACCTCGATACCTTCGGTTGTGGATACGATTCGCGATGCCGGAGCACTGCCCACGGCCATGATAAGTCTGTCGGCAGGCACGCGTGTGCGCTCGCCTTCGGTTTCTATCACGATGCTTTCGAGACGGTCGGCAGGACCGCCCTTGATTTCCACCACCGAGGAGTTCCAGAGGAATTTCACACCTTCGGCCACGGCCTCGTCGTATTCGGAGCGGAGGGCCTTCATTTCGTTGATTGTGCGGTGGTAGACCACGGTGACTTCCGACGAACCCATGCGTACAGCAGTGCGGGCGGCGTCGATGGCTGTGTTGCCGCAGCCGATTACGAAAACCTTGTCGCCGTCGCCGACGATTACCTCACTACGGGTAATGATGCCGCTCTCATACAGGCTCACGCGGCGCAGGAATCGGATGGCCTGACGCACGCCCGGATGTTCGATTCCGGGAATGTCAAGGTGTCGGGGAACGCCTGTGCCTGTGCCCATGAAGATTGCATCGAAGCCTTGGGCGAAAAGGTCGTCGACGGTATAGTTTTCGCCGATGGTCGTGTTCAGATGGAAGTTTACCCCGAGATTTCCGATGCGGCGTATCTCGCGGCGCACAACGTCCTTGGGCAGGCGGTATTCGGGGATTCCGAAGGTGAGCACACCTCCGGGTTCCGGCTCCATTTCGAAGATTTCAACGGCGAAGCCTTTGCGGGAGAGGTCGCCCGCGATTGTCAGGCCGGCCGGGCCGCTGCCTATCACGGCTACCCGTCCGCGTGATTTCTCGGGAATTGAGTCGTGGGTCACTCCGGCTTCTGAATCGAAATCGGCCACGAATCTTTCGAGCTTGCCAATGCTTACGGGGCGTCCTTTCTTGCCGAGGACACAGTTGCCCTCGCACTGGCGCTCGTGGGCGCATACGCGTCCGCACACCGCAGGCAGGTTGCTGCGGGTGTTGATGATAGACATGGCATTGCCGAAGTTGCCCTTGGCAAGTTCGGCAATCCAGTCGGGTATGTCATTGCTCACCGGACAGCCTTTCTTGCATCCGGGAACCTTGCAGTGGAGGCAACGCTGTGCTTCGCGTATTGCCTCCGGCAAGGTGAAGTTTTCAGATACTTCCCTGAAGTTTTCTTTCATTTTATTTCATTTCGAGATAAGTCACCTTGTCCATGTCGCCATAGTCAAGGTTTTCGCCACCCATGCCCCAGATGAACATGTAGTTCGATGTGCCTGCGGCAGCGTGGATGCTCCATTCGGGCGACATCACGGCCTGTTCGTTGTGGAGCCAGATAAGGCGGTTTTCATGGGGCTGGCCCATCAGATGGCAGATGGCGTTGCCTTCGGGCACGTTGAAGTAGAAGTATGCCTCGACACGACGGTCATGCACGTGGGCGGGCATTGTGTTCCATACACTTCCGGGCTTGAGTTCCGTGAGACCCATCTGGAGCTGGCAGGGACCTTCCTGAAGCACGTTGGCAACGATGAGCTGGTTGATTACGCGGTCGTTGCTCTCTTCCATCTTGCCTGCGGCAAAGGAATTGGCTTTGATTGTGCCCTTGCGTCCGTCAATAGTGATGAGCTGTGTCTTGTATTCCTTGTGGGCCGGAGTGGAGTTGAGATAGAATTTGGCGGGATGTGCGGCGTCCTTGCTGCGGAAAGTCACATTCTTTTTGCCGCGGCCAACGTAGAGCGCGTCCTTGAAATTGAGCTCATATTCCTTGCCGTCGACGGTTACAATACCGGGTTCGCCGATGTTGATTACACCGAGTTCGCGGCGTTCGAGAAAGTAATCGGCCTTGAGAGGATCAATGGTTTCAAGAGTCACGGTTTCCTTCACGGGTACAACGCCGCCGAAAATCAGACGGTCGTACATTGAGTAGGTGAGGTTGATTACATCTTCCTCCATCACCTTGGGCATCATGAAGTGGGAGCGGAGTTTCTCGGTATCGTAATTCTTGACGTCATCGGGATGGCAAGCGCGCATGACGGTGTATTCGGTGCGTGCTCCGGCCATGAATGAGGCGGCCAGAAGGGCTATTGACAGAAGGGTCTTTTTCATGTCGGAAATGTGATTTGGGTTCAAAATTAATCAATATTTTTTAATTATCCTGCGACGGTTCCACAATACGAGTCCCACGGTGGCAACGCCGATTGCGCATGAGCCTATTACGTGCAGGTTGTGGCAGCATTGGAAAATGAGCCATGCCAGAGGGCTTCCGGCAAAGTCAAGGCTGCCTCCGGAGAATCCTTCGGGAATTGCAACGGCGGCGTCGCCTGTGTTGGCGTAGACGTCGCGTGCGGCTTCGGTGAAGAACGGAGCGAGATTTGTAACCATAAGCAGCGACAGTACTATCACCACGAGACCCACGATGAAGGTCTTGATTACGTTACCTCCGGTGTAGGGCAACACAAGGGGGAAGATGTAGAACATTCCTGCCAGTGATGCCAGGGGGAGGAACTGGTTGCCGGGAAGTACAACCGCCAAAAGAAGGGTTACGGGAATGAGCAGCAGCGACACCACAAGTGTGGTCGGATGTCCGATCACGAGCGCGGGACTCATGCCGATGCTGAGGCCTTCGGCGCCCTTGAAACGGCGTGCGATGAGCTCGCGTGTGGCGTCGGAAATGGGTTTCAGACCTTCGATGAAGAGTACTGTCACGCGTGGAATCAGTTCCATCACGGCTCCCATCTTGATACCGAGTCCGAGAATGTAGGGTATTTTATCGACGGCCTGTGCTCCGCTTGTGCAGGTGAGCAGACCGATGCAGATGCCTACAATCACACCGAGGAACAGAGGTTCGCCGAGGATGCCGAATTTCTTCTTGAGACCTTCGGCGTCGATTTCGAGACGGTTCATGCCGGGGATTTTGTCAAGACCCTTGTTGATGGCCCATGCAAAGGGTACGAATCCTGCACAGAAAGGCTGGGGAATGGAGATTCCTTCCATGTCCTTGTAGAAGCCCTGAAAGCGCGGAGCGGTGATGTCGGCGATTACAAGCGTGATTACGTAGCATATGATGGCTGCGAAAAAGCCCCACAGCAGCGATGAGCTAGCAAAGTACACCACGGCGCCGATGAAGGCGAAATGCCAGTAGTTCCAAAGGTCGATGTTGACTGTGCGGGTGCCTTTGATGAGAAGCAGGAGTATATTTACCCCGAGGCATACCGGTATGATAAACGCTCCCACAGCAGTGTTGTAGGCCACAGAAGCGGCGGCAGGCCAGCCCATGTCGAATACCTGGAGCTGAAGATCATAGATGCCCACGACTTCATTGAGAGCAGGGCCGAGCGCCGAGGTGAGCAGGGCCGTAACGATGGAGAGGCCGATGAAGCCCACGCCGACTTTGAGTCCGCACATGAGCGCTTTGCCGAATTTGATTCCGATGCAGAGTCCGAGCACGGTGAAGATGACCGGCATCATCACCGCCGCCCCCAGCCCGATTATGTAAGAAAAAATATTTTCCATTTTTATTTTGGTGAAAAGTGAAAGGTGAAAAGTGAAGATAAATGCGTTGGAAATTAGGAGAAAGGAATGTTCCACCGTCCATCAAATACCGCAAGAACTATTCACTTCACTTGAAAATCACCGATTTTCAAAATTTCACCCTTCACTTTTCACCCACAAAATAACGTCTTACTTGGGTTGCTTTCCGATGTAGGCGAGGATGCCGCCGTCGACGTAGAGGACGTGGCCGTTGACGAAGTCGGAGGCGTCGGAGGCAAGGAATACGGCCGGTCCCATGAGGTCTTCGGGGGTGCCCCAGCGTCCTGCCGGAGTTTTCGATATGATGAACTGGTCGAATGGATGGCGGCTTCCGTCGGGCTGGAGCTCGCGCAGCGGTGCTGTCTGCTCGGTGGCGATGTAGCCCGGGCCAATGCCGTTGCACTGGATGTTGTGTTCGCCGAATTCGGAGCAGATGTTGCGTGTTAGCATCTTCAGACCGCCCTTGGCAGCTGCGTAGGCGCTCACGGTCTCGCGTCCGAGCTCGCTCATCATCGAGCAGATGTTTATGATTTTGCCGTGTCCCTTGCGGATCATTCCGGGAATCACAGCCTTGGCGCAGATGTAGGGAGCGATGAGGTCGACGTCGATCACGCGGCGGAAGTCCTCGACGGCCATTTCCTCCATGGGAATACGCTTGATGATGCCGGCGTTGTTGACGAGGATGTCGATAGTGCCGACGGTAGCCTCGATGTCCGCCACCATGGCCTTCACAGCCTCTTCATCGGTCACGTCGCAGAGATAGCCCTTGGCGTCGATGCCGAGTTCCTTATATGCCTTGAGTCCGCGGTCAACGGTTTCCTGACGCGAGCAGTTGAATACGATTTTTGCGCCGGCTTCGGCAAAAGCCTGAGCTATGGCGAGTCCGATGCCGTAGGCGGCACCAGTTACGAGAGCTACCTTGCCCTCAAGTGAGAAATTAATCATAGTCGTATAATGATGGTTTTATTTAGAAGTAAGAGGATTGGCGTCGGTAAGGCGAACGCGGTTCAGATGCGCGGTCCAATCGTTGAGGTTTTTGATTTGTTCGCGATCCCAGGCACAACCCCAGCGGTAGGCAAAAGGTGCTTGTGATTCCGATGATGAAATGCCGAGGATATGGTTGTCGATATTCCTGTATTCGGCGAAAGCTCCATCCGCAGCAACAATGCCAAGGAGAGCCTTTCCGTTGTCAGGGCCTTGGGTCGGGTCAGCGTAGGCCACAACTCCGTTTTCGGCATAGGTGGCCGAACTGTCACGAAGGGGGAAGCCTACAACCGTATTCAGGCCTGCATCGGGCGCAGAGTAGCTTACCTGCGACTTGTTGAGGTAGCTTCCTGCGTCAAGGCTGATGAGACGTGTTTCCACAACATCTTCATTTCCGGCGATTTCGCGTTTGGGGAAAGTGAGACGTACGGTAAAGCGGAGTGGGCCGTTGTCAAGAACCTCGGCTGTTTCGTAGCACCAGGAGTAGTCGATAGTGTCGGCGGAAAGCACACCGGGAGCGCCGGCGCCTAATGTCGGGCCTACCGCGTAGCAGTCCATGCCAAGGCCGTGGTCGATATGGTAGGAGAAGGTCTTTATGAATTCTTCTGCCAGATTATTGTCTATTTTACGGAGGGAATCGGCCTTCTGCCAAGTCACCGGATCACACTCCACTTTATAGAGTTTTTCGAGCATGGGTTCGTCAGAAGTATGCTTCAGGAACACGTCGTAGCCGAAAGCGCGTTCGCCTTTGGCCTGGGTTGCGGGGCCGTAGACGCGGAATCCGATAAGTTCGTTTTCCCATGCCACATCATCGGCACGTTCGGGATATATGCGTCCGCATGCAATCTGAGGATATACGTGTGCGGTATCGGAGGCGAATACTTTGTAGACTGCCTTGGAATTGGCAGCGACGTCAGCACGGAAAATGAGCAGACTGTCGTGAGTAAACTGCGAAGGCACTTCAACTCCCTCGGAATTGAGTACGTAATAGTTGGCCGCGGCAAAGTCGGGAACAATCTCCACCATTTCGCCGTTGCGGTCGAAATCGAGAGTGTTTGTTAGAACTATTTCCATTGAATGTTCCGCGCATGATGCCATGCCTGCGCAAGCGAGCACGGCGGCGAGAGTTTTTGTGATTTTTTTCATCCGGTATTGGTATTATCGGTTGTGTTGTAACGTGAGCTTATGTTTGCAAAGTTACTAATTAAAGAAAAGACCCGGAATTAAAAATTTAATAAATCCGGGTTTTTCGATGTTTTGTTTTTTCTATTTTTATGTTTTGTTGTATCTAAATGCAATATTATTGCATCAGAGGGAGGCCAGGGCGTCGGCGTGGACGCCGAGACGCTTAAGTCGGGTCAGTGCCTCGATATAGTAATAATCGGCGTAAATGATGGCTGCGTCAATCTCCTTGCCTTCGGGATGGTGTCCCGTCGAGTGGTCGAGGAACGATGTCCGCGCCTGTCCCGAGCGGTAGCTGTCGCTGCTGAGCGATGTGAGCATCTTGATGGCCGCATCCTTGTAGCGTGCGGCATCATGAGCGGAGCAATATTCCTGAAGCTCGAGCAGAGCGGAAGCTACGACGCATGCTGCCGAGGCATCGCGCGGAACTGCCGGAATACCGGGAGCATCAAAATCCCAATAGGGCACATAGTCCTCGGGGAGGCGGTTGAGATATACGTCGGTCACCTTGCATGCGAAGTCGAGGAAACGCGGGTCGCGGGTCTCGCGGTACACCATGGTGTAGCCGTAGATTGCCCAAGCCTGTCCGCGGGCCCACATTGTATTGTCGGCATATCCCTGATGGGTCATGCCCTTGATGAATCCTCCGGTCTCGGGGTCGTACACGGCCACGTGGTAGCAGGAGTAGTCGGGGCGGAACTGATATTTCATCGTTGTCTCGGCATGCTTCACGGCAATATCGTAGAGTTTTCTGTCGCCTCCGTTCTTGGCGGCCCAGAAGAGCATTTCGAGGTTAATCATGTTGTCCATGATGGTGTTGTGTCCGCCGAGTATGCTGACATTGCGGGGCCATGAAAGCAGAGTGCCCACGTTGGGATTGTAGAGCGTGGCGAGGGAATCGGCCGAAGCAAGTATCACCTCCTTGAATTTGGGGTTGTGTGTCAGGCGGTATGCGTTTCCGTAGCTGCAGAACATCAGGAATCCGAGGTCGTGGTCGAAAATCGGACGCTGCGACAGGTATTCAAGTGATTCGGTAAAATTTGTAGCCTCGTTCATTATGGCGGTATCTCCGGTAAGCTCATAGTTGTACCAGAGCACACCGGGCCAGAATCCGGCGCACCATTCGTCAGGAGTGACCTTGCTGCAATACCATGTGGTGTCGCTGCCGGTTATGTTGCGGGGCATCATCGTGTAGTCCACGGAATCCTGATGCAGCGCATGGAGGGTGCGGCGAATCTGGGTGTCGCAGTATGTGATTGCATCGTCAACATCGACTGTCGCAGTTCCGACGTTGGATGCGCATGAACCCGAAATGAGGAATGAGAGGATTATAATCGCAGGGAAACGCATAATCTGAATTATACTTGTAAGATATGGTTTATGTATGGTTTTAATCAATATTCACGGATAGTACGTCAAGCCAGGGACGGTCGCCGCCGGGGGTGATGGAGTAGAAACCGGTTTTGGCTCCAATCCATTTTCCGGCACGTGCGCGGAATGTCAGACCCTTTACGTGTGTAAACTTCTTGCCGCCGTCGGTGCTGTAACTGAATGTGCACCGACCGCCTTTGCTAACTTTCACGCGCAGAGTGATGTCAAGTTCCATGTTGGGATGCAGTCCGGCTTCATAGATGCGTGAGGGCTTGAAGGTGGCTATTTCGTTTTTGGTCTCGGGCGTTCCTTGCTCGGCGTCGGTGCATGTGGCCGATGTGAGAACAAATGAGTCGCCGCGCTTTTCAAGTCCGAGCCGGCAATAGTCCCATCCCATCACCACGATACCTGACGAGCCACCTTCGGTATTGGATTTTGCCGATACGCGGAGGTTTGCGGTCATGGTAAATTCCTCGGCAGGAAACTTTTGGAGCCACAGGTTGGGAACCTCCCAGATGTTCACGAAGTCTTTGCTGAGGGTGTGGCCGTAGAGTCGCATTAATGACTGTCCGCCGGGGAATCCGAAGAAGTCGGAATAGTTGGCATGCCACTGGAAAAGGGCTTCAGAAGAAGTTGTTGTATTGGGATTATAGGCAGTGAGCCCGGCGGGACGGGTCCATTTCTCCACAGCGTCGCCGCAACCGTCGCCATCGGTGTCATTTCCGATTACAGGCCAATCTTCATGCCATTGCATGGGATTGAGATGGATTACACGCCCATAGGCGCCTTTGTCCTGAAAGTGGATAAACCAGTCTTCGCCTGCCGCGGTGCTTATCCAAGCTCCCTGATGGGGCCCGTTGACGGAGGATTTACCTTGTGCCATAACAATGCGTGGCTCGTAAGGACCGTAGATATTCTTGGAGCGGAGCACGAGCTGCCATCCGTCCACCACGCCTCCGGCAGGGGCGAAGATGTAATAGTAGCCGTTGCGGCGGTAGAGTTTCGGGCCTTCGATGGTATGGTTTACGCCATCGTTGCCATCATATACGATTCGTGGCTTGGAAATGAGACGTGTGCCGTCGGCCGACATCTCGCTCACGGTTATTACGCTGTTGAATCCGCTGCGGGAAGCGGCCCAGGCATTTGCAAGATATGCCTTGCCGTCCTCGTCCCAAAGCGGAGTGGGGTCGATGAGGCCTTTTCCTGCGCGCACGAGCACCGGTTCGCTCCATTGGCCTTCGGGATTCTCGGCCTTCACCATATAAATTCCGAAATCGGGGTCGCCCCAATAAATATAGTATTCACCATTGTGGTAGCGCATGCAGGGCGCCCATACGCCTTTGCCGTGGCGCGGAAGTTCGGTTCCGGCATAGAAATCGACCGGAGGAACCGAGTCGAGGGCGTAGTTGACTATATCCCAGTTGACAAGATCGGTCGATTTCAGAATCGGCAGACCGGGAGTGCACTGGAAGCTGGATGCCGTCATGTAGAAAGTACGTCCGTCGGGCGATGCCACGGCATCAGGATCGGAGTAGTCGGCATGTATTATGGGGTTGGCAAATGTCTTGCCTGATATATTGGCCGGATTGGATACAATGTGAGGCTCCACAGCCGCCATCACGGCGACCGTAGAGCTGAGCATTGCGATTAAAAATACCAATTTGTTCATATATATTCAGAAACTAATTCTATCTCCTGTTCAATGATAATCTTATTGACCGGTGATTCATCTGTTAATACGACCGAGAGGGGCGCCGCACTCAATCAAGTGTTGTAAACCTTACAGCAACTCCACCGCGGGGCTTGAGATCGAAATGGAGTTTATCCTTGGATGAAACTTTTTTGCGTTCGATTTTAACGCGTGTGCGGGTTTTCACCTTTTCGTCGCCGTCGGTGTATATTTCAGCCATGTATTTGCGGCCCGGTGTGAGAAACGAAAGGTCCATTACTTCGGAAGAGCCTTCGTTTCCGGTCATCGCAGCCGCAAACCATACATCACCTTTGCGGCGTGCCATCACGATGTTCTTGCCGGGATAGCCTGCAAGGACGCGTGTGTCGTCGAATGTCGTCTCAAGGTCTTCAAACCATTTGATTTCAGGCTCTCCGCCATAAAGAGTGGGGTTGTCGTACCAGAAAATCGTCTGCAAGGGGCTGTAAAACACCAGTGAGGCAGCCAATTGATGTGCGTGCGTGTTGCGGAGCCGCTTGTCGTAGTAGCAGATGGTGTAGTCGGCGGCGCCGTTGAGCATGCGTGTGAAGGGCAGCGTCACGTTGTGGGTCGCGTCGGGAAATTCCTCATTGCCGCAGATACCTTCCTGAGTCAGAAGGTTGGGGCAGGTACGTGAGAAACCTGACGGGCGGAATTCGTCGTGGATGTTCATGAGCAGATGATTGTCGGCAGCCTTGCGCACCATGTCGTGAAGCCATGTGGCCCAGCGGTGGGATGCGTATTGCACGAATCCGGATTTCACACCGGCCACTCCCCATTTGTTCAGCAAGGGGAAAAGCTCGTCCATCTGCTTCATGAGCGCGTGTTGGTTGACGTAGAGCCACACGCCCACGCCTTTCTCTTTTCCGTAGGCAATCACACGCGGCATGTCCACCTTGTCAACCACTTTGGTTGCGTCGCCGTCGTGGCTTGTGCAGGGCATATACCATTGCCAGTCGTAGAGCATGTAGGGAATATTGTGTTCGGCGCAGAAGTCGATTGTTTTGAGTCCCATTTCGGTGGAAATGGGCGAACGCATGATCTTTCCGGGACGCACCCATGAGAAATCACCCGTAGCACGCGGATTGAGGTTTAGAACTATGTCGTTGTTCTCCAGAAGTTGCCCCGGTGTGTCGGCTGTCATGATTATTTTCCAGGGAGTTGCGTAGTAGGTGACAATATCCACCGGGGAGTACATCACCGAGCGCAGGGTGCCGGGACGGTCGCTGCGTGCCTGCAACTTGGTAAGGCACCAGTCGTCAACGTCGGCATCAAGTATGGCCGCCCACTGTCCCGATGGAAGTTCGAGCGTGAGGGCGCGTTCGGCCGGACGCGTGATGCTGTCGACGGGTGTATAGTCGAAAGTAGCCTGTGCCCATTGCTCGCTCCAAGCCATTGTGCCTTCGGGGAAAGAGTAATCCGTAAGGTCATCCACGACCTTGTGGAATATTGCCGCCGGATGCTCGGGGAAGAAGTAACGGAAGGCCACGCCCTCGTCGTAGGCGCGCACTTCGATGTCAAGACGGTAGTTGCTTTTATCTTTGCGCGAGGTGTGCAGCGTGGCCGAGTTGAATCGGTCGCGCACGGTTGAGCGTTCGCCGTAGAGCGGATGCCAGATTGAATCCACCGGCGCATGGATGCTTACGGAATCCACCGTGAGAAGCTCCATCCACGAATCCGGCTGCGCGAGGTCGCGCTTGCCGAGAGCCATTTCCCACACGCGGTTGTCGATTTCAAGTCCGGCACGTGACGGCAGGATAAAGTCTTTCCCGTCGCGTGTTATGGAGTAGGAAAGTTCGGCGCCGTCTTTGGCGAATACCACACGGTTTCGTCCGTCGGGCGATGTAAGAGTGAGGTCGGCGGCACTTGCTGAAATGGCAAGTCCTGTCGCGAGTATGGCTATGCTTGCTTTCATAATCAGTTGGCAGTTGTTGAATCGTTAATATCCCAGTACACCACATATCGGCAGCGATGTGCGTCGTACAGAGGTATGAGTGTATGGCCTTCGGAAGATGTGAAGCGCAGGGTTCCGTCAAGGCGTGTTATCGTATCGGAGGGCTTTCCGGCATTTATGCGCAAGGTAGTTGGCAGCGAAGCCGGAATCCGGTAATTGTAGGTGTAATAATCGTTTCTTACCGTAGGATCGGAGAACGGAGCAGGAGCTTCGATGCCTTCGGTTCCCATGTCGCCTGCGAGCACGACAGGACCGTAGAGCACGGCGGCGCGCGCAGGATTATCGGGTGTCCTTTCCATGTGCAGACTCATCGGATATGTCACCTCCACCGTGTCACCTTTGCGCCATTTGCGCTTCAGGGAGATATACGATGACGGTTTGGTCGAAGATGTATTTACCTTTTTGCCGTTGATTCTGACAAGAGGCTTTCCGCTCCACGAGGGGTAACGGAGTTTGAGAGTAAGCTCCTTGCCTGAAGCCTCGTCAAGAGTGAATACGGTCTTTTCGGATTCGGGGAAAGACGTTTCCTGACGCATCACGATGCCTTTGTCGCTCCAAGTGAGTACGGAGGGAATGAAGAGGTTGACGTACAATTCGGTGTCGTTGTGGTAGTAAATACCCTCGGCATATTTGGCGTGGCTTTCGAATCCGCTGCCCACGCAGCACCAGAAGGAGTGGCGGGGTGTGGAGTACACTTTGAACGCTCCGCTTTGCAGGGGCAGGAAGTAGCACACCATCCCTGATTCGGGATCCTGCTGGGCGAGGATGTGGTTGTAAAGGGCACGTTCGTAGTAATCGGCCACTTCCGCGGCGGCATCCCATGAGAACAGATGGCGCGACAGCTTGAGCATATTGTAGGTGCAGCAGGTTTCGCCTGTGTAGCCGTTGATATATTTGGAGAACCTGGATGTGTCGAAGAAGTGCTCTTTCTGGCTGCACGAGCCTGTGGCGAATGAATGATGCCCCGTCACTTCGTTCCAGAACAGGCGCGCTATGTCGCGGCTGTTTTCATCACCGGACAATTCATAATTTCTTGCCTCGGCAATGACCTTGGGAATGAACGTGTTGGTGTGTTTGGTGCCGAAGTCGGCGTTGCCTGCCGCAAGAGGGTCGATCACGTCGTTGTGATAGAAGTAACGCGCGAGTTCGGCAAATCTCTCGTCGCCGGTTACGGCATAGAGGTTGTAGAAGGCCTCATTGACTCCCCCGAACTCGTTGCGGAGCATGAGCCGGCGGGTTTCTTCGGTCTGATTCATGAGTTTGCCGTAGGCCCAGAGTCCCATTTTCCGCGCTATCTCAAGGGCTTGGTCGTTGTTGCTGTAGAGATATTGGTCGATGAGTCCGGAAAAAATCTTGTGCAGGGTGTACCAGGGCGCCCACACGCTTTTGCCGCGGAGGTTTCGGTTGATGAGTTCTTCGGGAAATGCACTCAGATAGCCTGAGCCGAGAGCCTCCTGCACTTCGGCAAGTCTGGCCACAAGGCTGTCGGCTTTGTGCTTGAACACTTCCGCGCCTGTTGCTGCGTACATCAGGCCGTAGGCCGAGAGGACATGGCCTGTCGTATGGCCGCGCAAATCGCAGTCGAGCGATTCCCAGCCACCGAGTTTTGGCACGCTTTCGTAGCCGCCTTCCAGTCCGGCAAACACTCCGGCATTGTTGCGGAAGCTATGCAGGAGGTGGTTGACGGGAAGCGACACAAGCCATGCCGAGTCGCGTTCGAGGTTGTCTCTCACTCGTCCGGGAAGGAGCCGCACGTCCTTGAGGTCGAAGCTCTCCACCTTGTGCGGAGCGGAGGTCTCCACCTTGATTTTTCCGTGGTGCTGCCCCGGATATACCGACTGGGCTTTGACTGAGAGGGGTATTGTGATGCAGGCGCAAGCCAGCAGAAATACGGGAAGTCTCATTTGGGCGAAGTCTTTATTTTAAGGAGTGATTTTTCTTTTGTAGCTTTTGTCTTTGAGCCGTTGAGGGTGACTGCGGGAGCCGAGGATTTATATTTGAAATTAAGTCGCGGCTGTCCGGCAACATTTAGGTCAAGGCGGCCGCCTGCTTCCTTGGCAATCACATTGAGTTTCGACAGCGAAGAGAAATACACATCAGTTCCGCGGCGGAGCGAGCTGCCGTGACCTATGAAAACTTCCTTGGAATCGGCTGCTTTTGAGCCTTCGGGATAGCTCACGGCCAGCATGTAGGCGTCGGTGTTCCATCCGTCGGCCTCAATCCATGAATTGAGGTGCATCAGGCGTCCGTCGGCAAGCTGATTGATGTAGATGTCGGTCACTTTCCCCTTGTCGGTCACGCGCAGGCCAATCCAGTCCTTGCCCTCGCGGCGTTCGATTTTCGGGAGTATTTTCTGATTCACGCTGTCTTTCAGGATTACAGCGGTTACGCCCTTGACACGGTCGCATGTTCCGGGAAGATGGAACGACCAATATTCTTCTTTTCCGGAGAGATCTTCGGTCGGGCCTTCAATGGTTTCCCACCATAGATCTTCGGGATAGTCGTGTACGAAATTACTGTATGCAAGGGGGCGCGGATACAGCGGACGCACGGCCACTGCGGAATTTTCGCCGTCGGAAACCTCGAGGTCGAAACCGCGCTTCACGGCTTTGCCTCCGGGATGCCACAGCCATTCAAATTCGCCCGGAGTGTGGCTTCCGAGGTCGTCGATGATATAGATTACATTGTCAATCCACAGGAAATGGCGGAAATTACGGTTTAGCAGGTGCGACATGGGGCCTGTTCCGTCTGCAAGGACATATTTGATGTTGCCGCCGTCGACAAGTCCGGATACGCTTCCGGGTAGCATCGTGCCGTGGTACTGCTGATGGCGAGGCTGACCCTCGCCGTTGAATTTCACTACATTATGTGCGTCGGTCTGGAAAAAGTAGTTGCGGTATTCGGGTTTTCCGTAGCTGCAGTTGCCTGCGTCTTTTATGATGTCGGTGCCTTTGTGGAAGAGGATGAATGAATTCGCGTCGGCGTGCGAGTGGTTCCATGTCATGCCGGATTTTATGGCAAGCATGGTGGCGTCCTTGTCCCACGAGTCGCGCATTGTGGCCCATCCGAAGTCTTCCCACAGGTGCGAGGTCGGCAGGTCGGGAGTGGAGGGCGCTTTGGACAGGTCGGGAGTGTAGAGGAATCCCATAGGGAAGTGCATGGGGAAGCCTTCACGGTGCTGTCCGGGTGTCACTTGGGTTGTGTACCAAAGTGTCGCGGGGTCTTCCACGCCCATGTTGTAGGCAAGCAGCATGGAGCTTTCGCCGGTCACGTTCTTGTGGCTGTCGCCGAAGTTGATGCTGTACAGTATACCGGTGCGTGGATAGGCTACATGGCTGAAAAACGACGGAAGCATGTCCATCTGAGGGATATCCTCAAGTTTCTCTCCGGGGTGGCTGTTGAGCCATGCCATGCGCATGAGCAGAGCCTCGGTTGTGCCGAAGCTGGCATAGTTGATGCTTTCGTACATTCCGCCGTCGCGGTCGAAAGTCTTGGGTTTGTGCTGGATTACGTCTCCTGCGAAGTCGAACCATTCGGGGAGTGCCTCGACAACCTCACGGGCACGCACGGCAGCTTCGGGGATTTCGTTTGAGATTGCAAGAGCGAGCAGGCCGCCCATCCCGGCGCAGGACGTCCACCAGTTGTGGCCCATGGAGTTGAGTGAGTGGATGCGGGTTGGCTCGCTCACCCAGTCGCCTGTCAGCGGCTCAACGGCAAGACGCCAAAGCCCCGTGGCGATTTCCTTGCGCTCGGCGGGAGTGAGGAAGCTGTACACGGCATCATAGGCCACTGCAAGTTGGAACGCTCGGTGAGCCATCTGCAGCTCGCTGCGCCACGCCGGATTGCGGGCAAGCATTTCGCGGTCGCCCCATGATTCGGTTTTTGCGGTCTTGAGCAGTACTTCGCGAATCTTCTCTGCATACTTGCGGTCGCCTGTAATCTGATAGGCCAGGGCGGGATATTCGAGTTTGCGCACGTCGCCCTTTTTGAGCTGTATGTCGGCCTCGGCTTTGATTTTCTGCCATGCGGCCTCACGGGCGGTATCGGATTTGCATGATTTCACGGCTTTTTCCACGCGGTCGGGCGTGAAAAGCAGTGAGGGGTGTTTGATTCCGGAAGCCGCTGCCGCCGAGAGCGATATCAGCGCTGCCACTGCGATGCTTGCTATTCTCATGGTGGATGTGATTTTTCGTGGTTATTTGAATACTACGTTATGGACGTGTTCGCCGATGAAGAAGCGGCACATGTCGCCGGTCTTGTACCAGGCCGGCTTTCCGGGCATGTTGTCGCTTATGCGCTCGCCGTTTATCACGAGGTTCTCGAACGTGATACCCTCGACGGTGTGCTCGCTGTCGTACCCTGCGATAATCGAGAGTTCGGCACGGTGTCCGTTGTAGGTGATGTCTTTGAAAAGTATGTTGCGGATTGCACGACCCGGTGCAAGGCAATATTTCTTGTTGAAGAAGATGCGAATGTTGACGAGCTGTCCCTGACGGAAGTCCTCGACGCGTATGTTGTCGAATGTTACATTCTCAACCACGTTGTTGTCGCCGCAACTGATGCCGAAACATCCTTGGTAGTCAATCTGTTTCTCCTGCTGGTCGAGGATGTCGATGTTGCGGTACACGATGTTGCTTATTGTGTCGCAGCCCTCGGCGTTGCCATGCAGGCCTATCATGATGGGATGAGCCACGTCGGCCCAGAGTGTCGAGTTCTTCATCAGGATATTGCGGCAACCGCCGTTGAAGCCCTTGCGGGTGGCGTAGACGGTGGAACAGTCGTCGCTGTTGCGGCAGAAAACACTGTCGTAGGTCACATTGGACGAGGCGAACACGTTCATGCCGTCGCCCCAGCCGTAGCTGCTGATGGATTTTACATTGGTGATTGTGACGGAATCGCTTTCGCCCACGGGCACCTGTGTCACGATAACGCCTTCGATGTCGATGTTGCGCGAACGCTTGATGTAGATTCCTTCACCGCGTCCTTCGGGATGGATTTCGCCGCGGCCATAGATGCGTATGTCGCGGGCGCGGTCGGCAATGAGCTGTCCGGCCACGCGTGCGCCGCCGTCAACATACACGGTGGTGCCGGAAGGAATACGGAGTGTGTCGCCGGGGAGCTTATGATAGCCGGGGGCGAAGTATATGAGGTTTTTCTGTTTTTTCAGGTTCCGGAGCGCTTTTGCCGACGGACGCCGACTGTCGAGCGGATTGGCGAATAGCTGGAGGTTGTGGAAGATGTCGCCGTTGATTTCCACGGAGAGATTACGGGGCGAGTCGAGTGTGAAACGAAGCACGGAGTCGCCGCGGACGTAGGAGGGAGTGATGTCGTAGGAGAGGGGACGGATGCGTGCGGTGTCGATGGCCGCAGTGTGGGATGTCACTTCAATCTCGACCGGAGTGCCGTCGAAATCGAAGTAGGCCATGCTTGAGATTTCAACATGGTGTTTTGTTCCCCTCACTTCGTCTACTTTCACCGGATATACGGCCACGTTGTTCCATTCAGTGCCTGCCTGACGGACGCGGACGGTGTAGGCATCGGTGGTTTTCACGCCTTCGCCTGCGGGATAGGTGATGATGCGGGCCTGGGCGGATATGCCCAGAAGAGAGGTAAGAAGTAGTGCGGGGAATATTTTTTTCATGATTGGATTATTTGGTAGGATTGATAAGGGGTACATTTGTCTCAGAACATGCGCAATAGCCATTTGAGGACAAATCGGCGTCCTCCGGACGCCATCTTAACGGGTGTTATATACCGGGCACACCTCCGGCTGAAAGCCTGCGGTGTACCCGGTTACTGAATAATCAGCGTCCTTCGGACGCGCGTTTGCGTTCACTGGTTTATTTGATTAATCATGTTCTGTAACACCAGCAGATTGATTAGGGACGATGGTGCATGAGAGTGGAGAAACCAAGCTGGTCGAAACCGCCGGAATTGCCGCCGTAGTGACCGCCGCCGCCGTCGGGACGGAAGTGTTCGGCCATTTCGGTAACATATTTGCCGGGTACGTCATGGCTCTTGCAGTAGCCTGCCCAAATGTCCCAACCGGGACGTACAGTGCCGCGGCCTGCGCCCGAGATTGCGCTCATGGTGCCACCGTTGTAGCTGTATTCGGTAAAGGGCATCGTGCGGTCGGAGTATTTGAAGGATGCGTCGCTAAGGCCGTCGGTGCTGTAATTTGTTCCGAGTTCGGGACGTACAAGGTTGTACTTGGCAACGTACTGTGCGAAAGCTATGGCGCGGCCGCCTTCAAAAGCGAAGAGGTCTTCGCCGCAGTTGAGAGCCATCTGGCAGAATGTGCCGAGCATGATGGCGCAGAGGGTGTTGTGACCTTGGTCGCGGCCTGATTCATTGCCTTGGGCGAGCTTTTCGCCGGAGCCGCTGGGGTCGTCGAATATCTCGATGATGCCTTTGCCCATGATACAGCCGGGGCCGCGTCCGCTCTTGAAGTGCTGGGTGGCTTCATTGATGATGTCCTGGTCGTCGGCGAGGATACCGATTGAAATCATGGCTGTCATGGAAGCGAGGTCCCAGTTCATCCACCAGTGGTCGGTGTCGTTCATCTTCAGGAACTTGGAGCAGAAGGGGTAGAAGTAGGTCACGAGCCAGTCTTTAACGGCGGTGAACTGTTCGCCCTGACCCCATCCGTTGTAGTCGCGGAGGAGTTCGGCGGCATTGGCTGCCTGATGGATCTGGAACATGATGAGGTATTCGTTGGAGTCGATAACGTCGTCTTTCCACTTGTCGCGGCCAAGGAGGATACCTTGGTTCACGGCTGCCCAGTCCTCAAGAATCTTGCAGGCAGCGGCAGCGGCCTGACCGTCGCCGGAGAGCTGCCATTTGAGAGCGAGCTGGTAGGCTGCGGCGCAGTCGCGGAAGAAGTTGGTGTAGTTGTTGTGAATACCGGGATAATACTCGTCGCGCAGGCCTGCATCATCCCAGCGTCCGCCACCGTCGCCCCAGTTATTATTATCAAGACGGGCAAGGTACTTCACCGGAGAAGCGGTGTAGTTGTTGTTGCAGTAACCGCTGGTGAGGAGTTTCTGATAGCCTTCCGCCCAGGGGCTTTGGCCGAGGTGAGCTTTTGTGTATTCGATGTCTTCGGCGCTGTGGAGCATGCAGGGGTGATTGAGCGTGTATGTCACCGTGGGATAGGTGGCTCCGGGCATGGGCCAGGAATCAATATCGGTGGTGCCGTGCTCTATCTCGCAACAGCTTGTGGCTGTTGCGAGCAGAGCGGCTGCCGACATGATGATAGAATATATCTTTTTCATATCTTTTTGGTCGGTTTATTGTTCATTTATTCTCCTGCACTCACCTGAGCTGCGGCGAAGTCTTTGGCTTCGTCCTCAGACTTGAACGTGCGGATCCAATATACGTTGTAGTAGGCTTCGGAGGGGTCTACGTTGCCGTTGGGAATGTCGGTGATCTTGAACTGGAACACACGGAAGCCCACTTCGTCAACGCCTTCGTAGTTGGCGCCGAGGTTGTAGATAAGGAGCTGTGTGCCGTCGCCGAGGTCTATACCGTTGCCGGGGTTGAGCTCTTTTGCGCGTTTGGCGTCATAGCCGTTTGCCACGGCGTCGTCAAGTTTCGACACGCCACCGTTGAGTTTAGTCATTCTTACGGCGAGAACCGGATACGATTTGAGATGCATCACGATGGGGTTGGAGTGGCTGATGCCTTTGACGCGGATGTTACGTCCCCATTTTCCACCGTTGGGATCGGGCATCTCAACGTGCCACCACTTGTCGGTGCGAGTGTCGGGAGCGGCATCGTTGGCAACTTCCCACCAGTTCCACTGGTTGGTGTTATCCCAGATGTACCAGCCCTTGTCGACAACTACGGTCACGGATGCTGTCACGCCTGTTTCGGCACATTTGGCGGTGATGTTGCAGTTGCCGAAGCCCTGGGGTGTGACTACTCCGCGGTGTACGGTGGCAACGGATTCGTCGTCGGTGCTCCATTCTACGGAGCCTACGGTTGCGCCGGTGGGTTCGTAGGTTACTTCAAGCGGGAAGGAGCCGAGAGTCCAGCATACGGGGCCGTCGAGGGGCTTGATTGTCACGCGTTCGGCAGCGATGTATTTGTCAATGTGGAACTTGTAGCCGCCGCGTACTCCGCTCTTGTCGGTGGAGTTGGCGTAGATGGTTACATCACCTTCGGCAACGCAGATTACCTTGCCTGTCTGGTCCACAGTGGCGATTTTCTCGTCGGAGGAAGTCCAGATAAGGCGGGTATAGGTAGCGTCTTCGGGAAGAATCTCTGCGGCCATCTGAAGTTCGTCGGTAACGTAGATCTTGCCGTCTTCAGCCGCGGGAGTGGTGTTGGTTACTTTGATTTCCGTAATCTTGATGACTTCGGGAATTACTTCCACAATCACCGAGGCCTGAGCCTCGTAAATGGGGAATCCGAGTCCGGGCAGTGCTGTGATAGTGGCCTGTCCTACTTTGAGGGCGTGGATTGTTCCGTCCTGATCCACTGTGGCGATGCTTTCATCGGAAGATGAGAAGATGATGGAAGTGTCGTCGCAGTTTTCGGGGCCGAATGTATATACAAGTGTGGAGTCCATGCCCACGGCAAGCGGAAGCACGTCGCTCACCTCGAAGGTGATTGTTTCCAACAGCTTGGTCTCGGAGCCGTTGAGCGTGAGCTGCTTGTCGTCGTCACATGCTGTGACGATGGCTGCGGCGCCCATCAGTGCCAATATGCTTTTTACGTATGTTTTCATTCTGTTGATAATCTAAGAGGGTGAGTTACTGAGCCCAGCCGGGGTTCTGTCCGAGATTCGGGTTGAGCTGGAGCTGGCTTGTGGGCAGCGGGTGCAGATAGTGTTTCTCCTGCCATACACGGCCTGTCTCGATGATAAGGCGGCCGTCGGTGTTGGTGGGGAAGCCGGGGTTGGCCCAGCGGTTGCGCCATTCGCCCACGTGTTTGATGCCGCAGAAGTCCATCGGCATTTCCACCTCGGCTGTTTTCCAGCGCTTGAGGTCGTCGATGCGGAAACCTTCCTGGAAGAACTCGATTGTGCGTTCGCGGCGGATTTCCTCACGCATGCTCAGGCCGTTGGCGGCAACCAAGGCGTTGCTGAGAGCGGGCATGCTCTTGTTGACGCGTCGGCGGGTAAGGTTGAGCGAGATGTTGAGATCCTGGTCGGAAATCTGTCCGTCGCGTTCGTACACGGCCTCGGCGTAGTTGAGCAGTACTTCGGCGTAGCGGAGCACGGGATAGTCGTAGCTTTCGTCGCGGTCGTTGCAGGCACGTTCGGTAGCCCACTTCTGGGGGAAGTAACCGTTGCCCCAGTTGGGAACGAAATTCTTGTACTTGGCACGGGCCACTTCGGCTGCGTTGCCGCTCCAGTCGGTACGGCTGTTCTTCTCGGCATTGCTCCAGAAGTTGTCGCCGGGACGCATGAGGGTGTAGCGCATGCGGTTGTCGCGGTTCATCCATTCGCTCTTGATTGTCTCATAGCCTTTGAAAAGGGGCGACACGGTGATGGGCAGACCGTCCTGGCACAGGTACATGTCCACGAATTTGGCGGCAACGTACTGGGCGTTGGCGAGCACTTCGGTGGTGAGGTTCTTGCCGGTGGTCTTGAGGGTGGCATGGTAGCAGCGCTTGATGATGTATTCCTTGTTGGCGCTCTTCTGGAGTCCGGCTCCGTTGCAAGTCACGTCTTCAAGTATAAACATATACTTCTGGGCGCTGTCGCCGAGAGCCGCGGGAGCGAAAAGCTCGAACTTGCGGGAGTCAATCACGTTCAGGGCTGCTTTGGCAGCGATATCAAGCAGGTCATGGCCGCGGGATTCGTTGTTGCGGAATTTCTGCCATGTGCCTTCGAAGAGAGCCACGCGGCTCAGGAAAGCCTGTGCGCCTTCGCTTCCTACGCGTCCTTCCTCAACCTCGGTGGTGGATTTGAGGAGTTCGGATGCTTTGCGGAGGTCTTCAATGATGAAGTCGATTACGTCGCCGCGGTCGTCGCGCTTGGCGTTCATGCGGGGATCGTCAACGTCGATGGGTTCGTCTACGATAATCACGTCGCCGAATTTCTGCACCAGCTCGAAATAGTTCCATGCGCGGAAGAAATAGGCCTCGCCGAGGGGCTGGCGGATTTCGGATTCGGTGGGATATTTGGCTGCGTTCTGGATGAGAAGGTTGCAGCGGCGGATGTGGCTGTAAGCACCGGTGTAGTCGCCGTCGCCTTCAGGAACGGTGTTCGTACCGTTGGCGAACACGTTTTTCGCGTTCTTGTCCATCAGCAGGTCGGAACGCTTGTCGGCGTGTAGGTTGTCATACACCTGGTCGAAGGTCGGCATCCAGTCGTAGAACTTGTTGGCGAAGCTCTCGAAGTCGCCGGGCTTCTGCCACAGGTCGGGATCGGCGAGCTGATCCTTCGGGTTGAGTTCGAGGCACGAGGCCGACATCAGTGCCAGTGCGCCGAAGGCTATATGTTTGAATAATGTTTTCATGAGTTGGTTTTCTTAAATAACTGTTCGGTCAGAATGTGAGGTTTGCACCGAATGTCCATGTGCGGTTGAAGGGGTAACGCGCCATGTTGGTGACAGTGGATGCCGCTTCGGGGTCCCATCCGTCGTTGATGTGGCTTGTTTCCCAAAGGTCGGTACCGGTGATGGAGAAGCGTACGGCTGTGAGGGCTTTCTGCTTCTTGAGCACGCTCTGGGGCAGAGAGTAGCCGATAGTGATGTTTTTGAGACGCAGATAGCTGCCGTCGTTCACGAGCCAGGATGAGCACTGGTAGTTGTAGTTGTTGATATCAGCCTGGTTGGTGAGAGTGGGGTAGCGGTTGTCGGGAGTTTCGGGGCTCCATACGTTGCCTACCCAGTGGTTTGAGCTGTTCATGTACACGGCGCGCATGGGAATCTGCCAGGGGTCGGAACCTCCGTTGCCCTGACGGCGGTAGACGGTGCGGCGACCTGCGCCCTGGAAGATGACGTTGACGTCAAATCCGTTCCATTCGGCTCCGAAGTTGAAGGAGAACTGGATTTTGGGGTCGTCGGTTCCGAGGTAAACGTAGTCCTCGGCATCGAGTTTGCCGTCGCCGTTGACGTCTTCAAACATGTTGTCGCCCACGCGGAGGAGCTTGATGTTGCCTACGGATGAATTGTCCTGATAGCGGTCTTTATACTTGGCGAGCTGTTCCTCGTTCTGGATTTTGCCGCAGTAGCGAAGGCCGAAGATTGATTTCAGAGGATAGCCCTCGCGGTCGGAACGCATACCGGCCTGGATTGCGCCTGAGCCGCCGTTGTCGACGAGGCGGTTGTCGACGTAGGTGAATGTTCCGCCTACGTGATAGGTGACGTTGCCGATTTTGTCGTTCCAGTTGATGTTGCCTTCATAGCCCCATGCTTTGAACTTACCCTTGTTGGCCGTGGGGGCGGAGTCGCCGAGGATGCCGGGATAGAGCACGTCGATGAGCATGTTGTTGGTGCGTTTCCAGAAGGCTTCAACCGTACCGCGCAGGCGGCTGTTGAGGAATCCGAAGTCAACGGCCACGTTATAGTTGTGGACGCGTTCCCAGGTGCGGTCGGTGCTGACGAGCTTGCCGTTGGTGTCCATGGTGCTCACGAGGCTTCCGCCGATGATGTTGCCGCCGGTACTGCTCATGTTGTAGAGCATCACGCCTGCATAGCGGTCGATACCGGCCTGGTTGCCCACGTTACCGTAGGATGCGCGGAGCTTGAGTTCGTTGAGCCATCCGCGGGTGCCTTCCATGAAGGCTTCTTCTGTGATTCGCCAGCCGAGTGATGCACCCCAGAAGAAGGCCCAGCGGTTTTCTTTCTGGAACTTGGAGCTTCCGTCGTAGCGGAACTGGCCTTCAATCATGTATTTGTTGCGGAAGTCGTAGTTGGCACGTCCGTAGTACGACATGATGGCTTCTTCCCAGCGGGATACGCTCTTGAGGGAGATTTCGCCCGTGCCGTTGGGAACTTCGAGCGTGGGCTGGATGTTTTCGGTGCGGACGCCGATTCCCTGATATTGTTTCATGTTATACTGCACACCGGCCATAAGGCTGAGGTTGTGCGATTCGCGCCAGGTCTTAACCCAGTTGAGGTAGCCCTGTACCGAGTAGAAGTCGGTCTGGTTGGATGTAGCCTCGTAATAGGTGTCTTTCTGAAGCGGCGATGTTACCTCGGGGGTGTCGTCGTACTGATAGAAGTCGACGGGGATGCTCTTCAGGTCGCGTACGGCTTCGGAGTGGTTGTAACCGAGCACGGCGTTGGCGGTGAAGCCCTTGAAGATTTCGTAGCGGAGGGTCTCGCTGATGTTCACGGCGTTGACTTTGAGCTCATTGTCACCGCCGAGCTCACACACCCAGTTGGGAGTGACCCAGTCGCGGCCCCATGCGTAGGGCTTGCCGCTGATTGTTGATGCGGGGAAGCCGGGCTGCTGGGCGTTGACTTTGAGTGCGCTGCCTATCTGAGTGGGCGATACCTGATCCTGACGGTTGTATGAAATGACACTCTGCAGCGTAAGGTTCTGGGCAAGCTGCATTGTGTTGTTAAGGCGCAGGTTGATACGCTGGTTGTTGTTGTTACCCCATTTGAGGTTTGAGTCGTCGTACATGTAACCGAGCGAGAAGCGGTAAGTGTTCTTTTCTGTACCGCCACTTACGCTGAGTTCGTGCTGTGTGCTCCAAGAGTCGCCCCACATCACGTCCTGCCAGTCGGTGTCGAAGAACATCATATCGTCGACATTTGCCATTCCGAGAGGGTTGCCGTTGATCCATGTTCCGCGGTATTGCTTTGCGAGAGCCACATATTTGAGCCAGGTGTCGGACAGCGGGCTGTAACCGTCGTTGGTACGGGCCATTGTCACGGCGTCGCACCATTCGTCAAGGCTCATGAGCTCGGCGGAAAGACCGATATGCTTGTAAGTGAAGGAGCCGTTGTAGTCAACTTTCACCTTGCCGGCCTTGGCCTGTTTTGTTGTGATGAGCACGACACCGCCGGCTGCTTTCGAACCGTAGATTGATGCAGCGGCGTCCTTGAGGAAGTTCATGCTCTCGATGTCGGAGGGGTTGATGAGTCGCAGGTCGTTTACGCTCTCGTATTCAACACCGTCGATAATGATAAGAGGTGCTGCGGAGTTTTTCGACACGGCGCCGCGGAGGCTCATGCTCCATGATTCGTCACCGGGGGCGCTGGAGTTACGGGTGATGATAACACCGGGAACCTGACCCTGGAGCGCTTGTACGGGGCTGGAGAGATTTCCTTTGTTTTCAAGTGCCTTTTCGTCGATTACGGCGACTGAGCCGGTCATGGTAGCTTTTTTCTGCGTACCGTAACCCACTACCACCACTTCATCGAGAAGTGCGGAGTCTTCTTCGAGGGTGACGTTGACGGTGGTCGATGTCACTTTTACCTCTGTTGACTTGAAACCTACATAGCTGATAACTAAGGTTGCTCCCATGGGAGCCTTGATGGAGAACTTACCGTCGATATCGGTGACAGCACCGCCTTGCTGGCCTTTTACGGTCACGCTGGCGCCGATGAGCGGCTCACCGGTGTTGTCAACAACCTCTCCGGTCACTGTCGAGACTGCACGCTGTTCGGCGGGAGCGGGTTCGGCGTAGGCCAGAACCGGACTTCCGGCGACGAGCATCGCAGCAGCAATCCGTCCGAGCATTGACAGCTTCAGGGACGCAATTGGCAGAAATCTCTTTCGCATAAGGATTCGGATGTGTTTTGATTGGTTATAGAATAGTGTTTGATTGTTTTCAGGCAATGGCGCTCATGAAGCCGCGCACGTCTTTGCGGCCGAGCCGCAGATGGTTTTCGACCGTGCGGAACGAAAGCGAGAGTTCTGTGGCGATGTCGTCGACGCTCTTTTCTTCGTAGCGGCTCATTATATATATTGTGCGGCGTTGTGTTGGAAGTGTCTCCACCATGCGCTCTTCAAGTTGTGCGAGATCGCGTGCCACAATTTCAGATTCGGCACTTGCACATGCTACTGATTCCGAGTCGGGCGACGGCATTTCACCGTGCATGCACTGGCGGCGGTAGAGCCTGCGCAGGTAGTCGTTGACAAGGTTGCGGGCAATGGTGTAGATCAGGGGCGTCAATGTGTCTTCCGACAGTTCCGCGCCGCTCTCCAGAAGACGCATCCATACGTCCTGCGCAAGATTCTCGGCATCGAAAATGTCGTTGACGCGCACCGATATGTATCGGAGCACCCGGGCATGATTTTCGAGATAGGATTCCGTGATTAGTTCTTCTCTGGTAGTCGCTGGAGTTTTCATCACAAGCACAACTTTAAGGTCGTTTATAAATGGTTTAGATCTGGTCTGTGACATGGCTCTGTGCTTAATGTCACATTGCAAAATTATTCCCATTTCTCCTTTCTGCAAACTAAATTGAGACTCTTTTAATCTCGCTTGATTAAATAGGATGTTAACGCTTTAAACCCATTGAATTTTAGTTGTTTTAAGAATTTGATACAGCAAGTATCACAATAATTTGATACTAAATTCGCGACTTCATGTACTCAGCCGGAGTCACTCCGGTGATGCTTTTGAAGTGGCGGAAGAACGATGCTCGCGACGAGAATCCGCACTTGTCGGCCATGGCTGAGAGCGTGTATCGCCCGGCGGCATCGGTTGCCACAAGGCGTTTGAATTCTTCCACGCGGTAGTTGTTGATGTAGTCGTAGTAGCTGATCTTGAGATATTGGTTGAAGAGGAATGACAAGGCGTGTCCGGTGGTGGATGCCATCTCGGCAAGCTGCGAACTCTTCAGGTCGGGATTGGTGTAAGGCTTTTGCGTTTTCATGATATTCTCAAGCACTTTGAAAAGTCGTTTACATTCTTCGTCGCTGATTCGCGAGGTTTTGTATCTTTCTTTGGTTTTCTCTTCGGATTGGCCTTCGGATGCGTTTTCTGCTTTGGCGGGGCTTTCTTCCGTGCCCATGGGTGCGCTTGTGCGGCGGCGGTGTTTTATGTAGACTATTACAACAAGCGACAGCGAGAGAACGCAGAAAGCATATAGTATGAGTGTCCAGTTCTCAAATCCGGGTTTCACGGTAAGGTCGACCACGTTTTCATATTCGAGAGCGCCGTACGGACGCACTTTCAATGAGTATTTTCCGGACGGTAATCCGTAGTACACGATGTCGCCGTGCCCTTCCAGGCGATGCCATTCGCTGTCGTAGCCTTGGAGCATGTATTCTACATAACGGTAGGCGGGATTGGTGTAGCTGAAGTCGGAAATACTGAAACTGATGTTGTTTTCGTTGTTGACGAGCGCGAGTTTCGAGCTCTTTGCTCCTGACGGGAGCAGGCGCGGACTTATGTTGCGTCCGTTTGTACGCACGTCTGTCACGAGATATACATTCTGCTTCGTCCCGGTATCACGCAGCTTCGCAAGGTCGAGTTTGATCAGGCCTCGCGTGTTGCCCATCCAAAGGTTTCCGTCGGAGTCGGTCACGGGTTTACAAAGGTTGAAAACCTGATGCGACAAGCCATCGCCTTGATTGTAGAGGTGGAAATTTCCGCGTTTGTCGTATCTGAGAAGGCCTTTCTCCGTTCCGAACCACATCTGACCGTCGGAATCCTCAATGGCGAATGTCGAGAATGTTCCGGGGTCGTCGTGATTGTCATTCAAGGGGCCGAATTCAGTGAGCTTGAAGTTGGTGCGGAATATCTTGCCTCGGTCGGGAATGAGATAGAGGTTGTGGTCGGAGTCTTCGTAGACGTTTCTTATTTTAAGATTGTTGGCAAAGCCTTTCGGAAAGCGTCCCGCTCCCTGGAGGTCGCTGCCGTTCCATAGCGCGATGCCGTTTTCGGTGCATATCCATCCGCGGTTTCCGCTGTCGAAAAACACTTCGTATACGTTGCCTTCGGGAAGTGGGGAGTTCGACGAAGTGTAGTGGGCCAATTGTCGAGAACCGTTGAATTTGAAGAGCCCGCGTGAGGTTCCGGCCCACAGGTTGTTTTCTCCATCGACGGAAAGGGCGAATATTGCGGCATGTGGGTCGGGATTCTTGAAACCGTCAAAACTTTCGATGCTTTCCGTCTTCGGGTCAAATACGTACATCCCGCCGCTGTATGTCCCTATATAATATTTCTTTTGCCCCGCGTGGGTGTAGGGTGTTATGCAGAATATGATATTTGAGCGTATGTCGGGTGATTGGAATTTCCGTACTTTTCCTGTCGATTCGTTCACGTACAGTAGCCCTTCGCGTGTCCCTATTAGTTTTATGTCGCCGTCGATTGCCACGGCTCGCACGGTCATATCCACAGTGCTCTGTCCGTCAGGAAGGGTGTAGATGTCGAATATGTCTTTTTGCGCGGGAGAGTAGTCGGCGCCCATTTCGTAATATCCGGCCCAGAGCAGCCCCTGGCGGTCAACAAAGAGGGAATACACTGAATTGGAGCGTAACTGTACGGGCGACTTCGGGTCGGAGGTGAGTTGGACTTCCTCTCTCCCTGTCGCAAGGTCGATGGCAAATATTCCGTCGCCGTCGGTGGATGCGAATATGCGGTCGCTGCCTGATGATGCGAGACCTGTCACGATGCTGTTGCCGGACAGGAGGGGAGATTTGAAACTCTTGTCTGTTGTGTCAAACACTAATATTCCGCTTCCGTGGGTGCCGAGGTATAGCTTGTCGCCGATGAATTTCATGGATTTCACTGTACAACTGCTTTTGAACGGATAGGATTCAAGCGCCCGGCGGGATGCGTCGTAGCGGTAGAGTCCCAGGCGTGTGGCAAGGTAGATTACTTTATCGTTTTGCGTCACCAAGGCGTTGATTTCATTTTTCTCCGAAAGGGCGTCCTGATGGAGTAGTATATGATCGGCCGAGCCGTCTTTGATGTCATAGGCGAAAAGTCCGCGTGCGGTTCCGGCCATGATTGTTGACGACGAAGGCAAGTATGCAAGACTGTTTACCGGAAAATCAATACGTTCGGGCAGGAGCGGCTTAAGCTCGTCGGAACTCGTGGTGAGATAATATAGTCCGAGGTGACTGCCGATGTAAAATTCGCCGTTGCGGGCTTCGGTGATTGCGTTGATTCGTCTCGGATGAGGACTGTTTTCAGGGTAGGGGAAAGTGATGATGGAATTGCCGTCGAAACGGTCGAGCGCAACGCCGGTGCCGAACCACACGTATCCACGTGAGTCCTTATATATGGTATTGACTAAAAGGTCGCTCAGTCCGTCGCTTGTGGTGAGCTGTTGGAGTTTATGGGGCGCTCCCGAGGCCGTCAGGGCGACGGCGATATATATTATGACCGAGTAGGCCGCAAGCACTGCTCTCTTCATTGCTGTTCAGATAATGGTATGAATCTAAGGTTATTCCATTTGCAAAGATAGTGAAAAATTTCAAAATAGTTTACTTGTCTAAAAAATACGGCAGAAACCGATTGTGTCAGTTTCTGCCGTATTTTAAGGGTAGAGGTGTGTTTATTTCACATATACTTTCTTGCCGCCTACGATGTAAAGACCGCTTGCGAGACCTTCGGTAGCTGCTTCAGCCGATACATTTTCGCGGAGAAGCACGCCCTGCAGAGAGTAAACATTCACGAATGTTTCTTCTGCGTTCTCGATAGCGTCAACGCCTGCTGCTACTGTAAAGGCGATGTTGCCTTCCGAAGCGGTAAGTTCGTAGCCATATACGCCGCATGCGAAGTTGGCGGTGTTGTCCCATCCTTTAACCAGCACTGCTGCCTCTGCGCGGAGCTCGGGTTCGAAGAGGAGGGTGATGGGCTTGGTGTTTGTAAGTTCGGAAGCGGAGATTGTGTTGGTCTTTTCGAGGTAGAGGGTGATGTCGTTGTCGCCCGTTACAGTTGTACCTGCCGAACCGATGAAGGCTGTGCCTTTGAGGGTGCTTGATTCGGTTGTGAGACCTTCGAAGTGGGCCTTGCCGTTGCTCTTAGCCTGGATGGCGTAGCCTTCGGCATTGTTGAAGTTGGCAATTTTGCAATCCTTGAATGTGACTTCTGCGCCGTTTACTTCAAAGAAATAAGCGGTAGCCTCGATGTTGGCGCCGTCGAAAATGATGTTTTCGAAAGTAACATTGGAATTGCTGTTTACCAGCATGTTGATTTTTCCGCCTGTTGTGCGCTTGATGCTTACGCCGTCAGCGCCCTTGATTGTGATTGTCTTTCCGCTGATGGTAAGGCGGTTTCCGTCCTGACCGTAGGACTGGTCTTCGTTCACGAGGATTACGTCGCCTTCGTTGGCTGCGTCAATAGCATCTTTTAATGTGGTGAAGCCTGCTCCGGAAGTCTGGTTTTCTACGGGCATTGCTACTGCATTTGCTTCGTCGGTGTCGTTGGCGCCGTCATCTTTCCAGTCTTTGGCTGCTTCAACAGCGGCATTGTCGGCGAAAGTCTTGACCCAGTCGATGGAGTAGGAACCTGGTTCGGTAGCATCGGCGATTTTGATGTTGAGCTTGGTTACGGCTACATTGCCCTCGAAGTTGCTTGCCTTGGTGAGGTCGAAGCAGTAGATAGTGTTGCCGCCGGTGGTGATGATTTTCTGGAAGTTCTTGTTGTTCCATACGTCGGCAGCCTTTTCGGGGTTGCTCACGTAGTCTTTGAGCCAGCTTCCGTCGTTATCCATTTCAAGTGTTACTTTAGTGCCTGCGGGAAGTGTGCCGATGAACTTGATTGCAAGAACCTTTTCGGATGCTGCGGGGATAGTGTAGCTCAAATCGGTTGCTTTGACGTCCTGGCGGTATTTGCCGTTTGTTTCACCAAGGGGAGCCGAAAGATATCCGTTTGCAACAACACCATTGTCGCCTGCGGTCCAGCCTTCGCTGTCCGATCCATTGAAAGTAACTTCAATACCGGCAGCCGACGCCATTGATACGCCTAAGAGAGCTGCGCTGAGAAAAGAGTAGATTTTTTTCATTTCCATATAATTTTAAGAATTTAGTTTTTTGCTTTTTGTAAATGAATACGTGCAATTCATTCTTCCCACTCAATCCTCCCTGAAAAAAATCATAGCTGCCCCACGTTTCTTAATACCCTACTTATCCCTCTTAACCTTCCTTGCCTTCTTTCGCCTCTTTTGCCTTCTTAGCCATCCTTGCCTTTCTTGCCTTCTTTGCCTCATTAGCCCAAAAATCTCCCTTCGGCTATATTTATTAAATATTGTGTAATGGCCTGCTAATTGTAAACGGATGTTAAAAGTGTGTTTTACGGCATATTTTTTTGCCGGAATATTTGGAGGGAAT
>CAJURN010000009.1 GCA_910589055.1 uncultured Muribaculaceae bacterium
TTCACACCCCGCGGCGGCCCGCTTTTCACTTGCGACGACAAAGGTAACACTTTATCACTCAACTTCCAACACCTCCACCAAAAAAGTTCACGGCTTTTTCAGGCAAGGAAAGGCAAAAATAGGCAAAAAGGCAACGGAAGGCAAAAGAAGCAAAGGAAGGATTTTCTAGGACTAATGGGGCCAATAGGGCTAATAGGGCTAATAGGACTTATAGGACATATAGGACATATAGGACTTATAGAACTCTGAGGACTTGGCGCGGACTGAGGTATTTCGGGGGAGAAGTTATTGACAAGTTTTTGCCGGATGTATCGGGATTCGGAATCTTTTTCGTAATTTTGGGCTTGCGTTGCGGGGATGAACACGCACGCATCTTTACTTTATTATATATGTCGCAAAAATTCGTACACGTACACGTACATACCCAATACTCTCTCCTTGACGGGCAGGCCTCGATCAACTCACTGGTTGACAAGGCTATTGCCGACGGTATGCCTGCTTTGGCTATCACCGACCACGGCAATATGTTCGGAATAAAGGAATTTTTCAACTACGTAAAGAAAAAGAACGGCGGTACAAAGAAAGCTATCAAGGAAGCGGAAGGCAAACTTTCGGCGGCGCAGGAGGCCGGAAACGCAGAGGAAGCTGCCGAACTCGAAGCGGAAATAGCGAAACTCAAGGCCAAATATCTGAAACCGATTATCGGTTGCGAGATGTATGTGGCTAAGGAGGATTTACACCAACACGTCGACAACCACGACAAAGGCCGACATCTCATAGTACTTGCAAAAAACAAGATCGGCTACAAAAACTTGATAAAACTCGTGTCCAAGGCATGGACCGAGGGCTACTACTACCACCCCCGTACCGACAAGAAGGAAATCGCGGAACACCGCGAGGGTCTTATCATATGCTCGGCTTGTCTCGGCGGCGAGATTCCACGCCTGCTCATGGCCGGCGAAGACGAAGAGGCCGACCGACAGGTGAAATGGTGGAAGGATACTTTCGGCGACGATTATTATATCGAGCTCCAGCGACACAAGGCCACAGTTGTGCGTGCCAACCACTCTACATACGAGGCTCAGATGTCAATTGAGGGAAAACTCCGCACCCTTGCCGAAAAATACAATATCAAGATTATCGCGAGCAACGACGCCCACTTCACCAACGAAGAGGATGCCGAGGCTCACGACCGTCTGATATGCCTTGCAACAAACAAATACCTCAACGACGAGAACCGCATGCTCTACTCCAAGCAAGAGTGGCTGAAGACGTGCGACGAAATGAACGCTGTGTTCAGCGACCTGCCTGAGGCTATTTCCAACACACTCGAGATTGCCGACAAAATCGAGGAATACGATATAGACCACGGCCCTATCATGCCCAACTTCGCGATTCCGGAAGATTTCGGAACCGAAGAGGAATACCGCCAACGTCTCACCGAGGAAGACCTCTTCAACGAGTTTACGCGGGACGAGAACGGCAATGTGGTTCTTTCCGAAGAAGCCGCCCATGCGAAAATCAAGAAGTTAGGTGGTTACGAAAAGCTATACCGCATCAAGTTCGAGGCCGATTATCTCAAAAAAATCACCTACGAAGGCGCCGCACGACGATACGGCACGCCTCTCAGCCCCGAAATCGACGAGCGAATCAAGTTCGAGCTACACATCATGAAGACGATGGGATTCCCGGGTTACTTCCTTATTGTGGAAGACTTCATACGCGTGGGACGCCAGGAACTTGGCGTGAGCATCGGACCGGGACGTGGTTCCGCCGCGGGGTCGGTAGTGGCATACTGTCTTGGTATCACCCAGATTGACCCTCTGAAATACGACCTCCTTTTCGAACGTTTCCTCAATCCCGACCGTATATCACTCCCCGATATTGATATCGACTTCGACGACGACGGCCGCGAGGATGTGCTCAACTACGTGACCCGCCGCTACGGGGCGCCGAACGTTGCCCACATCATCACCTATGGTACAATGGCCGCGAAATCGGCCCTGAAAGACGTTGCGCGAGTAAACCAGCTTCCCATCCCGGAGAGCAACCGCCTTGCCAAGATGGTGCCGAGCCGCATGCCGGTAGTGAACGGAAAGGAACTCAAACCCACGCTCAAAAACTGCTACGAGTACGTCGAGGAATTCAAGAACGAACTGAACAGCGGCAACCAGCTCATCACCGACACGCTGAAGTACGCCCTCCAGCTCGAAGGCAACGTGCGCAACGTGGGCGTGCATGCCTGCGGTGTGATTATCTGCCGCGACGACATCACCGACTGGGTGCCGGTGAGCACAGCCACCGACAAGAAAGACGGAAAAATCCTCGTGACACAATACGAGGGTCGCGTAATCGAGGAAACCGGATTAATCAAGATGGACTTCCTCGGGCTCAAAACCCTTTCGATTATAAAGGAAGCCGTGGCAAACGTAAAGCAGACCCACGGCATCGACCTTGACATCGACTCCGTTCCCATCGACGACAAAAAAACTTACGAACTTTATTGCAAGGGACAGACCATAGGCACATTCCAGTTTGAGTCAACCGGCATGCAACGCTACCTGCGCGAGCTGCAGCCAAGCTCATTCGAAGACCTTATCGCGATGAACGCCCTGTATCGCCCGGGGCCTATGGACTACATCCCCGACTTCATCAAGCGAAAGCACGGCGACTCACCTATCGTCTACGATATTCCCGAAATGGAACTTTACCTGAAAGATACGTATGGCGTGACCGTGTATCAGGAACAGGTGATGCTTCTGTCGCGACTGCTCGCCGACTTCACACGCGGCGAGAGCGACACCCTGCGTAAAGCGATGGGTAAGAAACTCATCGAAAAGATGAACGAGCTTAAGGGCAAATTCCTTACCGGAGGACAGAAAAAAGGCCACAAAGCCGAAGTGCTTGAAAAAATCTGGGCCGACTGGGAGAAATTCGCCTCGTACGCCTTCAACAAGAGTCATGCCACGTGTTACAGTTGGGTAGCCTTCCAGACGGCCTACCTCAAGGCCAACTATCCTTCGGAATACATGGCAGCCGTGCTGAGCCGAAACCTTTCGGATATCAACAAGCTGAGCTTCTACATGGACGAATGTAAGGCCATGCGAATCTCGGTAAAAGGCCCAGACGTGAACGAATCCCGCAACAGTTTCAGCGTCAACCGCAACGGCGACATCCGATTCGGCCTGTCTGCAATCAAGGGCGTCGGCGACTCGGTGGTTCGCGATATATTGAAAGCCCGCGAGGAAGGAGGTCCGTTCAAAGACATCTACGACTTCGTGGAACGCGTTCCCGCCGGTTCCGTCAACCGCCGCGTATTCGACAACCTTGTCCTTGCCGGAGCCTTCGACTGCTTCTCCGACTACACCAGAGAAGACCTCATGGGCGAATCCGACCGCCGCGGAGAAACGGTTGCCGAGCAGCTGCTGCGATACGGCGCCCAGCATCAGAACGCCATGAAGATGCAGGAAGCATCGCTCTTCGGATTCGACGACGAAGAGCTTCGCAGCTCCAGCCGTCCGTTCATTCCCAAGTCTATGCCGTGGCCCGCAATCAAACGTCTCGACAAGGAGCGCGAGCTTGTGGGAATGTACCTTTCGGCACACCCGCTCGACCCGTATTTCGTGGAATTGACCTACGGCATGGCGCTGAGCCTTAAAGACAAGGGCGAGATGCAGGCCACGCCCGGACAAGCCGCCACATTTGCCGGAATGGTTGTCGGAAAAGAAAAACGCCAGCTCTCCCCTACCCTCGAAATGACAATTGTAAAGCTCGAGGACTACACCGGCGCCAACGACATAACGCTGATAGGCAAGAAAGCCGCCGAGTTCGGACACCTGTGCGAAGTTGGCAACGCTATATATATAACCGGAAAATTCGGCCAGAAAAAAGACGGCCCGGTACGTTATTACGTCGATTCGGTGGAAATGCTCGAAAACAAGAAAGGCCACCTCATCAAAGGCATCGACCTGCGCATCGCCTCCGACCAGATCAACGACACACTCATAGACTTCCTTGACACCAATATGGAAAAACCCGATGCCAAGGAACACGAGGGCGTTGACGTGAACATCACCCTCTACGAGCCCAAGCTCAACCGCGTGCTGCACCTGCGCTCAGGCATAAGGATGCAACTCACCCGCAAACTTTTCCAAATCATGGAAGAGCTCGGCTACGAATATTCCATCGAGAGAATAGCTTGAAACAACCATCTAACCAAATAAACATAAAATCAAATTATGGCATTTCAATTTACAGATTCAAACGTTGAAGAAATCATCGCAAGCGGCAAGCCCGTTGTAGTAGACTTCTGGGCAACCTGGTGCGGCCCCTGCGTAGCCCTCGGCCCCACAATCGAAAAACTCGCCCAGGAATATGAAGGACGCGTGGTAATAGGCAAATACAACACCGAAGACGAAAATGACTTCGCCACAGCCAACCGCATCATGAGCATCCCCACAGTGCTTTTCTTCAAGGACGGCAAAAAGACCGCCATCCGTCTTACCGGTCTTCAGCCCGAAGAAGTAGTACGCCAGAAGGTGGAAGAACTCCTCGCTCTCTAATCTTCAGCACCACCATCTAAAAAAGGCGCCCCATGCACACGTTGCACGGGGCGCCTTCTGATTTCAATCGAAATATCAAAAAAGTTTATGAACCGAGGTAGGATTTGAGCAGACGGCTCTTCTGTCCTTTCAGCCTGCGGATTGCCTTTTCCTTAATCTGACGGACACGCTCGCGGGTGAGGTCGAATTTCGCACCGATTTCCTCAAGCGTCATTTCCTGGCATCCGATACCGAAGAACATTTTCAGAATCTCACGCTCGCGCTCGTGGAGCTGACGGAGTGCGCGCTCAACCTCGTTGGAGAGCGATTCCTGATTCAGAGACGCATCGGCCATAGGGGAATCATCATTAGTGAGGACGTCGAGAAGACTGTTGTCTTCACCTTCCACAAAAGGAGCGTCCACAGAGATGTGACGACCGGAAACCTTGAGGGTGTCGGCAATCTTTTCCACAGGCACGTCGAGAGTCTCGGCGAGTTCTTCGGGCGAAGGACGACGTTCATTCTCCTGCTCGAACTTCGAGAGTGCCTTACCAATTTTGTTGAGCGATCCCACCTGATTGAGGGGAAGACGCACGATGCGCGACTGCTCGGCAAGAGCCTGAAGAATGGACTGACGAATCCACCATACGGCATAAGAGATAAATTTGAATCCACGCGTCTCGTCGAATTTACGTGCCGCTTTAATCAAGCCAAGATTTCCTTCGTTGATAAGGTCGGGGAGCGACAGACCCTGATTCTGGTACTGCTTTGCCACCGAAACCACGAAGCGTAAGTTGGCACGGGTGAGTTTCTCGAGAGCCGCCTGATCACCTTCGCGGATACGCTGTGCAAGCTCAACCTCTTCTTCTACTGATATAAGTTCCTCACGGCCAATCTCTTGCAGATACTTGTCGAGCGAAGCGCTTTCGCGATTGGTAATTGATTTGGTGATTTTAAGTTGTCTCATTTCTCTTTATAAAACCGTTTTTGTATGCACTAAACGTGCAAAGGTAGGAATAATTTCTGACATAACAGCAATGAAAGCTCAAAAAGCTGTCATCGCTCCGGAAGATTAACGCATCCGGGACATGAAATTGCATACAACTCACGCCCCGGACAACGTTATTTATATATTTTTATCATTCCAAGCGGCTATTTATAGCGAGCCCAACGGATAAGGTCGGCGAAATTAGGCTTCTTTCCATACATGAAGATGCCCACACGATAGATCTTCGCCGAAATCCATATCATGGCAAGGAAGCTCAGATACAGAATCACAAGCGACAGGATAACCTCCCATGTGGGGATTCCGAACGGTACGCGGCTCATCATAGCCATAGGCGACGTGAAGGGGAATATCGAAACCCAGAAAGCAAGTGAGGAATTCGGATCCTGGATAATAGCCATCGAAGCAACGATGCCGATAATCACAGGCATTGTGGCAATAGACGATAGCTGGCTGGCGTCCTGGATATTATCGACAGCCGAACCTACGGCAGCATATATCGACGAATAGAACAGATAGCCTCCGATAAAGAACAGCAACATGTACACAAACAGACTGATGAGGAAACCGGGAGCGAGCAACTGTCCGAACATTCCTGCAAGCTCAGGCTCTTCCATAACCGCCGATGATTTGGCAAGAAGCGGCAGGCACCAGCCTGATGCGCAACCGAGAAGCACACCCCAGATAACAATCTGAGTGATTGCGACGAGTCCGATGCCGATAATCTTACCGAGCATGAGCGAAGTCGGATTTACCGACGACACCACAATCTCGAGCACGCGGTTGTTCTTTTCCTCGATAATCGAGGTCATCACCATCTGTCCGTAGATAAGGATGAACATGTACAGAAGCATGTCCATGAGCATGCCCAGTCCATAAGCAAGCCCGGAGGATGTTTCAGTGTCCTCATCTGTATCAATTCGGATTGTGGAAAGACGGACGTCGGCCTTCACCTCTTCCATAATCTGACGCAGGTTCTCGATATTGTAGGATTTCAGACGTATGTCCTCGATAGCATCCTCAATCTGCGAGGAAATCACCTGGTCGGTCATGATTGAAGTGGCGCCACGGGAATAGAGGGTCACATTGTCAGGATTCTCAACCACATCGCGTCCGATTACGAGAATCGCATCGAAATCTTCATTCGCACGGGCATCATCAAGATTCGACGAAGCCGGAACGAACACAATCTCATCGGTGCCTTTAAGCGCCGGAGCCACTACCCCGCTGTCGTCGATAACGGCGATAGTCTTGTTTTCCGGACCGCCGAGCAACAGAAACAGAGTGGGCGCGGCCATGAGCGCAATCATCAGGATCGGCATCAAAATAGTGGTGATGATGAAGCTCTTGCGCTTCACCCTTTCGAGATATTCTCTCGATATGATTATTCCAACAGAGGATTTCATTCGGCAGAAGTATTTTCAGGATTTGACAATTGGCTGTCGGCGGAATTCGATTCCTTGACGGCACGGATAAAAATATCGTCCATCGTCGGGAGCAACTGGCGGAAACCGCGTAGTGCCACGGTGTCGTTGGCGGCAGAAATGAGATTGCGCAGGTCGGAAGTATCGCGCAAGGTCACTTTGGCAAGAGCATTGCCGTCGCGGTCGAGTCCGCCGAGTTCGAATTCCGCGGCAATAGGCGACAGCACATTCTGCAACTCGGCAGGATTGCCGACATAGCTGAGTTCGAAATCCTTGGCTCCATAACGGTGGCGAAGCTCGGTCACATTTCCCGTGAGGATGTTGTGGGAACGGTTGATGAGCGTGATATTGTCGCACAGCTCTTCCACACTGCCCATATTATGTGTCGAGAAAATGATTGTGGCTCCCTCATCGCGCAGTTTCAACATCTCGCGCTTGAGAATATTGGCGTTGATAGGGTCGAAGCCGGAGAAAGGTTCGTCGAAAATCAGAAGTTTCGGACGGTGAAGAACCGTGACGATAAACTGCACTTTCTGAGCCATACCCTTGGAAAGTTCCTCCACCTTCTTGTCCCACCACTGGGAAATTTCAAGGCGTTCGAACCACTCCTTCAGCGCCTTTGTGGCGTCAGCCTTGGAAAGGCCTTTGAGTCGGGCGAAGAAAATAGCCTGCTCGCCAACTTTCATTTTCTTGTAAAGTCCACGCTCCTCAGGCAGATAACCTATGTTCACGATATCGTCGGCGGTGAGAGTGTGGCCGTCAAAAATCACCTCTCCGCGGTCGGGGGCGGTAATATGGTTGATAATACGTATCAGAGTGGTTTTTCCGGCGCCGTTCGGTCCGAGCAGGCCATAGACCTTGCCCCGGGGCACCTCGATGGAAACATCGTCGAGTGCCGTGTGGCCGGTGTAAATCTTCGAGATGTTTCTGGCTTCAATTATATTGTCCATTGCTAAAAGTAGAAATATGTTTTATCTCCTTAGACGCTGAAAATACGCATTTATTACAGATTATGTGAATTTTTATTGCTCCGAGGTGTAACTTCTCGCGTGTACGCGCGTCATATATAATATAGAACAACCAATCAATCCAACATAATGAAAAAAACATTTTCGCTATTATTGCTTGCCGCCACAGGATGCGGAATCGCTTCCGCCGGTCCTCTGTGGCTCCGCAACAGCGCCATCTCTCCCGATGGAAGCACAATCGCTTTCACCTACAAAGGCGACATCTACACAGTTGACGCCAATGGAGGTCAGGCACGTCAGATTACAAGCCACCAAGCCTACGACACAGCTCCGGTGTGGAGTCCTGACGGAAGTAAAATCGCCTTTTCAAGCACCCGCGAAGGCTCGTCCGACATCTATGTAGTTGATGCCAAGGGCGGAACGCCGCGCCGTGTGACAACACACAGCGGAAACGAGTCGACCCGCGCATGGCTCAACGACTCGACAATCCTCTTTGCCGCAGACATTATGCCGTCGCAGGTTGACCTCAACGGCCCGTTCGCCGCACAGACTTATGCCGTGACCGTGAACGACAACGGTGTTTCCCGCCCCGAGCTTTTCTTCTCGCTCCAGACAACGGCAATGGACGTGAACCCCTCAACCGGAAACGTACTTTTCGAGGACCGCAAAGGTTTTGAAAACATCTGGCGCAAGCACGAACGCTCTTCTTCTACCGCGGATGTGATACTCTACCGCAATGGAAAGTTCGAACGTCAGACATCCTTCGACGGCAATGACCGCAACCCCGTCTGGACAGGTGCCAATACCTACGCATATCTGAGCGAGGAAGACGGCACTCTGAATGTATACGCCTCAGAGATAGGTTCTGTCGCACGCAAGCAGCTCACCAAGTTCACCACCCACCCCGTGCGCTTCCTCTCGGCAAGCCGCGACGGCAAGAAGATGGCCTTCAGCTGGAACGGCGAACTGTACACCATGCGGCTCGGAAGCGAGCCGCAGAAAGTCAACGTTGAAATCGTGGCCGACAACTACGCAACCGACGTGCAGAAAAGCATCCGCCGCTCCGGAGCATCAAACATCGCACTCTCCCCTTCCGGCGAGGAAATCGCTTTCATCCTGCGCGGCGACGTGTATGTGACATCCGTCAAGTACAAGACAACCAAGCAGATTACCAACACCGCGGCTCAGGAGCGCTGCGTCGACTTCTCATCCGATGGCCGCACACTCGTATATGACAGCGAGCGCGACGGAATCTGGCAACTTTTCACAGCCAAAATCAAAAACGACGCCGACAAGAATTTCACCTACGCATCGGAAATCGTGGAAGAACCGCTTTACAAGTCGGAAAAAGTTGCCCAGCAGCCCTTCTTCAGCCCCGACGGCAAAAAGGTAGCCTTCCTTGAAGACCGCACCGAGCTTCGCGTAATCGACCTTGACACCAAGAAAGTGCACACCGCGCTCGACGGCAAGTTCAATTACTCCTACTCCGACGGCGACGTTACATTTGAATGGAGCCCTGACTCGCGCTGGTTCCTTGTGGACTACATCGGTTACGGCGGGTGGAACAACACCGACATCGCCCTCGTGAGCGAGGACGGTGCCACTATCGTGGATCTTACCGAAAGCGGCTACTCCGATTCCAATGCCAAATGGGCTCTCGACGGAAAGGCCATAACCTATCAGACCGGACGCTACGGCATGAAGAGCCACGGAAGCTGGGGCAACCAGTCCGACATCATGCTCATGGCCCTCGACGGCGAGGCTTGGGAGAAATTCCGCATGACCGAAGAAGAGACCGCTCTTGAGGAAAAGGCCAAGGAAGAAGCCGAAAAGAAGGATGCCGACGACAAGGACTCCAAAAAGAAAGACAAAAAGAAAGACAAAAAGAAGGATAAGAAGAAAGACAAGAAAGAGGACGCCGACGAAGCCGAAAAGCTAAGTTTCGATACCGACAACCGTCGCTACCGCATGAGCCGTCTTACCGACGTGTCGGCACGGATGGGCGACTACTATCTCTCGCCCAAAGGCGACAAGCTCTACTATGTGGCTCTCTCGACTGAAGGCGATGCCAACCTCTTCCAGAAAGACCTCAAGAAGGACGAGACCAAAGTTCTTGCCGGCGACGTCAACGGAGGATTCATTGCCGACAAGAAGGGCGAGAACCTCTACGTGCTCAGTGGCAGCGGAATCAAGAAAATCGACCTTTCGTCCGGTTCCGGAAAAGCCATCGAGTTTGAAGCTCCTTACGACCGCCGTCCAGCTTCCGAACGCGAATACATCTACAACCACGCCTGGCAGCAGGTAAAAGACAAGTTCTATGACGAGAATATCCACGGCATCGACTGGGAGGCATACGGCGAGAACTACCGCAGGTTCCTTCCCTACATCGACAACAATGCCGACTTCTCGATTCTGCTGAGCGAGCTTTTGGGCGAGCTTAACGCCTCCCACACAGGCAGCTCCTACTATGGCGGCGGGGCAAACATGAGTACAGCCAACCTCGGAGTATTCTATGATGCCAACTACGATGGCGACGGACTCAAGATCAGCGAAATCATTCCCCGCGGACCGCTGTCGACACGCAAGGCCGGAATCGAAGCCGGCGACATCATCCTCAGCATCGACGGCGAAACCGTTTCAAACGGCAAGGACTACTTCCCCTTGCTCGAAGGAAAGGCCGGACGTAAGACACGCCTTACCGTACGCAAAGCTTCCGGCGAAGAAAAGACTGTCGAAATCAAACCAATCTCACAGGGCGCCCTCAACTCGCTGCTTTATCAGCGCTGGGTTGAACGCAACGAGAAATTCGTCGACAGCATTTCCGACGGCCGCATCGGCTACGTACACATCCAGGGCATGGACAGCCCGAGCTTCCGCACCGTCTACGACCGTTTGCTCGGCAAGTACCGCAACTGCGAGGCCGTTGTAGTCGATACCCGTTTCAACGGCGGTGGCTGGCTGCACAACGACGTGGCACAGTTGCTCAGCGGAAAGGAATATGTACGCTTCGCACCCCGCGGACGCTACATCGGCAGCGAGCCCTTCTCCCAGTGGACCAAGCCCTCTGTAATGCTCGTCAACGAAGCCAACTACTCCGACGCACACGGCACGCCCTACGTGTATCAGACACTGAAAATCGGCGACGTGGTAGGAGCACCCGTGCCCGGCACCATGACCGCAGTATGGTGGGAAAGCCAGATTGACCCGTCCATCATCTTTGGTATTCCTCAGGTGACATCGCTTGATATGAATGGCAAACCGCTCGAAAACAAGCAGCTCACCCCCGAATTAATCATCTACAACACTGCCAACGACATCACTTCCGGCAACGATGCCCAGCTCCGCGGCGCCGTTGAACACCTGCTCAAGAAAGTGAATAAGTAAAACACTCCACACCTATATAAAACAGGGAAGCTATACATCCGGTATAGCTTCCCTGATTTTTTACACTCCAATAAAAACTAAAAAAATATCTACGCTACTTTATCATACCGCTATGTCAACGTCTTATATAAAGCAGTTCCATATCGGGGAAAAAGCCCGGGATTAAGCCTTGGAAAAGATTTTGAAATTGTGATAGTAACATGAATCTGTTATTTTGCTATCTTTACATCGGTATTTTTCCAAAAGACAGCTTATCATGATTTCGAAATTCATCGCCGGATTGGCGACCTATTATAATCTTGAAAACGACTTATCAAATATAAGTTGTCTTCTTTGCGAGACAAATGACAATTTTAAAGAAAAATTTCTAAGATTCTTTTTCCCTACCATTGATATATCAAAAGTAGCATATATCGAAAGGGAAGTCTGTGCGCCCGATAACAGCGGCTGCCGTGTAGACATTCATGTTACACTTGAAAACGATGAGCTGCCCTACATTATTGAAGTGAAAATTAATGACCGAAACCATCATTTTGGGCAATACGACAAAGCTTTCCACGTACAGAAAGAACGTTTTGGATATATTACCAACTACAATTGTCTCGAAGGAAAATGTTTAGGTTACAATGTGAAAACATGGGAGGATTTTTATAAATATCTTCTCGGATTCAATGACAACGACAAGCTCATTTCAGGCTATATCGAATATCTTAAAGATACATGTAACATATCGACTTATACTCACCCAATGAATATTACCGGACTAAACGCAATACCCTGCTTCATCGACTCAGCCACAAAAATCATCGAGAGTGACCGAGATTGGATTAGTTGTATACCATCACGCCTTTACATCGACCGAGGCGGTGTAAATAAAAGTTTCTTCTTCAAATTCCGAAATCAAAGAGAACGCCGGGACGGATACGGTTTATTAGGGATGTGGTTTCAGGAAGACCCGTGTATCACAGTCTGCATCAATTCGAGAGAATGGCTTTCCTCCCGCATTATGGCATTGGAAGATTCCATCATGGAGGGTGCCGACTATTGTGAACCCCCATATTACGAGCATTATTGGCGACATGACGATGTTTTTATCAATCTTAAAGAAGACAAACTTGATAAATTCATCAACGCCAAATCATATGAAGAACAGATGATAATTCTGGAGCGATTCTTTGAAGAAGCCTTGCAAAGAATATCAAAATGTTTCACATTTAAGTGCGAGCCTTGATACCACTCGCATAATTATCATTTCTTCTTGCGGAAGGCGGGGAAGACTTTGCGGGCTATGCGGTAGGCGAGTATGGCGTATTCGGCGTAAGAAAAGGCTCCTGCCACACGCGAGAAAACGGACTTTGTACCGAAGAAGGCGTTATGTTCCTTCACTTGTTCCACAAATAGTCCGAGACGGTATTTTTCAATCTCTGTACGTGCTTTCACTATCGCCTGACGATAGCGAAGCTCTTCAAGGGTGTAGCCCTTCCATTGTCCATTATTTGGAGTCAGATTCATTTTCGGCAGGTTTAGAAGGTTTGGGTGCCTCGACAATAAGTCGGGAAATAAAACGTGCAATCGGGTCAACGAACAAGGCCCGGCGGAATATGATAAGCGCCAGGAACACGAGCACGTAGAATCCGGCAATATAAGTATATGCCCATACCGGAGCAACGGTGGCAGTCAGGAACTGGCCTATCCCGATGGAGATAAACACCAGGGCCACAACCCCGACAATAACGAGCAACGCGAAAAAAGCGACTGCCGAGAGAAGCATTGTCAGCTTCTCGGCGGTAGCAAGTCTGGCGTCCTCGATGAGAAGGCGCAGGTAGCGCAGCACGCTTGAGCTGAGAACCTGTGTGAGAGATTGCTTTGTCGAATCTGAAGTCATAATGTGAATGGCATAAAGCCGTCCCCGTCCGGGAAACTGTCGATGTATTGTTCCGGGCGCGGACGGCTGTTATTCTATTGCTTGGATGAAGTTTTACTTACTTCGCTTTTTCGGCCTTTACGGCAGGAACCTCAACCTCGGCGGCAATAAGGTCCACGAGGTCTTCAAGTTCTTCCTGAGCGATGATTCCGCGTTTGCGGAGTTCCATACGGATGCGTTCACGGAGTTCCTCTCCTGTCATGGGAGTGAGAAGAGCCACGGCAACGCCGCCGGCGATAGCTCCCAGGAGAAATGCTGCTAATCCTTTCATGGCTGAAGTGCTGTTTTAATTATTTCACGTCGCGGATTTCTTCAGCAATCTGGTCGGCGATTGTGTTGAGGTCGCGATCCTTGATTGCGGGGCAGTGCGATTTGATAAACGCCTTGATAGATTCACGTGTATCGCTGCCTGACTGAGGTGCGAGGAGAAGAGCTGTTGCAGCTCCGATTACGGCGCCACCAACTGCGGCGAGTACGATAGGAAGTCCTTTCATGTCAATTTCAGTTTTATGTTATGGTTAATGATTTTCTACGGTTTTATAACACACAAAGATAATCAAAAGTTTCCGCCAAAAACATATTATCCGGAAAAATAATCGGAACTTCCTAATTTTTCGCCAAATACGCTTACCTCAGGAGAAATAAAACGAGAGTGATACGCAATAGCATCCGCACATTTTAGCTCTGTTACCGGCGTCCTAAACGGACGCCATTCTCCGAGATTGATTAACCGGGCACACCTCCGGCCAAAGGCCTATGGTGTACCCGGTTACTGGATAATCGGCGTTCTGCGAACGCCCGTTTGCAGCCGTAAATTTTATTTGATTAATCAGGCTATGCACCACCCTCACCGCGAATAAACCTTTAAAATAAAACGCGGGGATGTTCCACACCACTCTCCATGCATATAATATATATGTATATGACGAACCCGGCACACTTGAGGCGGGAAGCCTGAGGTGTGCCGGGTTGCTGTATTATAAGGGTCTTTCTGCGAAAGCGGCTAAGCCGATATGCTCAGAACCCGAATCGGTCAATTTCTCAAATTATTCGAAGGAACCCATCTTGAGGTAGTTGACTTCTTCCTGAGTAAGGTAGCGCCAGCGACCGCGGGGGAGGTTCTTCTTGGTAAGACCGGCGAAGTAAACGCGGTCGAGCTTGGTAACGTGGTATCCGAGAGATTCGAAAATACGGCGTACGATACGGTTACGTCCCGAGTGGATTTCGATACCGGCCTGGTTGCGGTCGGTCTCGGTGGCGTAGCTGATTGCGTCGGCGTGGATGGGGCCGTCTTCAAGCTCGATACCGTCGGCAATACGCTGCATATCGTCTTCGGAGATATCGCGGTCGCACCATACGTGATAGATTTTCTTCTTCACATATTTGGGGTGTGTGAGCTTGGAAGCGAGGTCGCCGTCGTTGGTGAGCAGGAGAACACCGGTTGTGTTGCGGTCGAGACGACCAACGGGATAAATACGTTCGGGGCAAGCGTTCTTAACGATATCCATAACTGTAAGACGTCCGTTGGGGTCATCGCTGGTGGTAACGCAATCCTTGGGCTTGTTGAGAAGGATGTAGCACTTGCTCTGCATTGTCACAACCTTTTCATCGTATTCAACCACATCGGTGTGGCTGATCTTGGTTCCGAGTTCGGTCACAACCTGACCGTTTACCTTCACGAGTCCCTGGGTGATGAATTCGTCGGCTTCACGGCGTGAGCAGATGCCTGCATTGCTCATGAACTTGTTGAGACGAATCTGTTCGTTGGGATCGGGAACGGGCATTTCGTATTCAATACGCTTGGGACGGGGAGTGAAGCTCTTGCCGCGTCCGGGGAAAGCGTTGTTGCCCTGGTTGCCCTGCTGGTAGCGACGGTTGTTGTTATTGTTGTAGCCGCCCTGACGGTTGTTGTTGTAACCACCCTGATTGTTGGGACGACGGTTGTTGTTATATCCGCCCTGGGCGTTGCGGTTGTTATTGTAACCTCCCTGATTGTTGGGACGACGGTTGTTGTTATACCCGCCCTGGTTGTTGCGGTTGTTATTGTAACCTCCCTGATTGTTGGGACGACGGTTGTTGTTATACCCGCCCTGGTTGTTGCGGTTGTTATTGTAGCCGCCGTTGTTACGGTTGTTGTAGCCTCCCTGACGATTGTTATTGTAACCGCCGTTGTTGTAGCCGCCATTCTGACGGGGCTGGTAATTGTTGTTGTGACGGGGAGTGAACGAAGTTTCGGAGTTTTCATCCGTAGCAGCGTTCTCGTCCTGCTGGGGACGGCTGTTGTAGCCACCGTTGTTGCGGTTGTAGCCACCCTGGTTGTTACGGTTGTTGTAGCCGCCGTTGTTATTGTAGCGGTGATTGTTGTAGCCACCCTGACGGTTGTTATTGTAGCCGCCGTTGTTGCGGTTGTAACCGCCGTTCTGACGGGGCTGGTAGGGGCGCTTGGGCTGATATCCGCCCTCGGCTCCGGCCTCTGATGCGGAAGCATCCGCTCCAAAGTTAACTTTTTCGAAATTACGGGGGCGCTCCGCAGAGTCTTCGCTCTGGAATTGTCCGATGCGCGGACGTTTGGGTTTCTTTTCAGAATTCGTGTCCATGATTCAGCTTATGCTATAAATTTTTCAGTAGATAATGTTAATGATTTTAAGTCTGCCTCGCGGCGATGAGCAATTCAAAATTTGCCCTCTTTTGTTCTCAAATAAATTTTTAGTATCTAAAACGTGTTCTTTCTTCCCGAAGCAGGAATGATAGGTGGAAATCCATTTAAATATCACTGCAAAAGTACAAAACTTTTATTTAAAAACCAACAAATTTTCAGATGCTATTTTTTATTAAAACTATGCTGGCAATGGTTTTGTTGACGTTCTGTCACAACAATGTCTAATTTCCGAATTTTTAACAAAAAAATCCGCAGGCTGATGCTTGTGAATACATCAATCTGCGGATCTGTATCTTATAAGGATGTGTTACTCTTTGGCAGCCAGGGGTGCGGGAACGTTGTAGACACGTGTTGCAAGTTCCTGGTCGAGCATATAGAGTGCGAGGCCATCGTTGCCGATGAGTTTGAGACGGTCGATGAGCTGCTGAGCGGTCTCCTCTTCCTCCACCTGCTCGGATACGAACCAATCGAGTTTACCGCGGGTGGCATAGTCGTGTTCTGCCTCGGCAAGTGCGTAGAGGTTGTTGATAAGCGAGGTCACCTTTTCCTCATGAGCAAGTGTCTGCTCGAAAGCATCGAGGGGCGATGCCCATGTTTCGGGAACCTCGTCAATTGGCTTGAGAACAACTCGTCCGCCACGGGAATTGAGGTAGTTCATGAAGATTTCGGCATGAGCCTGCTCTTCCTTGAACTGAATCTTGAACCAGTTGGCGATACCGCTGCGGCCTTCCGACTCGAAGTGCATGCCCATGGCAAGATAAAGATATGCCGACCAAAATTCAGCATTGATCTGAGCGTTGAGAGCGTCTTGGATTTTAGGACTAATCATATTAAAATATTTTTGAGTTTTCGTGTTCTGTCCGGCAAATATAATGCTATTTTTCCGCTTGCGGTTTATTTTAACACAATTTTATTCACGCCCACGATTATTCCACCGGCGAAACTATGAACTTGCTGTAACCGTTGCCGTCGAAATCCATGTGTCCTCCCTTGCCTGAATTAACTTCAAGAGAATAAGCGGAAGAGTTCGCTCCATTGCTGTCAAATCCATTGGCTTCCGCCACCCTGTTGCGGACTTTGAGTCCTTTTATTTTGCAGCTTCCATACTTCAGGCCTTTGGCATCCACGGTGAAGGACGATGTCGGCTCAACCCCGACCGAAACATTCGAGTAGCGGCAATCGACCACAAGAGACTTGAAAGCCGGGTCGAGGCGGCGTATCTTGAGGTTTGAATAACTGATGGAAGAGAAATCAAGCACCCCGGCGCCCTTGTCGCAACTGAAATTGCCGTAGCGCATGTCAAGCGAGAGTTTGTTGATGGATTTCATCTTCAGGTTTGAATAAGACATTTCGGCTATCATGGAGTTTACAGCACCTGTCTCGATACTTGAATACTTGCAATCCATCTGAACGGCGTTGGCATCGCCAAATACCGAACCGTTGCAGTAGGCAAGGTCGATGTCGGCGTTGACAAGGTCGCCGAGAAGCACCTTGCCATAGCTGCAATCCACCTTGAGGGCGGTTTTGAAATCGTCGGTGTAAATATCCCCGTACTTATTTTTCAGGTTGGCGGCCACCGACTGAGGAATCTTTATGTCAATGATTATTTTCAGGTCACTGTTCTTGAGCGAACCCGATATTTTTGTCACGGATAGAACCTGCTGCCCCTGCTTGGTGATGTCAACGGTGAGTGCCTCAAGGTTTTTCGCGGCTTTATTCTCGCTGGAGCCGGTTGCCGACAGAGTGGCCTCAATCTGGATTTTATCAGAGTTCCAATGCGCCACATTTATGTTGCCGTAGATATTGCGCACATCAATACTCTTGATGTCGGATGCTGAAAAATTTCCTCTCACGACTTTTTTTGCCACATAGTCGCGTGCGCTTGCCCCGGAGGGAAAAGCACAAGCCAGCACAAACAGTGCCGCCACGGCACACAATACACGCTTGGAAATGGTTGAAACGATTGTTTTCATAAAGATGTTTTTATTAGATGTTGATATATCAGAGGGTTGTTTGTTCACAATTGAATTCGAGAAGACGGTCGCGCATGGCTGTCAACATTTTCAAAGCCGATCCATACTGGCTGTCGACTGCAGCAAGAGACGTTTCCGACGTAGGAAGCGACGGGCTTATGTTTTCCTTGAAGTTATGGCAATCTTCCAACACGGCTTTGCTGTCATAAGCTATTTCCGCGAAAGGCTCGCACGTGCGGCATGCAGAGGCAAGGCGGTCGATTTCTCCGGCAAGATCGGAAATGCGTATTATATAATATTGTTCCGTTTCTTCCATCTCGCTACGGATTTCGGCGGCACTCACGCCTTCATTTGCAAAAAATACGCTTTCCTCCGCTTGGTAAGGCCGGGCAAAGAACAATGCCCCTGCAACGACCACCGCCAATGACACAGCTGCGGCTATGAGGAGTCTCTTCCCGACGGAAAAGCGCGCACGCGCTGCGTTTCGGGATTCCAATGCGGCCTCGAATCGCGCACGATGTCCCGGTTCCGGTCGGTGAAGCGCATCGAATTCCGGGCGGTGTGCATCAATATATTCTTTCAGTCTATCCATTTTTATCAAGTATTTTAATCAAAGCCCGGCGTGCCCTGCTGTATTGCACTCGCACCGTAGCCGGACGCATATCAAGAATACTGGCAATCTCCTCGTGGTCGTAACCCTCGAAAAGATAAAGCGACAGAATTGTGCGATAGCCATCCTTAAGCCTGCTGCACGCGTCGTGAATGGCTTCCACCGAAAGGCCGCCTGGCAGTTCTCCGTCGTCCTCCTGCGCCGGATCAAAGACCTCATCTGAAAGGTTTTCGGTCAATTCTTCGGCAACGGGTACGCGGCGCCGTAGATAGTCAAGGGAAGTGTTCACCACTACCCTGCTCATCCAGGCCATAGCCGACATGTCGCTTTCGGCATCGGGCATGCTTCCGCCGTCGATGCGGTCGAAAATTTTCATGAAAGCATCGTGCACGGCTTCCTCGGCATCCTCGCGGCATCCGGTGATTCTCATGGCCGTTGCGAAAAAGCGCCCGCAGAAGATGTCGTAGAGAGCCATCTGCGATTTGCGGTTGCCCCGACCGCACGACCTGAGTATTTTCAATATCGGATTAGCCATTTTTAAGTTCTGTCACTTATTAGACGCAAACAAATCCGCAAGTGTTTCACTTTTCGGAAAAAAAATTATATGTCTCGGCACGCATCCAGGGCGCGATAATAGCATTATCTGAATAAATGTCGTATATTTGCAAGGTTCATAAACGCAAAAGGCCATGCTGAAATATCTCGACTTTTTCAATAGGCGCAGCACATTGCGCAATTATTCCACCGAGAAACAAGTCTCGGAAGAGAGCCTTAACGAAATGCTTGAAGCGGCATCACATGCTCCCACAACGGGCAACATGCAGCTTTACAGCGTTGTCGTGACACGCAACCCGGAAATGAAACGCCGTCTGGCTCCCCTCCACTTCAATCAGCCCACGGTGGAATCGGCATCAGCCGTGCTTACATTCTGCGCCGACTTCCGTCGCTTCGAACAATGGTGCAGACACCGCGACGCAGAGCCGGGATACGATAATTTCCACTCTTTCATCACCGCGCTTATCGACACCGTGATATTCGCCCAGCAATTCGTCACCATCGCCGAACTCAACGGCATCGGCTGCTGCTATCTCGGCACGGTAACATACAACGCCGCCGGAATCGCCGAAGTTCTCGAGCTTCCCGAGCGGGTTGTTCCGGTTGTGACACTCACAGTCGGCTACCCCGCCACAGGCGAATTTCCACCGGCTTCCGACCGTCTGCCGGTGACCGGAATCATCCACAAGGAAAGGTATACCGACTACACTCCCGAGGCTATCGACAGCATCTATTCCTATAAAGAAAGTCTCCCTGAATCGGCAGGATTCGTGGCCGAGAACAATAAAAGCACCCTCGCCCAGGTGTTCACCGACGTACGTTATCCCAAGGCTCTCAACGAAGAAATCTCGCGTACTTTCGCCGATTTCATCCGCAAGCAAGGTTTCTGAGAAAACCTTCGCCCCACTCCGCTGGTTATATCATTGAACTTACATTTCAACTGATATAGCCAGCACACATTATGTCCGATAAAAAGCATCTCGTTATAATAGGAGGCGGTTTTGCCGGCCTCAACCTTGCCAAGCGAATCGACAAAAACAAATGGACGGTCACTCTTATCGACCGCCACAATTATCATAGCTTTCCCCCACTGTTCTATCAGGTTGCATCTGCCGGACTTGAATCCTCCAGTGTGGCTTTTCCATTCAGGCGCGAGCTGAGTTCGCGCCGCTACGGATGTTGCGAGTTCCGCATGGGGGAAGTCAGAAAAATCGACGCTTTCCGCAAAACCGTAGAGACGCAGCACGAGACTATCCGCTACGACTCCCTCGTGATTGCCACCGGTACGACAAATAACTTCTTCGGCATACCCGACCTTGAAAAGCATGTCTACACCCTCAAGAGCGCACCTCAGGCCATCCGCTGCCGCAACGAGGTTCTTGACCGACTCGAACGCGCCGTACAGAGCCGCGACCCGGACGTACGACGCCGACTCCTGACATTCCTGATAGTAGGCGGAGGGCCTACCGGAGTTGAGATTGCCGGAGCGCTCGGCGAAATCAAGCGATATGTGATTCCGCGGGAATATCCCGGCATCGACCGCGACGAAATGAAGGTGATTCTCGTGGAGGGCAGCGACAAATTGCTCCGCACCATGAGCGATTACGCATCCCGGCATGCCCTCACATATCTGAAGCAACTCCTTGTTGACGTTCGCCTCGAAAAAACGATGAAATCCTACGACAACGACATCGTGACTTTTACCGACGGCGACACAATAGACACCTCCACTGTGATATGGACCGCCGGTGTGACCGGAGAGAGTATAATGACCGAAGGCACCGACGTAAAGCCCGGCCCCGGCAACCGCTGGGTTGTGGATGAATACAACCGTGTGGAAGGGCTGCCGGATGTCTATGCCATAGGCGACGGCTGCATACACACCGACGAACGCTATCCCCGCGGCTGCCCACAGCTCGCACAGGTGGCGATACAGCAGGGGCGCACCCTCGCCGAAAATCTCAACAGCGACACATTCACCCGTAAATTCTCCTACCGCGACAAAGGCTCGATGGCGACTGTCGGCCGCAACCGCGCCGTAGTTGACCTTGGCAAACGCCACATCGGAGGGTGGATGGCTTGGATGGCATGGATGGTGGTGCATCTCCTGAGCCTGTTAGGCATGAGAAACCGCACCGTGGTTTTCATCAACTGGATGTGGAATTACTTCACCTTCTCATCCGGACTACGCCTGATAATGCGCCCGAGCCGTTATCCCTTGCGCAGTTACTGGGGTGAAAAAAAATCGAATCCGTCATGAACAAGAAAGAAGAATATCGCAAAATATACACCTCGTCGTTCAGCGACACTCCGGAATGGGCCTCATGGTTTGTTGACTCGGTGTGTTCCGACGATGACATAATTTTAGGCTACGGTCCGGAAGGCACTCCCGTGAGCGGTATGGCCGCCCTGCCCTACCGTTTTGCCCCGCTCAATCCGGCGACGGAGGAAGCGTTGCAGGCCGTGTATCTGGCCGGAGTGGCAACGCTGCCCAAAGCCCGCGGCAGGGGTGCAATGTCGGCGCTGATGCGCGACGCGCTCCGCCTGGCACGCATGCGCGAGATTGACGTTTGCACACTCATTCCCGCCGGACGGCGATTGTTCTTTTTCTACGACAAGTTCGGATTCACGACCGTATTCTATGCCACGGAAGAGAGATACACTTCCGTTCATGATTTCATTCCTGCGGACGATGCGAGATATCCTGAACCCGACTTCGAAATCTTCCATAATCTCGAAAAAGGAAGACCCTACACGGTGTGCCACTCCGAAAAGGATTTCAAAAACATACTCACCGACGCCCGGTTGAGCCGGGGACATGTGGTGACGGCTGTGTGCGGCAGCGGAAGCGCCATGGCTTTTGCAAATCCCATGAGCGACGGCACCACTTACGTGAGCGCGCTCCTTTCCAACTCCGAGGAAGCCGCCGAATCAGCCTTGTCACGTCTGAAAGAAATAACGGGCGAAACATCGTTTCTCGTGATGCGCGACCCGGATTCGGGCACAAAAGCGACGCTTCGTGCGCGCGGCATGATTCGCCTGCTCAATGTAGGACGGGTTCTCTCTTCGCTTGCCGCATGCTCGCCCGACACAACGGCAACGATACGCGTGCGCGACCATCTGCTCACCGAAAACGACGGAATCTACCGGATTAAAGACGGATACTGCGAGAAAGCGGCTTCGATTGCGCATCACGACCGAATCACGCTCGACGTCACCGTAGACGTGCTGGCGCGTATACTCTTCAACACGCCCCGACTCGGCGACGTGTTCAATCTACCGGCCACCCGACCGGCAATGTATCTTATGTTGGATTAACGGATATTGTCCCTCACGCGCTCGAGATAAGCCTTCATGGCAACGGAATCGCGGCGCGATATGATGTCCTGCAATTCGGCCAGAGACTCGCGTATGCGCTGAAGCTGCGCGGGGGTATCGGGATTGAAAAGAATCTCACTCAGGAGGTAATCATCCTCGCCAAGAAGTCCGCGGGCTATGTCCATATGGCGCTTGAAGGTTGTTCCCGGCGCCGACTGGTGGCGCATGGCCGAGCCGAACACGAGCGTTGAAGCGAAAGGAATCGACAGCGAGTAGGCAATGGTCTCGTCATGCTCGCGGAATGTGTACCGCTCGATGTGGAGGTGCAGGCTGTTATAGAGGTCGTTGAAAAACACTATTCCGCGCGGGTCGCCCTCGGATATGATGATGGCATTTTCATTCGACAGGTTGGAAAGCGAGGCGAAAGTAGGGCCGAACATGGGGTGGGTCGACACATAAGGATGTCCGCAGGATGCGTAAAATTCGGGCAATCCGTTCTTCACGGAAGCGATATCGCTCAGAATCGTGTGTGCGGGCAGGTGCGGCAACACGGCCTTGAAAGCATCAATTGTGTACTTGACAGTGGCCGCGTTTATCACGAGGTCGGGGGCAAAATCATCCACTTCGTCAAGCGATGAGAACCGGCGGCAGTTGTATGTGAACCGAAGGCGCGAAGGGTCGGCGTCGTAGATGCCCACATCGTGCGAGAAAGAAAGAAGGTCGCAGAAAAAAGAGCCCATCTTTCCGGCTCCCATTATAAGAATCTTCATGAGTTTGAGGGGATAAAGTGTGTGCCGACATCGGTCGGCACACATAATCAAAAGTATCAGATACGTTCAAGTACGGTGGCGACGAGGTCGCGCACGCCCGACTTGTAATTCGGATTGGCCTCAGTGTTGAAGCGGTTGGCAATGATGGAGCACACGGTCATGGCCTTATGTCCCATCAGCTTTCCAAGCCCCTGGAGGGGTGCGCTTTCCATCTCGTAGTTGGTAATCTTGCGTCCTTTGTGCTCAAATGCCTCGATTCGGCGGTTGAGGTCGGGATTTGCCAGCGGAAGGCGGAGTTCACGCCCCTGCGGTCCGTAGAAGCCCACAGCCGAGATTGTATTTCCTCGCACCATATCCGTGCCTCCGATGCGCTCAACGAGTTCCGGGTCGGCATCCACTACATAAGGCTTTGCCCACAGCGGATTCCAGCCGGTTTGCTCGCAAAGGTCATGCTCGAAGTCAAGGTCGGCAACCTCGTTGCGGCCGGCATAATAATTGAGCACGCCGTCGAAGCCGATTGATTTCTCTGCAATCACGGGAGTGCCGAGGCTGAGTTCGGGCTGGAGAGCGCCGGAAGTGCCGATACGTACGAGTGTGAGCACACGCTTTGTGTCGCGCACCTCGCGTGTCTTGAAATCAATGTTGGCGAGGGCATCGAGTTCATTTATTACAATGTCAATGTTGTCCGGTCCGATACCGTGGCTGAGACACATGATGGGCTTGCCCTTGTAGGTGCCTCCGATGGTATGGAACTCGCGCGACATTACTTCAAAAGTACGGGTGTCGAAAAATTCTGCCACCATATTGACGCGTGCCGGGTCACCCACGAGAATCACGCGGTCGGTAAGCTGTTCGGGAAGCAGGTGAAGGTGGAACACACTGCCGTCGGGGTTGATAATCAGTTCCGACTCGGGAATTATTTTCTTATTCATGTCCTTATGGTATTATAGGATGAAACAAATTCAAAAAATTCAATCAGATGGAGGTGTATTTACCTCCGGGGAGCGACATCACGATGTCGGACATCTCCATCTCAAATAACGCCGAACTGAGTCGTGCGTAAGGTATTTCAAGACGCGCACACATGTCATTTACGGTCGCGTCAGGGTTAGTCTTTATAAAGTTGAGTATGCTCTGCTGCTGGGGAGTCAGTTCAATTGCAAATTCTTTCTGCACTCCCTCGGGCTTGCGTGTTTCCCAGCCGAGAAGCCCCACGAGGTCGGAGGCGTCACGGATCATGGCGGCCGACGATGCGGCAATCAGATTATTGCATCCGCGGCTGTATGTATCACCCACACGCCCCGGCACGGCCATCACCTCACGGTTGTACTCTCCTGCAATACGCGCTGTTGCCATGGCACCGCCGCGGAGGTCGCTCTCAACCACAACAAGCACATCACACAATCCGGCCACAATGCGGTTGCGGGCAAGGAAATTGCCCTTATGGATGCGGTCGGACGTGCGGTATTCGGTGCATACGAATCCGCCTTGGCGTATCATCTGCGCGGCAGTTCCGCGATGGTCGGCGGGATACACGGTATTCAGTCCGTGAGCCATGACGGCACCTGTTGGAACGCCCTCCCTGAGAGCAGCCTTATGAGCGGCCACATCTATGCCATAGGCGAGCCCGCTCACGATGAGCAGGCCGCCGTCAAGACCTGAGGCAAGGTCTCTTATCAGGCGGTCGGTAAACCCGACACCATAGGGCGTGGCATGACGCGTACCCACCACCGACACCACATGCCTGCAATCAAACACATCGGCGCCGATACTGTACAGCATCACCGGAGCATCCTCGCAATCCCTGAGACGACGGGGATATGCTTCGTCAGTATAAAATGTGGCACGGATATTATTGGTGCGGATGAAATCGAACTCCCGCTGTGCCGACTCGAGAGCAGCGCTCCTGCGCGAATCGTCGAAGAAGTCGCTTTTCAATCCTGTGAGCGAAGCCAGGGTGCGTGCGTCGAGCGAGAAAAACTCCTGCGGTCCCACACCACGCGCAGCAAGAGCCTCAGCCGTGGCGCGGCAAATACCACGGTAGGCCGAAAAGGCAATCTTGCAGACTTCAACAGGTATGGTGCGGTTCATATCGGGATAACAAAATGCGGCAATCCTTAGTTTAAAGCCACTTGGCAAAAGCCTCGGCCAGACGCTCGCCACGCGACAGGCGTCCATTCTCAAGACAGGCAACAAACACCTTGGCCTTTACCACCGGGGCGCCGTTTTCCTTATAGATATCCTGTTCGAAAACGAACTGCGCTCCCTTGCGGCCAAGGCGCAACTTGCTCACCATCCTGTCGCCGAGGCCGAGAGGATGCTTGTATTCAATCTCCACTTTTGAAAGCACGGGGTCGATGCCCGACTCATGCATCTGCCGGAACGACAAGCCCGCCCATTCGCAAAACTCATGGCGCGTGTGCTCGAGATAATGCAGGTAAACGGCATTATTGACAATGCCCTCCACATCAACCTCATAATCGCGCACCTTCATGGGCAATTCAAATATGTATGGTCTTGAATCAGTCATATCTTTTCAACTAATGAAAAAGCAAAAATAATAAAAATCATTATAACATCGCCGAAAGCGGCAATCTTTTTTGTCTCCCCGGCGTCATGTCGGGCGATTTTGGGCGCCGGAAGACATCTGTTTCCAAGAAAAGCATTAACTTTGCATGTTTTTATGCATTAACATATCAAAGATATTAAAGAAACTTATGAAACCGACATTATTCGTTCTTGCCGCAGGCATGGGAAGCCGTTACGGAGGTCTCAAGCAGCTTGACGGCGTTGGTCCGCAGGGCCAGACTATAATGGACTACTCTATCTATGATGCTCTTCAGGCCGGATTCGGAAAAATCGTTTTTGTTATCCGCCACGATTTTGAGGACGCCTTCCGCGAAAAAATTCTCAGCAAATACAAAGACCATGTACCCGTGGAAATCGTGTTCCAGTCGGTTGATGCCCTTCCTGAAGGCTTCACCGTACCTGCCGACCGCACAAAGCCCTGGGGTACAAACCACGCCATAATGATGGGTGAAAGCGCCATCAACGAACCTTTCGCCGTTATCAACGCCGACGACTTCTACGGACGCGACGCGTTCAAGGTTATCGCCGGATACCTCTCCAACCTTGACCCCGCCACCGATAAGGGCAAGTACTGCATGGTAGGATTCCGCGTAGGCAACACAATGACCGAAAACGGCTCCGTAAGCCGCGGCGTATGCTCGACTGAAAACGGTCGCTTGGTCGACGTTGTTGAACGCACCGCCATATCCTTTGACGAAAACCACGCCATCACCTTCACCGACGAAAACGGCGCAGTCTGCCACCTTGACCCGGCAACTCCCGTGTCGATGAACCTCTGGGGCTTCACTCCCGACTATTTCGCTTACAGCCGCCGCGAGTTCAACAAGTTCCTCACCAAATACATCAACACACCCAAGAGCGAATTTTTCATTCCTTCGGTAGTTGACAAACTCGTGAAGAACGGCGAAGCCACAGTTGACGTGCTCGACACCGCATCCCGCTGGTTCGGCGTGACATATCCCGAAGACCGCCCCGGAGTGGTGGCAAAACTTGCCGAACTCCATGCCGACGGAACTTATCCTGACAAACTGTTCTGATTTCAAGCATGAAATTTGAACTCATAAAAACTGCCGACGATTGCAAGGCACGTGCCGGGGTCATAACAACCGACCACGGCACGATTGAAACCCCCATATTCATGCCTGTGGGCACCCTTGGCACAGTCAAGGGTGTGCACATGCACGAATTACGCGACGACATCAACGCTCAGATTATCCTCGGAAACACCTACCACCTCTACCTCCGCCCCGGAATGGAAGTGATAGAAAAAGCCGGAGGACTTCATAAATTCAACGGCTGGGACCGTCCCATCCTCACCGACAGCGGCGGATTCCAGGTATTTTCCCTGAGTGAAAACCGCAAGCTCACCCCCGAAGGCGCCCACTTCCGCAGCCATATCGACGGTTCGAAGCATCTTTTCACTCCCGAAAATGTGGTTGACATCCAGCGCACCATCGGTTCGGATATCATGATGGCTCTGGACGAATGTACACCCGGAACTGCCGATTACCGCTACGCACGCCGCTCGCTCGACCTCACCAAAAGCTGGCTCGAACGCGGATGGAAGCATTACAAGGCCACATCGCCGCGTTACGGTCATTATCAATCCTACTTCCCGATTGTGCAGGGATGTACCTACGCCGACCTGCGCCGCGAATCAGCTAAATTTGTAGCTGACCTCGGCGCCGATGGAAATGCAATCGGAGGTCTCGCCGTGGGCGAACCCGCCGAAGTGATGTACGATATGATCGAGGTTGTCAACGAGGTGCTTCCTACCGACCGCCCCCGCTATCTGATGGGTGTAGGCACTCCGGCCAACATTCTTGAAGCCATTGACCGCGGAGTTGACATGATGGACTGCGTGATGCCAACGCGCAACGGCCGAAACGGGATGCTCTTCACTCCCGACGGCACTATGAACATGCGCAACAAGAAGTGGGCCGACGACTTCTCGCCCCTGCAGGCCGACGGTCCTTCGTATGTCGACCGCGTCTACACCAAGGCATACGTCCGTCACCTTTTCATCGCCCAGGAACTGCTTGCCATGCAGATTGCATCCATCCACAATCTTGCTTTCTACCTCTGGCTCGTACGTGAGGCCCGCAAGCACATTCTCGACGGAACATTCCATTCCTGGAAAACGGAAATGGTGGAACGTACATCGCGCCGTCTCTAATTCATTTTACTCCATAACTGCTTAACTCCCCCTTCACGGTGTTCAAGATTCTCGACAAATACATAATCAAGAACTTTCTCGGAACTTACATTTTCGCCATACTGTTGCTGTTGGCGATTGTGATTATGTTCGACGTCAACGAGAAACTTGACTCATTCATGAAGGCTCCGCTGAAGGCAACGGTGGTTGATTATTACATCAACTTCCTTCCGGACTTCGCCAACAAGTTCTCTCCGCTGTTCACGTTCATCGCCGTTATTTTCTTCACCTCGCGACTGGCGGGCAACAGCGAGATAATAGCGATGTTCTCATCGGGGATGAGCTTCAGGCGATTGCTCAGGCCTTACATGTTTTCGGCGGCAGTGATTGCCGCGGCGACATTTATACTGAGCGCATATGTGATTCCTCCGGCCAATATCAAGCGTATCAACTACACCAACACTTACGTAAAGAACAAGCGTGTGGATTACGGCTCCAACATCATGCTCATGGTGTCGCCGGGGCAAATCGCATATATGAGCCGATACGACAATATTTCCAAGACGGGTCACAGGTTCTCGCTCGAATCTTTCGATGAAAACAAGCAGCTTGTGTCGCGAATGACCGCGCAGTCAATCAAGTGGGACACGCTATACAACTGGCGCGTGCTTGATTACGTGATCCGTGATTTCAACCACGACCGCGAAAAAATCACCAAAGGACGCTCGCTCGACACCATAATACCCTTTGAGCCGCGCGACTTCCTTATCTCCTCCACCGACCACGAAACCATGACATCGCCCGAACTTCAGGAGTATATCCGCCGTCAGAAGATGCGAGGGGTGGCTAATACAAAAAGTTTCGAGGTGGAAAACCAACGCCGCTACGCCATGACCGCCGCGGCTTTTATCCTTACAATCATCGGCATGACGCTTTCGGTACGTAAGGTGAAAGGCGGTATGGGATTGAATATCGGCATAGGTCTTGTGCTGAGTTTCAGCTACATCCTCTTCATGACTATCACGCAGACCTTTGCCATATCCGGCATGACGTCGCCCATGGTTGCGATGTGGATTCCCAACTTTATCTACGCCATAATTGCCGCCGTACTCTACCGCCGCGCCAGCCGGCAGTAGGCGAATTCAGGTAATAAGGCAAGGGAAGGCAATTTAGGCAAGGGAAGGCAATGAAAGGCGAAGATTATTGTCGCCGCCATGCGTTTTTTCGAGAGTGTCTATAATAAATTACCTTTGCTCTGATTCCGGCGTCACTTCGGACGCCAATATAGATATACGATTGACCGGGCACACCTCCGGCTAAAAGCCTACGGTGTACCCGGTTACTAAATAATCGGCGTTCTGCGAACGCACGTTTGCGACTATATCTTAATCAGACAGCAATATTACATTGCCTTACGTTGCCTCTAATTGCCTTTTTACCTAATAGCCTTTACTTGCCTATTTATCGAGCTTGTCGGCGAGGCCGTGGATTTTATCGGCGAGAGAGTCGAGCAAATCGCTCGTCTTCTCCTTGACATGGTTGAGTGTGGAATCAGGGTTGTTTACCTGCTCATTGATTGCGTTCTTTACAGAACTTGCGGCCTGTGAGAGACCTTCCTGGGCGTTCTGCGCTGCTGCGGCAGCCTTATCTTTGAGATCCTGTGCCGTGTCGGCAGCCTTTTCCTTAAGATTCTGAGCGGTTTCAGCGGCCTTGGCTTTCAAATCCTGAGCCTGCTGCGAAGCCTGCTCCTTAACGGCCTGAGCCTGTTCCTTTACAGCAACACCGGCAGCCTCAGCTGATACCTTGGCTGCTCCGGCTGATACTTCTGCCGCAACCTGAGCGGCTTTCTGAGACATATTATCCATAATAAGTAGTTTTTATATGATTATATACATTGACAGGTGACATGGAGTGCGGACTCCTTGTCACCTGTTTAAACGTCTCAGAACCGGAAAAGTTTAGAACACCACACCTATGCGCACACCGGCATAGTGCAGATCCTTGAATTCGTGGGTAAGTTCGCCATAGACAGGACGACGCTCCTTGAATGTGTAGCCGACAATGAGGTGCGAACTGAACTTGTCGCTGCGGGCGAGGTAGAATCCAATACCGGTCGACACGTACGCACCTGTCTGCTGATGGTTGTGTTCGAGATAATTAAGCGCCACACCACCCTTCACGTCCCAGAAAACGATGGAAGGACGGTTGCGGAAATTGGTGCGGAACTGAACGAACATAGGGAATGAGCGGCATGAATTGTTCACCATAATGTCGGCTTCGGCGCCGACTCCGAGAAAGTTAATCCATTTGCGGCTCATACCGAAGGCCACATTGACATCGAGCGACGACATGTCGTCGCCACTCATGTCGATTGACGCACCCACATCGGCACCCCAGGTGAATCGCAGTTTCGGTCTGTTATCCAGAATGACACGCTCATCAGCCGCCGACATGCTTGCGGCATAGCCTGCCAAAACCATAATCAATAATATTATACGTCGCATCGTCAGGCCTTTTTAAGTTTCAGACAAGTCCAGCGGTCGCGCACGTCATGCCCTAAGGTCACAAGCCCGCAGGGAGCGGCTGCGGCTTCAACCACGGGGATGTCTTCTTCGTAAAAACCGCTCAGAAGCATTGTACCGCCCGAGGCGAGAACGCGGGAATAGGCTGCGATGTCGCCTGTGATAATGTTGCGGTTGATATTCGCGAGGAACACATCCACGCTTCCTTCCGCAAGTGAGTCAAGCGAAGATGCGTCGCCGAGAACCGGAGTCACAACACCGTCGACGCCGTTGAGACGGAAATTCTCGCAAGCGTTTTCATAGGCGAAACCGTCAATTTCGACAGCGGTAATCTCCGCCGCACCACGCATGGCAGCGAGTATGGCAAGAATTCCGGTACCTGTGCCCATGTCGACGAGCCTGCGGCCTTCGAGGTCAAGTGCAAGGATATTCTCAGCCATCAGGGAGGTCGTTGCATGATGTCCCGTGCCGAACGCCATCTTCGGGTCAATCACAATGTCGTAGCGAGCCTTGGGAACGTCGGTGTGGAAACTGCTGTGGACCACACATTGGTCGCCAATGACTATGGGCTGGAAATAATTCTTCTCCCACTCGGCGTTCCAATCCTGTCCTTCCACAAAAGTCTTTTCAAACCTTATGGCAACATCCATTCCGGTTGAGCCGCAAGCCGCGGCAACCGCTGCATCGTCCATAGCCGCAGCGGGAACATAAGCCGTGAGCGTGGCGCCGGGATTAAGGTCGTCGGACACGAAACTTTCAAAACCTATTTCGCCAAGTGCGTCGCAAAGGAGGTCGGAAGCATCCTCCGACGCCGGTTCTATGCTAAAACGCACTTCGTAGTAATCGTTCATTTCAGTAAATAAGAGGGTGTTTAACTCTGCAAAGTTAACAAATTTTTGCCAAAAACAAAACAAGAGCGTCCGGATGAGCCTATAAGACAATCATCCGGACGCTGCTTTATGGTTTATAAAATTTTACGGGACTAATACCTTGACGGCATTTTCGCCGCAACGTACGATGTATACGCCCGCAACGAGCGACTTGCCTGAAACCTGACGGCCGCCGGCGTCGTACACTACCGCACCTTCGGGAGCAACGATGTCATTGCCAACAACCTTTACTTCAAGAGTTCCGACGGAAGCGTCAGAGATTCCCGACATTCCGGTCTTCATGATAATCACGTCTTGGTTAACATTTCCTTCCGCACAATTGACTGTACAAGGCCAAGAAGTATTATAATGCTCCTTACTTACAGTCATTTGATAATCGAGGTCATGCTTGATTACGCCAATGCTGTAAGTACCGTCCGCATCGGAAACAGCTGAGTAGCGGACATCGCCTGACTGAAGAAGGATTTCGGCTCCGGCCACCGGTATTCTTTCGTGATAATCCAGGATTTTACCGCTTACGGTATGCACCTCGTAAGGTGAGTATATATGGGCTACGGGGCGTCCCGACTGTTCAATCCAGCTTTCAGCGGCAAGGCCGTTTTCCGTATCGGTACGCTTGTAGATGGATGTACCGGTGGTGCATGTCTCGAAGTATACCGACTTGAAATCGTCGGAAACGGACTCGAGTATCATAAGTACATTGTCGCCGGTATAGACGAAGGCATCCGCAAGGCGTATCGTGAGCACTGCCACATGATTATCGGCATCGCCGTCAAATTCCGGGCTCCAGATGCCGGTGTAGATCGGCTGGAAATCTGTAACGTCGCGAGCGGTTGAAGCTGCGATATTGCGCACCTCGGTATTTTCCATCCAAAGGCGGATATGATTGTCGACTTCTTTTTCCGAGAGCACGAATCCGTAGAATTCAATCTTTGAAATTTCATCGCCGGGATTAAGGCCAAGCTCGCCCGCAGAATAAATAAACTGCGATGTACTCTCATTATATGTGGACGAAAGGGGTACTTTCAAGCCTGCGGCGGTAGGAGTACCGGTAACATGTTCAACGAGAGCTTCCTCGGCTTCCACCTTGACTACCGTTTCGGGGGTGTGGACTTCAGCGTCGCCTGTCTTCAGCGTCAAATACACGGGGAACGCTCCGGCGGCATGAGGCGTGAACGCAACCTGAATGTCGGCCTCGGCACCTGCGGCAATCTCCGGTCGGTCGGCAAGTTCGACGTCTTCGTCTCCAACGTGAAGGATAACGGAGTAATCTTCGGCAGCGACAGGCGCTGTCATGAGGTTGTGGAGGATAATACGACCATAGCAGGCCTCATTCACAACGCCCTTCTTGGGATGGCTGTGACCCTTGACAAGAATATCACATCCGGCATCGGCAGTAGTTCCGCCAAGTACGTTGTCAAGGCGTGCGCGTCCGGCCTCGAAAGCGATATAGCCCTCTCCGGCAGGAATATTTGAAAGCACGAACTGCACAAACTCATAATTCTCACCCTTGGTGGTGACTTTCACGTTGCTGAAATATGTGTCATACTCCTTGACGGCATCGCCGTAAGAATCAAGGCCGCCGATAGACATAAGTTCTTCCCACTCGACGCGGTCGGTCGAATGATAGACGTGCATCACGGAAGAGTACGCTTCCTGCGCGGCAGAGAAAATCATCTGCTCGCCTTCCTCAAATTTAAGTTTTGGCGATACGAGCATGGTAACGCCACCGCAATTGGCAGCTTTCTTTCCGAGGCCGCATCCCTCATACTCATCAGCGAGGACAACTTCATTCCACGGATATCCTGAATACTGCTCAATCTGGAGAAGGTAGGAAGGAACACCGTCTTCAAAATCTTCCATCCACAGACCGTCTCCGGCAACACCGCCTGCAACGGAATAGGACTTGTCGGCCATTCCGGTGGCACTGAAAGTCATGTTTCCGGCCTTGACTCCGGGAGCGCCGGGAGCGAGAGTGACATTGAACTCAACAGTTGCGGCAGGGGCAACTGTTGCGGGAATTGTCAGGTTCGAGGAATAGCCGTCGGGAAGAGTGAGGGCAGTAAGCTCAAGAGGCGCACCGCCTGTGTTGGAAAGACGCAGTGTGCGTGACACGGGTGAATCGCCCACAATGCCATAACCGAGAACTCCGGCCATGTCTTTCGTAGTGCTTGCCGAAGCCATACACAGCACTATCTCAGGCTTATAGGGTTTTACAGTAACCCAACTGCCGTTGAGTCTCACACCGCTTATGTTTTCAACCACGTCGTAGCGGAAACGCGTTTCCTTATCACCGGGATTGACCTTGGCTGCGACACGCACAGTGGCGGATTCTCCGGGATTGAGCGTAGCATCAATAGGCACGGTGGCAATCACCTCCCTGTCGTTCATATATTGCTCCACCGACAAGGTATAGTTCGCATCGCCGGGCGCAAGAGTCATCGGGCCGGTGTTTGTAACCGTGACATTATAGGCCACCTCCGTAGTATTATCAGGCGAAGGCAGAGGTGCGGCATCAAGTAATGCGAGGTCGGAGATAGCAATTGCAGCTTTCTCATCAGCACCATTGCATAATGTCTCGGCCGTAAATTCGTCAACGTTAACATTGCTGAGTTTAAAACCGAGATAAGTAGGCTCGGCAAGTTCGAAAGTCAGCTCCTTCCATGTCGAAGTTGACATTTCAGCCGCCTTGACGGTATGAAGAAGCGCACCCTTCTCGTAGGTATCGCCGGAAGGTGTGCAGGCATACACTTCAATATATGTATAGCTTGTTGAAGTTGCAGCTCGGTGCCAGATTGACACCGCACCTTTCACGGCAGGTGTGATAAGTATATCGTCGCAATCAACGTAATCCTCGTCAGGCCAATCAGGATAAACAATTCTCTGGCGGGGAGCATACAGGTAGGCTCCATCCTTGCCGTTGGAAGTAAACGCACGGTAATCCATGTAGTACGGTCCGTCGCCATACCAGGACTGTGAAGCCACTATTCGGCTCCAGCCTTCGGGCGCAAACTCGGCCTGAGGCTTGACTTTAAGGTTGTCGAACTTTTGCTCGTAAGAAGCCGCCGATGATGTCACAGCCACACCGGACAATAGCATAAATGCAATGCTTTTTAGGGTAGATTTGAGCATAAAAACAATAGTTGTAGTTAATGAATGGATTATTGGGAGTAATATACTATTTTCTGTTGACAGTTTGCAAAAATAGGGTTAACCTCCGCAAACGTACATATATTTTTACTTCTCTCCAAATTTTTTTGAATGATTTTTTTGAAAAACTCGCTTATATAAAGCCAAATACGGCCATGGCGTGCTCCGGATGGGAAATAGATTGATGTTATAAAATGTTAATTATTGATTTTAAAAGGTACTTTGTATTGCATAGTACTGTAAAACTACATACCTTTGCAATGTCGAAAGACAAAAGGCTTTTCGCCCTCTGAATAATCTACATCTATATCTACTGAATCTACAAGAACAAAAATGAAAGAACAATGCCTATCAACATCGACAACCTGAAATCACAAATGCGAAAAGGCATGCTCGAATTCTGCGTGCTTCTTCTGCTCAAGCAAGGTGACGCCTACGCTTCGGAAATCATCACACGGATGAAGGATGCGAGGCTCATCGTGATGGAGGGGACACTCTACCCGCTGCTGACCCGACTCAAAAACGACGGGCTGCTGACCTACCGCTGGGAAGAGTCGCCATCCGGCCCTCCGAGAAAATACTACTCCATCACCGACACCGGCGAGGTATTCCTGCAACAGCTCAAGCAATCATGGGATGAAATCTCGCACACTGTAAATCACCTCCTGTCATCCTCAATATCAGAAAACTTCATCGAAAATCCCGAACAATGAAAAAATCTTTTCCCACCAACATAAACGGCAAAATATTCTACATCGACGAAGATGCCTACTCCCTGCTGCAAAATTACCTGTCGCAGTTGCATGCGACCTTTGTAGGCTCGGAGGGCGAAGAAATCGTTGCTGACATCGAGAGCAGGATTTCCGAACTGTTCGAGGAAAAAATCAATGCCGGAGCACATGTGATTATTATTTCCGACGTAAACACCATAATCGAGACCATGGGACGTCCCGAGGACATTTCCGACTCGGTAAGTCCTGAAGACACACCTCATGCCGAAGCGGACGGAAAGGCCGGCAACGGCCCGCGTCCTTCGCAGCGCATGCCCTTTATCTCGGTCAACCTTCCGGGACGAAAGAGAATATTCCGCAATATGCAGAACAAGGTCTTCGGAGGCGTGTTCGGCGGTCTGGCGGCTTTCCTCGACTGGGATTCCACCATCATGCGTATCCTCTACGTGGTCTTGGCAATATTCACTGCTCCGTTCGTCCACTTCTGGCCCTACGTGATTCTCTATCTCCTGGCTTGGATGATTATTCCGCCGGCACGCACTCCGCGACAGATACTCGAAATGCACGGCGAGCCGGTCAACATCGACACCGTAGGCCAGACAATCCTCAGCACCAGCCCTACCCCTCCGCCATATAAGGGCAGCAGCAATTCGGGGGCAAATAATTTTTTCAGCACTATAATGTCGGTTTTCGCCAAGTGTATCATCGGATTCCTCGGATTGATGGGCGGTTTGATAGCAATCGGATGTACCGTAGCCATACTTACTTTTGCAACTGCCCTTATCTCGCACGGCATATTCGACTACGACGCTATTTTCGAGAGCATGGAATTACTCGGCCGACCGCACTTCATCACATTCCTGCCCTGGGTAGTGATAGTCTGGTGTCTTGTTGCTATCATTCCGGCAATCGCACTCGTATGGACGGCAGCCTGCGTGCTTTTCAACTGCGCCGGAGTATCTCGCCCGGTAATCATATCGGCCATAATTGTTGAAGTCGTGCTCATCGCCGCCGGAATTGTGCTGACAATGATTCTCAACTCCGCCCCCTATCACCACCTGAGCATGCTCCTGCCTGCTACGGCTATCACAGTTCCAATCTCCATGGCATAAACCAAGCCGTCATAAACTAATAAGATGTAAATATACGTGTCCCGAAAGTTTCCCGACTTTCGGGACACGCATATTTTAACCACTTTATTTGAAATCTCAGCGATAAACCATATCTTTGCAGAAAGCTATAACTCATTTTCTATCATGTCCATGAATAAACTTTATTCTCTCCTGTTGTCATCACTTCTACTGAGTTTGGCATCCTGTGAAGAACCCGATGCGGCACTCCGTTTTGATATAGAATCTACAACCGATTCAAATGCTGTCAATTTACAATATTTCTCAGCGGACCCTTCTTGCCTTCCGAAATCATACACTCTCTATGTCGATGAGGAAAGCGATGTAGAAATAACATTGGTTTGCACTAACAATGAAGAAAGTTTGTGCTTTTACAACACACCCAATAAATACCTCATCGCAAAAAGATATTGTTCCGCAAAAATCAACGGTTCCACCATCACCATAACATGTCGTTCTCAAACCGACCTTGAAAATGAAGACAGTTATACAATTTTGCCAGTTAAAAGCGAAGATAACCCAAACTTATCCACAAGCATAGCGATACAAAGATGCCCCAAAGAATTTCTTGATTTATATTAAAGATTGGTTACGCCGAAGATTCAGGCTATATCCGGGCAGTGACAAAGATATTAAAAATGCTATAATGCACTAAAAGCGTTGAGCCTCAATTAAAAATATAACATGGCTTGATTAAATTTGTAGTATGAATACATTGGGACTAACTCAGCTTCTCGATAAACTTGTTTCATTTCCACAAGAAACGGAATGGGTTGAGTTCAAGCATAATTTTCATTCGGAAGAAGAAATAGGTCAAAGATTGTCGGCTTTATCCAACAGTGCTGCACTTCTAAACAAACCATTCGGATATCTTGTGTTTGGAGTCGAGGATGGCACCCACAAAATCGTTGGTACAACATTTAAGGCAAAACGCCATAAGAAAGGTAATGAGGAACTTGAAATGTGGCTCCTAAACCGCCTTAATCCAAGAATTGACATTGAGTGCTTTGAGTTTGATTATGAGGAAGAGCACATATCTCTTTATCGTATCCCAGCCGCTCCTGAACGTCCGGTGACTTTTTTGAATACGGCTTATATTCGTGTAGGCTCACTTACAAAACCTCTTATAGGCTATCCGGCGAAAGAAGCAAAACTATGGAGAAAAAACCGCAATAAGACTCTGGATAAGACTGTTGTAAAAGAATGTGGAAGTTCTGCTGATATTACACGTTTACTCAGCGTAGAGACATATTATGATCGGTTAAAGATACCTATGCCCCAAACAGTAGATAGTATCATAGACCGTTTTATTTCAGAAAAATTCATTACCCCTACACTCACAGGATATGGCATTACTGAATTAGGCGCGATACTACTTGCAAAAGACTTACGGGACTTTGATAATCTTTACCGTAAGGCTATGCGTGTAATTGTATATAACGGGAAAAGCAAAGTTGAGACTGTAAGGGAACAGGGCTTTGAACAAGGTTATGCCGTTTGTTTTCCAAAAATGATTGACTGGGTTAATGGTCAACTACCGGCAAACGAAGAGATTGGCAAAGCATTACGTGAAGATGTCAGAATGTATCCGGAAATAGCGATAAGAGAAGTCTCAGCCAATATGATAATTCATCAGGATTTTTCCGTACTTGGTTTTCCCATGATTGAGATTTATTCTGATAGAGTCGAAATATCGTCACCGGGTCAACCGCTTATAAGTACAGACCGCTTTATTGATGAATATCAGTCGCGCAACGAAGAACTTGCAGATATAATGCGCCGAATGGGATTTTGCGAGGAAAAAGGCAGTGGCATGGACAAGGCTCTTTCTGCAATAGAAAAATACCAACTTCCGCCTATAAAGTATCGCGTATCGGATATTCGTACAACAATAATCTTATCAGCATACAAAACATGGGCACAGACCTCTAAGGGAGAACGTGTGCAGGCTTGCTATCAACATGCTTGTTTAAAGTATTTGGCAAATGAAATGCTTACAAACAAGTCATTACGCGAAAGATTGGGTGTTGATGAAAAGAATTATCCACTGGTGTCTATTGTCATAAAGGAAGCATTGGCGCAAGGCTTGATTAAAGTTGGAACACCCGAAGGGACTAACAGACGTGATATTGCTTATATACCCAGTTGGGGATGATTCATGTAATTTCATGTAATAAACAAAACAATATTGAATATACGATAATTGCCTTCAATACATCACTTCTTTATTTTTCAGACTCTTACAAAGACTTTGCAAAGGTCATACTCATGTATGCTTCATGTAATATATTGAATCAAAAGAGGCTGCGTCTTTTTGACACAGCCTCTTTGGTTTTAGATATCATTCGGCATCAGCGGCCGGAGTTGTGGATTTTGTCGCGAAGACGTGCTGTGAAATCGGTGTCGCGCAGAAGGTCTTCGATGTTCAGGTGCATGCGGTAGCGCCAGTAGTGACGCGAATTGGCCGGAACATTGATTTGTTCTTCCTGCGGATTCTCGCGACGCAAATCGCCGTCGATCGAGAGCCAGTCCTGAAGCGGGAGTATACACAGCATCGAAGGAGAGTCAAGATGCAGGTCGATGATGCGGTCGCAAACCCAAGGTTCGGCAAAGTAAGGAGCCGCACCTTGGCAGTGGAGCACTTTGTTGTAGAAATCCTGGGTCTTGTCGCGGTTCTCTTCCCACCACTGGCGTATGCCGCCCATATCGTGGGTCGAGGTTGTGCACACCGAGAGATAAGGATAGTTCCAGGTGTTGCCGAACTCGGCGCCCGGATCCTTGGGCATGCGCTGGATTTCAAGCGCGAGAATTTCCAACTGCTGCATCACCGCGGGCACACATGCCGGAATCATACCGAGGTCTTCGGCACAGACGAGCATATCGGTGGAATCAATCAGCGGAGGAAGTTTCCACATTGCCTTGCCATACCAGAAGTCATTGTGACGGTGATAGTAGAAATCGTTGTAGAGACGGTCGAAGCACCAGCGTTCGTAGTCGTTGAGCGAGCGGTAAACGTAGGTGAACTGCGCCGAGATACGCGGATGATACTTGCCTTTTTCGTACGGATCCTCGATAAAGAGCACATTGTCCACAAGGCCGAGAAGTCCGTCGCAGAGGCGGGAGTTCTTTTCGTTCTTGGGCAGTCCTGCGAAATAGTCGGCAATCTTGCGCTGGGTATTGAACTCGTCTTTGAGTCTGTAACGTCCGTGACCGGCCGATTTCATATACTTCTTGCAGGCTTCCGAGGTGTACGGTCCGAAGAAGTCCTCCACGAAGTAGTCCATGATATACGGAGTGGTCTGGAGGTCGACGTCAATCCAGAAGTCGTAGTTATAGCGCAATTCGTCAACGCTGAAGGGAAGCGCCGGGTTGAAGATTCCGAGCAGACCGTGGATTGCATCCATAGGAATCTGCCAGATGCGGAAGAATCCGAGGATATGGTCGATGCGGTAGGCATCGAAGTATTCGGCCATCTTGCGGAAGCGGGCTTTCCACCATGCGAAGCCGTCCTTGTTCATTTCCTCCCAGTTGTAGGTCGGGAATCCCCAGTTCTGTCCGAGTACGGAGAAATCATCCGGCGGAGCTCCGGCCTGACAATCAAGGTTGAAGAGACGCGGATTGGTCCACGCGTCAACGCTCGTGCGGGATATGCCGATAGGAATATCGCCCTTTATGGCTACGCCGCGTTCGCTGGCATACTGATGGACATGACGCATCTGCTTGTCCAGATAGAACTGCTGGTAGTAGACGAAATTAATATCGTCGGGATTTGCCTTGATAAATTTTGCAATTTTCTTAGCATCATATTTTTCGTATTCGCCCCACTGCGAGAACTCGGCCGAGCCGAACTTATCGCGCAGCGCGCAATATGCGGCATACGGCTCAAGCCACGAGAGGTTTTTCTCCACGAACGCCTTGAAGTCGGGAGTAGCCATCACTTTGGCACCCTCCTGGCGGAAAATCTCGCGACAGAATTCGTTTTTGGCGTTGTTGACGCGCTCGTAGTCGATTTCCTTGAGTTCATTGAGTTCACGACCGAGATTGTCGTAGTACTGCTGACGTTTTTTGTCGGCGAGAGTACCCAGCTCACTCAGGCGCAGATACATGGGATGCAGAGCGAAAGTCGAGTTGGCGTTATAGGGATACGAATCGGTCCATGTGTGGGTCATGGTCGTGTCGTTGACCGGAAGGAGCTGGATGAACGACTGGCCTGTGGCAACCGCCCAGTCCACCATGTCCTTGACATCATAGAAATCACCCACACCGAAGTCGGATTTGGAGCGGATTGAGAACACGGGGATAGCCACACCGGCACCTCGCCATGCGGGAGAATTGTCGATGTACTTCATTCCGTCGATAACAACGGCTTTCTCCGCACCGCCGTTGATTCCGGTTGTACGGTTGCCGCCGCCTTCCCAGGCTACGAGATTTCCGGTTGCCGCATCGAGAACAAGAAATTTGAACTCGGTATTGGCTGCCAGTGCCTGATATGGCAATTTAACTTTCCATACGGGGAAGTCGGCATTGTTAAGACGGATTGCGCGTTCGGGCTTCCATGCGCCAAGCTGGTCGCTCTCGCCGCTCACGGCAAGAACATGGCCTGAAGCAATCATCGGAGCCGACACGGCCAGCATCACGGTTCCGGCCTCGGCAACCAGAGGAGTGTCGAGCTTCGGGCGGTGACAGATGCAATCGACAAAAGCCGAGGAATAGCTTGGTTTGTCCCAAGGCATATCCTGCCATCTGTCGTATATATCGTAGGCATGGGTGCCTTCGGATGTTTTGAAATTGCGTGATTTACCCCACTCTTCCTTTACCTGACCGTTGTCGTGACGGACAAAGTAACGGTAAGTGAATGTACGGATGTTTTCAGGTACGTCGATTTGCGCCGACCACTTGTCGGGGTTGCTGAGATCCATTTTCAGGGCACGCGAGCGGTCGCCTCCGCCGAGGGCGGGAACATCGCCGGTGATGTACACGGACTCGCCCCAGTTGGTGCGGTAGTCTATGTGAAATGAAAGTTTCATAAGTATTTAATTATTTCTCGTGGTTATCAGGTTGTATGATATAATGCTCAACACATTTGCATGGGCAAATATAATACAAATTCCCGTCCAACCACGAGATTTAACATTATTTTTTAACCGCACTTCGACGTACCGCAGGATGTGCATATCAGACATCCTTCCTGGTACACGAGTGTTTCCTGTCCGCAATTGGGACATTTCTGACCTTTCGCGGTGGTGCCGTTGGGCAGATATTTCTTCAGGGCACGTTCAACACCCATCTTCCATGTGTTGATCGACTGGGAATCAAGTTCGAGGCCACCCACGAGTTTCAGCACCTGGTCGATAGGCATGCCGTAGCGGAGCACGCCGGAAATGAGTTTTGCGTAATTCCAATATTCGGGATTGAACTTGTCGGACAAGCCCTCAATTGTGGTCTTGTAGCCGCGCTTGTTGATAAACTGGAAGTCGTAGCGCTTGTTGCCGTTTTCGTCGATAGCCTTGATGATTTTGCCGTGGGTTACGGATTTGGGGCAGAAAATTCCATCCTCGTCATCGGCAAGACCGGTGAAGATTTCATAAGGCGCACCGTCAACAAGGCCGACGAAGGCAATCCACTTTTCTTTATTATTCTGGAAGCGAACAACATCGGCCTCAAGCTCCATCGGACGCTTGATTACATGCGGATGAAGGTCGGTGCAGTTCTGAGCCGGGGTCTCCTTCTTCTCTACCGCCACAAGCACGCCGGAGCGCGAACCGTCGCGATACACGGTACAGCCCTTGCAACCCGAGCGCCATGCCTCCTTGTAGAGACGGTCGACTGTTTCCTCGCTTACATCCGAGGGCAGGTTGATTGTGACAGAAATCGAATGATCCACCCACTTCTGGATGCGACCCTGCATCTTGACTTTTTCGAGCCAGTCAATTTCGTTGGCACTTGCTCCGCCATAGGGCGAACGGGCCACGAGTGCGTCAAGTTCTTCCTGGCTGTAATCCTTGCGGATTTCAATATTGTTGGCTTCCATCCAGTCCATGAACTTGGGATGGTAGACGATATATTCCTCAAATGCGTCGCCTGTTTCATCCACATAATCCACATGCACCTCGGTGTCGTTGGGATTGACCTTGCGACGACGTTTGTACACGGGCATGAACACCGGTTCGATACCGGAGGTGGTACGGGTCATGAGGCTCACTGTGCCTGTGGGAGCGATTGTGAGGCAGGCGATATTACGGCGACCATGCTCAAGCATGGCTTTGTAAAGCTCGGGCGATGCTTCGGCGAGTCGGCAAATATATGGGTTGTTGCGTTCGCGCTCGGCGTCGAAAATCTCGAAAGCACCGCGCTCCTTGGCAAGATTCACCGACGATCCGTATGCTGCGAGGGCAAGCTCGCGGTGTACTTTCTCCGAGAAGTCGGTAGCCTCGGGAGTACCGTATTTCAATCCCATGGCTGCAATCATGTCGCCTTCGGCAGTTGTGCCAACGCCGGTACGACGGCCTTTGAGGGTCTTGTCCTTGATTTTTGTCCAAAGATTGCGCTCGGTACTCTTTACTTCCTCTGTCTCGGGGTCGCTGTCGATTTTTTCAAGTATGGCATCAATCTTTTCCATCTCGAGGTCGATGATGTCGTCCATGATGCGCTGAGCCTTTGCCACGTGAGTGCGGAACAGCTCGAAATCGAACTCGGCCTCGGGGGTGAAGGGATTCTTGACGTATGAGAACAAGTTGACGGCAAGCAGTCGGCAACTGTCGTAAGGACACAAGGGAATCTCGCCGCAGGGATTGGTGGAGATTGTGCGGAAACCGAGGTCGGCATAGCAATCAGGCACGGATTCGCGGCTCACAGTGTCCCAGAAAAGCACCCCGGGCTCAGCCGATTTCCATGCGTTGTGGATAATTTTTGCCCACAGACGCTTGGCATCCACTTCCTTTACAATAGCAGGCTCGGCGGCATCCACAGGATACTGCTGGCGATAAGGCTCGCCGCTTTCGGCTGCCTGCATGAAAGCGTCGTCGATACGCACCGACACGTTTGCTCCGGTAACTTTTCCTTCAGTCATCTTTGCATCAATGAACGCTTCCGAATCAGGATGCTTGATTGACACGGTCATCATCAGCGCTCCGCGACGACCGTCCTGCGCCACCTCGCGGGTGGAGTTGGAGTAGCGTTCCATAAACGGAACAAGGCCTGTCGAGGTAAGAGCGGAATTCTTCACCGGAGTACCCTTGGGGCGGATGTGGGAAAGGTCGTGACCCACTCCGCCGCGGCGCTTCATCAGCTGTACCTGCTCTTCATCAATACGGATCACACCGCCGTAGCTGTCGGGCTGGCCGTCGAGGCCAATAACGAAGCAGTTCGACAGAGAGCCAACCTGAAAATTATTGCCGATTCCCGACATCGGGCTTCCCTGGGGAACGATGTAACGGAAATCCTTCAGCAAATCGAAAACCTCGTCGTAGCTCATCGGGGAGTTGTACTTCTGTTCTATCCTGACGATTTCCGATGCAATGCGGCGGTGCATGTCGTCGGGAGTTTCCTCGTAGATATTTCCGAACGAGTCTTTAAGAGCATACTTGCTAACCCACACACGGGCAGCGAGTTCGTCGCCATTAAAATATTTCAGGGTCGCGTTGAACGCTTCATCGTAGCTGTAAGTACGAAGCGGTTGAGATTCCATGATGTTGTTCTGTAAGGATAATATTGGTTGTTTATTTATGATGCAAAAATGACAAAATTATTTCACTTCCACAACAGCGCACGCGCAAAAAGTTGCCGGATGTTGATAAGTTTATCAGAAGAAAGAAATGAGTTCAATATCAAAAATGAGAGTGGACCCTCCGGGGATTCCGGCCTGACCGCGTTTTCCGTAAGCTCTGTCGGCCGAGAGATAAATTTCCCAACGGTCGCCCGGCTTCATGCGCTGAAGAGCTATAATCCAACCCTCGATGAGTTCTGACAGGCGGAAAGCCGGAGCTACTCCACCCCGGCTGCTGTCGAAGGTCTTGCCGTTGATTGTCTTTCCGGTGTAATGTACCGTCACCACACTTGAGCGAAGCGGACTCTTTCCGCCCTCGTCGCCCGAAGCGAGTACCTTATAATATACACCGTCGGTAATCCGGCACACATCATCTTCGGCAGCCTTCTCCTGAAGCCACTCCGTATTTTTCTTTATATAATCCTGTTTTGCCATATGTCGTTATGTTTATTCTGCAAAATTAGGAATTGTTTGAATCAAACAAAAACAATATCCCTACGTTATTTATATACACCAACTTTTTTCGACTGATATGAACGACCAAAATAAACTTACCACTATATACTTTGCAGGCGGATGCTTCTGGGGCACCGAACACTTCTTCCGCCAGATCCACGGCGTAACATCCACCGAAGCCGGCTATGCCAACAGCATAGTGCCTGACCCCACATACCGGCAGGTATGCTCGGGCGCAACCGGAGCGGCGGAGACCGTGAAGGTGACTTTCGCACCCGAAATAATTCCTCTATCCGATTTAATCGCGCTCTACCTTCTCACAATCGACCCAACCTCGGTCAACCGTCAAGGAAACGACTCCGGCACACAATACCGTACCGGAATATATTATACCGACCCAGCTCTCCTGTCGGAAATCAGCTCCGCCCTGTCCCGTGAGCAGATGCTCCACTCCCGCCGCATTGCAGTGGAAGTAGCGCCTCTTGAGAATTTCTATCCGGCTGAAGACTACCATCAGGACTATCTTAATAAAACTCCGGGAGGATATTGCCATATCAACCCTGCTCTGTTCAAAATCGCAGCCTCATATAAAAGTCGTCCCAAAACATTTTCAAGACCTGACGACGACACGCTGCGCCGGACGCTCAGCCCTACGCAATACGCTGTCACACGGCAGAACGCCACAGAGGCGCCGTACACCAACGAGTATTATCTTGAAGACCGCCCCGGAATTTATGTCGACGTCACAACCGGAGAACCGCTCTTCCTGTCTTCCGACAAATTTCACTCATCCTGCGGATGGCCGGCCTTCTCACGCCCCATCTCATCCGGATTGCTGAATTATGTATCCGACCTCTCCCACGGAATGAACCGTACCGAAGTCCGGAGTTTGACCGGAGATTCGCATCTCGGCCACGTTTTTCCCGACGGACCGGAAGAACTCGGAGGCCACAGATTTTGCATCAACAGCGCTGCCCTACGCTTCATTCCGCTCGAAGAGATGAAAAAAGAAGGTTTCGGCGAGCTCATCCCCCTCATCAAGAAAAATCAAGAATAACAATTTGACATTCAAACAAATATCGCCAAAACAAAGCCTCTCTCCGACAGCTTCCGAAAATAAAAATGAAAATTTTTATGCAATTTTTTTCAAAAAAACTTGCACAGTAAAAAAAATCGCCTTAACTTTGCACCGCAAATGAGGGAAACACCTCACGAAGCAAATGACTCCGTAGCTCAGTTGGTAGAGCAACTGACTCTTAATCAGTGGGTCGAGAGTTCGAGCCTCTCCGGGGTCACTAATAAAAAGCGGCATCAGCCGTACAACTTACATCGCGGGGTGGAGCAGTGGTAGCTCGTTGGGCTCATAACCCAAAGGTCGTAGGTTCGAGTCCTGCCCCCGCCACTAACAAAACAGGAAAGCCGATCGGAATATTTCGAACGGCTTTTTTTAGCTACAAACCCCTCTGCATTATGGCAACAGATTCCTCTGCATCAACAAAAGCTCCCGTTGCGCTTGGAACGAGTCCTATCGGGAAATTGCTCCTGCAATACTCCTTGCCGGCAATCGTAGCGTCGCTGGTTACATCACTCTACAACATCATCGACAGCATATTCATCGGCAGAGGCGTGGGCCCTTTGGCAATCTCAGGCCTTGCAATCACATTTCCGCTGATGAATCTTGTAGTTGCCTTCTGCGTGCTCATCGCATCCGGCGGCGCAACCCTCTCATCCATATTCCTGGGACAGAAAAACTACACAAAAGCCACCGACACACTGTCGAACGTTGCTCTGCTGTGTATCGTACATTCTATTATAATAGGTGGGCTCGGGCTCCTTTTCCTTGACGACATCCTCTATCTTTTCGGCGCCACGGAAGGCACAATAAGCTATGCACGCGAATTCATGCGCGTGATATTGCTCGGCACTCCAATCTCCTACCTCTTCATCGGACTCAATAATATAATGCGAGCCACGGGCTATCCTAAAAAAGCCATGGTTTCGGCTCTGCTGTCGGTGGGAGTCAATGTTGTTTTAGCTCCGATTTTCATCTTCGTGCTGCATTGGGGCATCGCAGGCGCGGCATTTGCAACAATATTAGGCCAGCTGTCGGCTTTCATATGGATTCTATGCCATTTTCTCTCCCGCAAGAGCTTCATCCACTTCCGACGCGGCGCCCGCTACTTCATCCCCGGACTCATACGCAACATATATTCCATAGGCATGTCGCCTTTTCTGATGAACTGCTGCGCATGTCTTGTGGTGGTGTTCGTGAACAAGTCGCTGCTTGAAAGCGCAGCCGAACTCGGCGACATCGCCGTGGGAGCCTACGGCATAATCAACCGCACGAGCATGTTCTTCGTGATGATTGTGTTCGGCGTCACCCAGGGTATGCAACCTATCCTGGGGTTCAACTACGGCGCATGCAACTGGCCGCGCGTCAAAGCCACCCTCAACAAAGGCATACTCATAGGCACGCTTATCAGTTCCACCGGATGGGCTGCGACAGAACTCTTTCCCGATACAATCACCAACTTGTTCACCACCGATCAAAGCATGATTGACATTGCCCGCAACGGCTTCCGTATCTTCTTCGTTGCCTTCCCTGTTGTCGGCTCGCAGATTGTGATACAGAATTATTTCCAGTCGATAGGCATGCCCAAACTGTCAATCTTCCTGTCGCTCACGCGCCAGCTTATCTTCCTGCTGCCCTTACTCTGGATTCTGCCTCCGCGCATCGGTGTGGAGGGCGTGTGGGTGAGCATGGCAGGCAGCGACTTCATCGCGGCCATACTTGCCATCACAACCATGCTGATAATGAACAGGAAAATTGCCGCAAAACTTAACTCAACTCCGAAACCCGACTCCAATGCTTGAAACAATAGAATTGCGCGTGGACCCGCGCACCGCCTCGGAAGACACCTTGCTCCGCGTAGCCGCATCCACCAAAACCGGACTTGACGTCAACCGCATCAAACGCGTCGACATCCTGCGCCGCTCCATCGACGCCCGCCAACGCAAAGTGATGGTTAACCTCAGCGTGCGCCTGCATATCGACTCGGAAGACACTACTGCAACACTGCGCCCCACAACCATTGAATACGCCGACGTTTCGTCGGCCAGACAGGTCATTATTGTCGGTGCAGGTCCGGCCGGACTCTTCGCGGCATTGGAGCTGATCGAGGCGGGATTCAAACCCGTTGTGCTCGAGCGCGGCAAGGATGTCGACAGCCGACGCCGCGACATGGTGGCGATAAACCGGGAGGGCATCGTTGACCCCGATTCCAACTATTGCTTCGGCGAAGGCGGAGCGGGAGCCTATTCCGACGGAAAACTGTACACCCGCAGCAAAAAGCGCGGCCCGGTCGATAAAGTGCTTGGAATATTCCACCAGCACGGCGCGCAGGACGAAATCCTCGTTGACGCCCACCCCCATATCGGAACCGACCGCCTGCCCAAAGTCATCAAGGCCATGCGCGAGACCATCCTCGCCTCGGGTGGAGAAGTTCACTTCGGCTGCCGCGTGACAGGCCTACTTGTATCCGACAATAAAACGGATGGTGTGGTCTGTGCCGACGGACGGAAATTCTTTGGCCCGGTAATTCTCGCCACAGGACACTCGGCGCGCGACGTTTATCACTTCCTGCACGACGCAGGCATAAAGATTGAAGCCAAGGGAATAGCCGTGGGCGTGCGACTCGAGCACCCGCAGGAGTTGATTGACCGAATCCAATACCACAGTCCCAGCGGTCGTGGAAAATATCTTCCGGCCGCCGAATATTCGATGCTTACGCGTGTCGACGGACGCGGCGTATATTCATTCTGCATGTGTCCGGGAGGATATATCATTCCCGCCGCAAGTGCTCCAGGACAGCTCGTGGTAAATGGCATGTCTCCGGCCAACCGCGGAACCCGATGGGCCAACTCGGGAATGGTAGTTGAAATCCTGCCGGAGGATATTCCCGGCGATTCCGACAGCGATCCTTTGAAGATGATGAAATTCCAGGAAGAGATCGAGCATCGTTTCTTCCACGCAGCAGGTGATACTCAGAAAGCGCCGGCCCAGCGTATGAAAGATTTCACCGAGAGTAAGGAATCCGCTACACTACCCCGCTCATCCTATGCCCCGGGGCTGACACCGGCAAGAATCGACCAATTGCTCCCCGACTTCGTGAGCCGCCGCCTGCAGGAAGGATTCAAGGAATTCGGTCGCAAAAGCCGCGGATTCCTCACAAACGAGGCAATTCTCATCGGCGACGAGACCCGCACATCGGCTCCCGTGCGCGTGCCGCGCGACAGCGAAAGCCTGTGCCACGTCGAGCTGCAAGGTTTATATCCTTGCGGCGAAGGCGCCGGATATGCAGGAGGAATAGTCTCTGCGGCAATAGACGGCATCCGTTGCGCACGCGCAGCAGTTGAAAGCCTTTCTTCTAATTAATTCATTTCCCCGGGATTGATGCGTTGTCCCGGCTGTATTTGCGATAGGCCGCGGCCAATTTGGTGTGATAGCCTTTGGCGGCGTAGCCCGGACCGTTATAGCCTTTGGCAAAGGTGGCCCAATCCTTGGCCTTCAGCGATTTCAGAAGACCCGAGTTACGGATGAAATTGGCAAACAGCTCAAGCTGGTCGCGCTCGGAGCGGCTTGCGGTAGCAATAAATTCCTCTGGCGATTCCACTCCGCATTTCTTCCAGTTGAATCCGCCGAGCTGAAACATACCCCAGAAAGTTCCCTGGATTGCCGTAAGCGAATCAATCTCCATGGCTTGTTCCAGACGGGCATATTGAGCGGCATGGCGCGAGCCGTACTTCCGGTCGTTGGGCTTGGCAAAGACTTCGGGATGTGAACGTTTATATTTCGACAGATCAATACCGTTTCGGGAGGCATATATCTTGAACACGTTCAGGTCGAAATTGACAAGAGGCTTGCCCGGCTCGAAAAAGCCGCTATGGGTCTGCCCGGTCTCAATCTCCACAACCGCCTTTATAGCCGCAGGTTCCACGCCAAGCTCTTCGGCCACGGCAATATAATCGTCATTGGTTAGCCGTGCCGATGGATCTGTGTCATAGGTATTCATAAAGGACATATGAATGGTGTCGCCATCCATCACCACATACGCACGTCCGTAACGATCCACTCCGGCAAGCACAGGGTCGGGGTCGAAGAAAAATCCGGAACTCACCGGCTCCGACGCCATCGCCATTGCAAGCGGACTTGCCACAAGTGCAGCTATGAGAATGTCCTTGAACATGAAACAAACAAAAGCGGCGGATGTGCCGCAAAGCACGTCCGCCGCCTGTGTGCAGAATATTATTTAAGGTCGGCGACCTTTTCGAGAGTACGTGTCAACTGTCCCCAGAAGCGTTCTACCGCGGGGATAAACATGCGTTCGCTGGGCGAGTGCACACCCTGAAGGGTCGGGCCGAACGAAACCATGTCGAGATGAGGATACTTTTCGAGGAAAAGACCACACTCAAGACCGGCATGGATTGCCTTGATGGCAGGCTTGATTCCGTATAATTCCTCGTAGGCGTCGGATGCGATGTGCATGATGCGGGAATTCATGTTGGGAGCCCATCCGGGATAGCCGTCGCCGTGGGTAACCTTTGCTCCGGCGAGTTTGAAGAGAGCTTCCACCTGATATGCGATGTCCCACTTGCGGGATTCTACGGACGAACGCTGGCTTGTGGTGACAAGAACCTGATTGTCGGGAAGCATCTTCACGGATGCGAGGTTTGTGGAAGTCTCAACAAGTCCCTCGAGGTCGCGGCTCATGGAAATAACCCCGTGAGGTGCGCTGTAAAGGGCTTCGATAAGGTGATTGCAGGTAGCTTCATCCACACTGTATTCCGGACGGTCGACCGATTCAAGTTCAAGTGTGAGTGTGGGCTCGAGGCCTGCGTATTCTGTTTCAACTTCCGCTATATACTTATTGAATTCGACGCGTACAACCTCTTTGCTTGAGGCATGCACTCCGAAAACAGCATGAGCCGCACGGGGAATGGCGTTGCGGAGATTTCCGCCGTCGATTTCGGCAAGCGCCACCTCATGTTTCTGAGCCAGACGATAGAGGAAGCGGGCAAGGAGCTTGTTGGCATTGGCGCGTCCGAGATGGATGTCACCGCCGGAATGTCCGCCAAGGCCCTTGGAGATATCAAGTTTGAAATAATGGAAGTCAGTGGGAGCGAACGAGCGCTTGTAGTCGAATACACAAGTTGTGTCAACGCCACCGGCGCAACCGATAAAGATTTCGGCATCATCCTCAGAGTCAAGATTGAGAAGAATCGAGCCGGAAATCATGCCTTCGCCAAGATTGTTGGCACCGGTGAGTCCGGTTTCCTCATCAACGGTGAAAAGTGCTTCCAGAGGACCATGAACGAGAGTGTCATCAACGAGTGCGGCAAGGGCTGCGGCCATACCGATACCGTTGTCGGCACCCAAAGTTGTACCTTCGGCACGGAGCCAGTCGCCGTCGACTACGGTTGTGATAGGATTGTTTTCAAAGTCGAAGCTCTTGTCGTTGGATTCGCACACCATGTCCATATGCGCCTGCATCACAACAGTGGGAGCTGCTTCCTTACCTGCGGTGGCGGGTTTGGACATAACCACGTTGCCTACGGCATCGGTCTTTACTGCAATATTATGCTTGGCTGCGAAATCGAGCAGGTACTGACGAATTTTCTCCTCTTTTTTCGAGGGGCGGGGCACCTTGGTAATCTCATCGAAGATGGAGAACACAAGAGCCGGTTTGAGGTCTTTGATTGTCATTGCTGTATGAGTTCTTTTATTATTGTTATTCTTATCCCCAACACTTTTAAGAAAAATATAGTTTTGGGAAATAATGTTAAAAACAAAGTTTATCGCCGTCTAAATTACAAAATATAATTCAGATATAGAAAAAATTCGAGCTTTCTTTCATATATTTGCACTGCAAAAGCGCATAGGAGCAATGGAAACTATCATTCTATCTATTATCATCCTGCTGATATGTGTGGTGTTGCTTGGTGTGAAAGTGCTCTTTATCAAGGGAGCCAAGTTCCCATCGGGTCACGTCCATTCCTCCGCCCCTCTGCGTGCGCGCGGTATTTCATGTGCTTCCGGCCATGAATCCGCAAAATTATCACACCGTGAAAACAATAATAAAAAAATAAACCCAAAAAACTTCTAACAAAACATTCCGGCTAAATGAATAAATTATCTTTCACAGCCAAGACTCTTCTTGCCGCCATGGCTATCGCATCGGCAAGCTGCAACAGTGCGTCTGACAAACAACCGGCAGCAAATGCCGAAGGCTCCGCAGTGGCTGAACCCGTCGCTACAACTCCCTCCACCAACATACGCTACATTGATTATGATTCACTCCTGAGCGCCTACACCCTGGCACAGGAAATCGCACAGTCGAGCCAGAAGCTCATGGTGCAGTATCAGCAGCAGGAGCGTCAGAAACAGTCCGAGCTCGAAAACCTCGGTTCTGAAATCGAACGCAAGCGTCAGAACAACGTTTACCTCTCGGAAGCATCCTTCCAGTCCGACGTTGAAAACTTCAACAAGAAGCAGAACGACGCAGCCCGCTATCTGTCGACACAGCAGAACAAGATTCAGAACGAAATCGCAATCCAGCAGCGTCGTCTCACCGACTCAATCACCAACTTCGTGAACATCTACAATGCAACCCACGGCTATGATGCAATCCTCTTCCGTGAATCCGGCGTTTACTTCAACCCGGCTCTCAACATCACCGAGGAAATCATCGAAGGCCTCAACGCCCGCTACACCCCCGCAGCAAAATAAGATTTCACATCTTCCCCATCATACATCAAGCCGCCCTTCAAGGGCGGCTTATTTTTTCATCTTTATCCAACAAATAGCAGGGGTAGGCACAAAAAAAAAGACACGTCATCGCGACGTGTCTATATAATCTAATGAAAAATTACTTTTAGCTTGCTGAATGTTTATGTGTCTATGATTGTGAGAGGATATGCTTATAAGGTTATAATCGTCGGTTGACTTTGCAAATGTATTAACGCAATATCACATAAGCGACACGCGCGCGTTACAATACAGTTACACTACCTCTGCTTAATCATTTTTTCCCGTAAATGGGAAGCGTAAACACAAATTCAAGACCTGTTGAGCCATCAACGCGATTGCGAACTTCAATCGTGCCTCCGTGAGCCAGAATCGTATTCTGAACAATCGGAAGGCCAAGACCTGTACCCCCCGCCTTGCGGGAGCGGCCGGAGTCGATACGATAGAAGCGGTCGAACAAATGAGGAATATGCTCCTCGCCTACTCCGACTCCGTTGTCGCGGAATGAGAAGTGATAGAATTTCTCGTCCTGACGCAACATGACAAACTCGCACATCGTGCCCTTTGAATATGCGGCCGCATTTTTGGCAAGATTCAGAAGCATACCCATGAGGAGGTTGTAATTGCCATTGACAACGCAATCCATCGGTACATCAAAATCGAAGGTCATGGCTCCGAGAACCTTGCTTTCCTCAAGGTCGCTTGCAAGGGTATATACGAGGTCGTGATAATTAAGCTCTTCAGTATTGATAAGCTCACCGCCTTCTTCAAGACGCGTGATGGCCGAAACATCGCTGATAAGATTGACAAGACGGTTGACATGCTCCTGCGCCTTGGTAAGGAAGTGCATCTCCGACGACTTGTCCATATCGGGATTCTGCAGTATCGTGTCGATATAACCCTTGATCACACCAATCGGCGTGCGCAACTCATGGTTGATATTATTGGTGAGCTGACGCTTCGACTTGGCTTTTTCCTCGATAGCATGGATGGCAACTGAATGTTCGCGCTCGATGCGCTGGAGTGCTCGCGCGCGTTCATTATATAAGAATACAATCTGACGCGAGATATCGCCAAGCTCATCATGCGGATAATCCATCGGCGGGATAAAGTTCGGATTCGTTACGGCCTGCTCTGCCACAGCACGGAGAATCTTGATGTTTCGTCCGAAATAGCGTGTGGAGAAATATGCCAGAATAGTCATGACGAGAGCCACGATAAACATCATCCAAAAGAATTTAGATGAAGGCACAAGCTCGGAATCCACCGTAGCACCGAAAGGAACTATCGTATAGACAACGAGCCTGCCATCTTTCGACGACTTACTCAGATAGAAAAAGTTGTCCTTGCTTCTCTTTTCGTTTATCGTCAGACCTTTATCTTCGGAAGGATTGTTGATACCGGGATTGCTTGTAAAACCTGTACCAAGAGCAGCTTCCTCAGGTGTAAGCTCAATCGGCTCTCCCACGCAATGCTCAAGCCGCCCGTCGAGATACACCGACACCCGCAGCGACTCATACAGGGGACTGTCGTTGAAGTAGCGGGTCACAAACTTGATAAAGGGCATCGGGTTGAGGTTGGTATTGTAAGCCTCGATGATGCGGTCGTTGACAAGCGAGAGCTGTTCCCTGAGCTGGGCAGACTTATATTGCTTTACGTTATTATATTGCCACAATGCCATCCCCACAACCATAAGCCACAGGGCGGCCACCAGCGGTATAAATAACTGCCACTGATAACTAATACGCTTCCTTAAAGCCATAACCGAAGCCCTGACGGGTGACTATATTGATTCCATATTCACCCAGCTTCTTGCGGAGGCGTGTGATATTTGTGTCGATAGTGCGGTCAGAAACCACAACATCATCGCCCCATACGTGCTGTATGATTTCACCACGGGAATAGATACGGTTACGGTGGGTAAGGAAAAAGAGAATCAGGTCAAACTCGGTACGTGTGAGCTGGATATCCTGGTTGTCGAGATAGCAGATTTTATCGTTGCGGTCGATTCTCAGAGTCTTGAAAACAATGTCGGACTCAAGATTGGCCTGCTGCTCAAGCTGCTCAAGAGCAGCCGATTTTTTTGCTGTGGCTCCCGCACGACGCAATACGGCACGCACGCGGGCAAGTACTTCCCCGATAACGAAAGGCTTTGTAACGTAATCGTCGCCTCCGATATTGAGGCCCATCACGATACAATCTTCATCGGAAAGAGCCGAGCAGAACAGAATCGGAGTATTCTCCGTTTCCGTGACATTACGAACTCGCTTGGCAAAGTCGAAACCGCTCAGGCGGTCAATCATTATATCAACCATGAACAAGGAGAAAGTCCCTAAATCATCACGGTCGAGAGCTTCTTCAGCGCTTAGGGCATAGTCTACTTCATAGCCTTCTTTTTCAAGATTGAATTTTAATATCTCGCATAACGATTCTTCATCGTCAATCACCAATATTCTGGTTCTCATTGTTTTATTTATCCTTACGGGACGTTTTAATACAACATGTCAGGCACGCGGCCCCCGCAGCCGATTCGCGCCATCAGTTTTACAGCCACTAAATTACAAAAAAATACCCGAATAGATATGTTAACGATAGTTAAACGCACTATACACAGTGAACCATTCCCCACCGAGCTATGTTTCTATTACATAATTACTATATTTGCACTGTGTTTTTTCATGGTAATAGATTTAAGGTTAATAATCGTCGGTTGTCGGGAGACAACCGATTGTTTTTATATTAACGTATTGAAACACAGGTAGTTACTCTCGACATATCATCAAAAACAGTAAAATTTGAGTAATTGCATACATGCTCTGCACGGTTTCTGATGCAGTTTGTGTCGGATTCGCTTACACTATGCTTACACTATGCTTACACCATTTTCGTATACTTCGAGCTTAATAAAAAAACTGTTTCTTTTCTTTATTACTGAACAAGTCGGATTTACGACACGCATCAAGGAGTGCTGTCAAATCTTCATCGGTCAGATGACCGACGATAGTTGTTTGACCGTCTTGCATTGATTTTACCAAATCAACAATCGGACGCGTAAGCAAATTATTTGCACCGAGGAATGAATCGTAACGCAGAAAATCATAGTCACGCTTACGCAATTGAACTGCATTATGAATTGTTCCGGTTTGGCTTGAACGATTGGATGAATACGCGAGTTTATAAAAAAGAATCCCGCGATTCTATCCTCATAGACACCGACTATCGCGAAAAATTTGGCATGGTCGATATCCTCAAAGCTATCTGACAGCAAAATAGAGCCACGCTCTATGCCTCTTTGAATCAGCTGTACGGGCAGTTCCATTACAAAAATGCGGACTGCGTTTTCTGAATGTCGGCGATATAATCAACATATGCTTCTTCATCGCCTACTTCGCGGAGAATATCCTTGACCGACATTTCGCGGTCGCGTCTTGTGCTGCTCCACGCGAGCCCGTGGGAAAACTCCGTCAATTCCGAGAAAGATTTGTCTTTACATAGATTTATAGCATAAGCAAGGCACTCCACATCCGTTTTGGAAAGGTCGTCCATATCGGGAGCTTGCAGAGCGCGAATCATGTATCTGTTCTCGAAAGACAAACTATTTCTTAATGGCTCAATCTCAGCACTTGAAGAAAAGAAACTGTCTCCACGCAATGCTTTAAGAATGTCGTCCACACAAGAAGGAACGGGTCCAAACTGCATTGCAATATAAGTGTCGCCGGTGATGCTGCGCCCGTAGACGGAAAGGTGCCTTTGATCTGCAAAATATAAAATCTTACAAAGTTTGTGCATATCAGTCATCCCTCCTAATTCAGAAAGGGAAAACAATATGGAATTAACAGCTTTGTCGTAGTTGAACAATTTACTCATGCCATCACCACCAATTAATAAACTGTATAGACAAATCTTGCTATACTTTTGATATTGCAAAGTTAAACATTAAACTTTACACTATAACTATAAAACATTAAAATTATTATGTAAGTTCCTTTTAATGTGAGAAAAACTTAGAATACGAATTCAAAAAAACGGGGCATTTTTCATTCCTTTTCCTGCTTGCGCGGAATGAAACAAAGCATATTTATTACCACTCCGGTTTGCGTTAGAGATTAAATTGCTAACTTTGCATAACGGCTGTGTGCCGATATTAATATGTAATGTGTAATCTGACATAAAACGAAATACAATGATACGTCTCAACGCTTTTTTCCGCATCAAGGAATCTGCCGACCTCGCAAAGGTGCTTGAACTCGGCAACGAACTCGTAATCAAATCGCGCAACGACAAAGGCAACATAGCCTACGACCTGTTCCGCAGCAGCACCGACGGTCGTGTTTTCATGTTCTGCGAAACATGGGCATCCCAGGCCGAACTCGACGAGCACGCCGCTTCGGTGCACTTCACCCAAATTGTGCCCATGCTTGAAAGCATGACTGAAAACGGGCTTAAACTTGAGCGATTTGAATTCTGATATGGCTGAGGACGCAGTCACCTACAATCCTATGCAGACGGTCAAACGCCGTCTGTTTGCGATGCGCAACGGCGTCATCGCCGATGTCCTGCGCCGCAGCGGATCTCCTTTCAGAATCATTTTCGGAGTAAATCTTCCTCAGCTTGTCGACATCGCTGCCGAAACCGGACCGTCCGAGGAGCTTGCCATAGCCTTGTGGAATAATACCACAACACGCGAAAGCTTGCTTCTGGCGCCGATGCTTTATCCAAGGGAAAATTTCGGAAAAGACACTGCCCGCACTTGGATTGCCGAAGTTCCGGCTCCAGAAGTTGCCGACATCCTGTGCCACCGACTTCTGCGCCATCAGGACTATGCGGCGGAACTTGCCTCGGAAGTGGCTGCCGACAACTCGGCATCCGACCTCGAGCACTACACCGCCCTGCGGTTGGCGTTCAATATCATTCGCAGCAACGCGTCTGAATGTGAAGCGATTGCGCGCACCGAGCTAAAGCGGGACTGCCCTCTGACACGCAACGTGGCCGCATCCCTGCTTGAAGAGCTGGAATTTCTCAACGGATCTTTTTCCGGGTGAGGTAGTCGCCGAGCCAAAGGCCTCCGAGAATCAGCACTATTCCGAGATAGCCGACGAAGGTAACACGTTCGCCAAGCACAATTACCGACACGACAAGCGTAACTACCGGCTGAAGATACATGTACACGTTGGCTTTCACAGCCCCGACGCGCTTCACTGTCTCAGCCCACAGGACGTATGCCACAGTGGAGGCTCCCACTCCGAGGAAGAGAAGATTGCCCCAGACAGCCGGTTCAGTGATAATATCGAGCGGATTGACGACATTTGTCTCGAACAGGAGGAAAGGCACGGCAGTTACAAGTCCGTAGAAGAATGTCTTGCGGGAAATGAACCATACATCATATCCGGCATTGAGTTTGCGGAGAATCAACGAATACACCGCCCAACTGAAAGCCGCCGCGAGCGACAGGAAATCGCCCAAAGGACGTATCTGAAGGTCGGTACTGCTGTTGAATACCACACAGCCGACTCCGATAACCGCGAATACCGAACCGATCCACATTCCGGCTCCAATCTTCTCCGTGCGGTAAATCAAGCCCACGAGCAAGGCCGTAATCAGCGGCGACATCGAGGTCAGAAGCGAGACATTGGTTGTCAAGGTATATTCCAGCGCTGTATTTTCCGCGATAAAATAGATAGAACCTGCACATAATCCGCAAAGCATGAAAAGAACCTCATCGCGTAACGAATTTGAGAAGAGCCGTGAATGGCTCATGAAAAGAATGAGGATGTAAGCGAGAATGAAGCGGCAGACATAGATTTCCGTCGGTCCCATTCCATGTTCGAGAAGCACTTTTGACGAAACGAAAGAATAGCCCCACATGGATACGGTAATCAGGGCTCCAAGATGTCCTAAAATGCTTGAGGCGCCGGTTCGGGCGGATGTTGAAGTTTTACGTGGCATGATGTCATCAATTATTGACAACACAAAATTAGTTAAATTTTTTGTGTTCGCATAAACATCCGCCATTAAACAAACGTATTTTATAAAACAGATAATAACATTCAACTGATTTTTCAACTAAAAAATTTACAAGAGCATGAAAATCTTACGTATCTCCTGTCTCGCACTTGCGTGCGGACTCCTGTTATTAGGCGAAACAGCTTGTTCGTCGATGACAAACACAGGTAAAGGCGCCCTCATCGGTGGCGGTGGCGGCGGAGCGCTGGGCGCAGGAATCGGTGCCCTCATCGGCGGCGGTAAAGGAGCCGGAATCGGCAGCGCAATCGGTGCGGCCGTAGGTGCCGGAGCAGGCGCACTCATCGGCAACAAGATGGACAAGCAGCAGAAAGAACTTCAGGAACAGCTCGCCAACCAGGCAAAGGTTGAAGAAACCACCGACCAGAACGGACTGCGCGCAATCAAGGTGACATTCGATGGTGGAATCCTCTTCCCTACCGGAAAATACACACTTAACTCGCAGGCAAAGGCCGACCTGACCCGTTTCGCAAGCTCTCTCAAGAGCAATCCCGACACAAATGTGCAGATCTACGGCTTTACCGACAATACCGGCTCATTTGCCGTGAATGAAAAACTTTCAGGCGAACGCGCCGACGCCGTCCTGAGCTATCTTGCCAACCAGGGCGTTGCACCCACACGTCTTTCAGCCCAGGGTATCCCTATGGCCGACTATGTAGCATCCAATGATACAGCCGAAGGCCGCGCGCAGAACCGACGCGTCGAAATCTACATCACTGCCAACCAGAACATGATTCAGCAGGCCGAAGCCGGTACATTGAAATAATCATCGTACCAGACAAAGACACTGAAGCGCACCGGGTTGATTCCGGTGCGCTTTCAATTTTCACTATTTTAACATTATCATTCCCATCAATCTGCCAAGTATCTATTAATTTTGCAGTTCAACTCAATCAAGACCTAAAACGCATGAACATGAGCCGCTTTACACCGCGTATTATACTGATTGCCATCGCACTTCTCACGGCAACGTCAGGCATGGCTCTTGACCTGCCAACCACGACAATACGCGGCCGACAGTACTTCTACCATAAAGTTACAAGCAAGGAAACCGTCTACGGAATTTCCAAACGCTTCGGACTCACACGCGAAGAAATCATAAAATACAATCCCGAGGCCGAAGACGGCATCCGCAAAGGCTCCATACTGTATTTCCCCGTGGATGAGTTCGCCGACCGCAAAGGCGAAGACACACAGGCCGAACTTCCCGCCGCCACAAGCCCGGTGGCCGAAGAGGTGAAAGTTGAGACTCCGGTTGAAAAAGAGACCGGAAGCAACGACCGCATCGCCGTGGAGGCTCCGGTTGATAATACCCTTCGTCCAGTCACCACTCCTAAAGTCCTGATTGAAGCGACTGCAACATCCCATAAAGAACCGCTTATTGCCGTCATGCTGCCGTTTATGCTTGACGAATCCGAAATGTCCCGCCGCACGCGCCTGTACACCGATTTCTACAAAGGTCTACTTATCGCAGCCGACACCCTCTCGCGCCGCGGGTCGGAAGTGGAGATTTATGCTGTCGACACCAAAGGCCGTACCGATGACATTGCCGGATTGTTCGCTGCGGACGAAAAACTGCGCAACGCCGCCGTGATTATCCCCCCGGATGACGACGCCACTTTAGCCGCCATCACCTCCGAAGCGCTCAAAAACGGTTCGTTCGTTTTCAACGTGCTGAATATCAAGGATACGACTTACATGATGAATCCCTATGCAATCCAGGCCAACATACCCCACAACACAATGTATGCCAAGGCTGTGAAGGGACTTAAAAACGAATTCAAGGATTGCACCCCCGTCGTGATAAGGAACATCGCCGGAAAAAAAGACAAATCGGCTTTCATCGACTATCTTATCGCCGAATATGCCGCCGAAGGAATTGAAGTGCTCCAGGTGGAATATGACTCGGCGCTCAACCGCAGCGACCTGTCGATGATCGACGGCGACCCTGCCGGAAATTATGTCGTGATTCCATCGTCGGGCTCACTTGCGGAATTCAACAAGTTCTGCCACGTTATCAAGGCATTGCAGGAAAGCCGACGCAACATATCGCCCTCGACAGGCATCGAGCCCGGACGGCTCGCCGTGTTCGGCTATCCCGACTGGACCGCTTTCCGCGGCGATGCACTCGACATGCTCCACACACTCGAGGCCACAGTGTACTCCCGCTACTGCGATGACTTCACATCCTTTCCGAGCCGCACGCTGGCCGGAGAGTTCAACCGCTGGTTCGGCGCCCCCATGCTTGAAAGCGTACCGTCTCACGGCATCCTCGGCTACGACACCGGCTGCTATCTGATAAAGAACATCCGGCTCAACGAAGGCCAGTTCAGCCCCGTAGCGCCGGAAGAGTTTGAAGGCATACAGTCAACATTCTCTTTCACACACCCGATGGAGCCTGACGCCGACCACGTGTGCGGCTACATCAACGACGCCCTGTACATACTCACCTATCAGCCGGGCAGCGGCCTGACCGCACGCATTTATTGATTTACGACGCATGAAAATCCGTATACTTCTCATTGCCCTGCTCGCGATGCTTTGCGCCGCTCCACAAGTAGAAGCACAGAGCCATTACAAACCCCATATCAGCATCGGAGGCCGTGCGGGCGTGTCGCTGAGCGAGATGTCTTTCTCGCCCTCCGTCAAGCAATCTTGGCTCATGGGTACGGCAGGAGCAGTGACTTTCCGCTACTCGGAAGAACGCCTTTTCGGAGTGATTGTGGAATTCGGCTGGTCGCAGCGCGGATGGAAAGAAAACTATGAGGAAGCACCGCTCTCCTACTCCCGCAGCCTTACCTATCTTAGATTGCCGATTCTCACACAGATCATCTTCGGCTCACGACGTTTCAAGACCTTCATAAATCTCGGACCCGAATTCGGCTACATGCTCGGAAGTTCGATAAGTTCTGATTTCGACTACAAGAATCCGCTTTCAGTGCCGCAATTCCCGTCGAACCGCATGACCGAACAACTTTACGCGCCCATAAGCGGCAAGTTCGACTATGGCATCGAGGCCGGAATCGGTTTTGAGTTCTACGTGCAGCCGCGCCACTCCATACTTCTGGAAGGACGTTTCTACTACGGCTTGGGCAATATCTTCCCCTCCTCTAAAGCCGACACATTCGGGGCTTCCCGTAACATGTCGATCGAGGTAACTCTCGGCTATAATTTCAGACTAATTTAAGAAACTAAAGGGGAGTTTCTAATTCCGCTTCAACTTTTCAACATATTCGTCGATGCGATGCATCTGCGCGGGGATGTTTATACCCTGAGGGCAGTGCGGCGCACATTGTCCGCATCCTATGCAATGGCTTGCCTGGCGCAAGCGCGGAACACTGCGGTCATAGCCCACAAGGAAAGCCCGGCGAGCGCGTGCATAATTCGGGTCGGAAGGTCCGGCGGTCACATTGCCTTCGTTGATACATTTGTTGTAGTGCAACAGCACAGCCGGAATATCAAGGCCGTAAGGACAGGGCATGCAGTACTTGCAATCGTTGCATGGAATAGTGTCGAACTGCATCATGCGGTCGGCGGTACGCTGGAGAAACGCGAATTCCTCATCGGTGAGCACTTTCAAAGGCGAATAGTTACGGATATTTTCCTGAAGATGCTCCATGCGGTTCATTCCGCTGAGCACACACATCACGCCCGGCTTCGACCCTGCGAAACGGAACGCCCACGAAGCCACGCTCGCCTCCGGCTCGCGCTCCTTGAGCATCCTCACCACATCGTCGGGCACATTTGAGAGTCGTCCGCCCAACAGCGGCTCCATAATCACCGCCGGGATCCCGCGCGATTCAAGTTCATTGTAAAGATATTCCGCATCGGTATTGCGGGGATTTATCTGTTTGGCATATTTCCAGTCAAGATAATTGAGCTGAATCTGCACAAAATCCCACTTATACTTGTCGTGACATGCAAGGGCGTGGTCGAATACCGCCACATCGCCATGATACGAGAATCCGAGATTTCGGATTCGTCCGGCCTCGCGCTCTTCCAGAAGAAAATCAAGAATACCGTTTTTGATATAGCGGTTGTTGAACTCTTCCATTCCGTCATCGCCCATTCCGATTGCATGCAGCAGCAGATAATCGACATAATCGGTCTGCAGCTCTTTGAGAGAGTTTCGGAACATGGCAATAGACGCCTCGCGGCTCCATGTCTGCGGCGCAAAATTGGATAGTTTTGTAGCTATGAAATACGACTCGCGCGGATGTCGGCTGAGCGCAATTCCGGTGGCGCGTTCCGAGAACCCACGGCAATATGCGGGCGACGTGTCGAAGTAGTTGACACCATGAGCCAGCGCATAGTCAACGAGCCGGTTCACCTCTTCCTGGTCTATCTCCGGCTCACTATCGGCCGCGTTGCCTTTATCTACGTTCGGCAGGCGCATCATTCCGAAGCCGAGGAGCGAAACCTTGTCGCCGGTCGTGGGATTGGTACGGTAGGTCATTTCACCCTCGCCGGATGCAGGCTCGGGGTCGGATTTTCCGGAAGTTGCCTGGCGGCAGCCCGCCAGCGACAGTCCGGCCAATCCGGCAGCGCCGATACTTAGCTTGCGCAGGAAGTCCCTGCGGCCTTTAATCATATCTTTATCTTCTTTCATAGCATACAGTTTCATTATTAAACACTTGCATGACGTTCGCGACCTTCGACGTATATCGCGCTGAAAGGACGCGACGGACACAGATTCTCACATGCTCCGCAACCGATACAGCGCTCGGTGTTGACAGCCGGAATCTTGGGTGCATCGGGATTTGATGGGTCGGACGAAACCATGAGAATGGCGCCAACGGGGCAATGACGGGCACAGTTTCCGCACTCCACCCCATCGGTAATCGGAATACAGTTGTCGCGCACCCACACGGCATGTCCTATGCTGATTGCGGTTTTCTCTTCGGGAGTAATCGGCCTGATAGCACCTGCCGGACACACCTGGGAACAACGTGTACATTCAGGGCGGCAGTATCCGAGTTCGTAGGACGACTCAGGCTGCATAATAGTGGTGAGCCCTGCCGACGGGCGCAGCACATCGTTGGGACACACCGACACGCACAACTGGCAACCTGTGCAATGCTGACTGAGATTCTTTATACTCATGGCTCCGGGAGGCACGATGCGGGTGCGGCGCTGCGGCGCCTTCTTGTCGGTGATGACAGCGAGTCCGCCGTCCACCGTCTTTCCTTTCGCATGCAGTGCTGCGGCTGAAGCAACCATCGCTCCCGAAACGAGAAAACGTCGGCGACCTCTATCCACATCATGCTTTGCCTCGTCAACGGCTTTACGCGACCGGCGTGTATAACTTATGGCTCCATGGCGGCATGTATCTATGCAATCCAGACATGACACGCAACGCGAGTAGTCAACACGATGGTTCTTGCCGTCGATGCAGGAAGCCTTGCAGCGGCGTGAGCAAAGGCCGCAGGCATTGCATTTGCTCTTGTCGATGGTGATTCCGAACAGGGAGAATCGCGACAGAGCACCAAGTACGGTACCCACGGGGCATACGGTGTTGCAATATGTGCGTCCGTTGCTCCATGCAAGCACAATGAGAATCACAAATGTCGCGGCAGCTATGCCCAATGTAATTCCCGAACGAATCCACACGTCTTTTTCGTAAAAAGCATAGCTCTGCGCCCGTTCGGCCCAATTGGCGAGAAGATTGTTTCCGAGCTGATACACCGGAGCGAACAGCGATGAAACTATACGCCCCCAGGCGCTGTACGGCGCAAGCAACGCCACAAGCGAGCCTATGCCCGCAAGCAGAGCGGCAATGAACAGCACGAACACTCCGTAGCGCATCCAATTCAGCGCCGGAGAATATGAGTAGCGGTATTTCCTTCCCTTACCAAGTCCTCCAAACCATGCGGCAATGTCCTGAAACACGCCCAGCGGGCATATCACCGAACAATAGACACGTCCGAAAATCAGAGTCAGAAGTACCAGCGCTACGACAACGGCCAGGTTGAGCGACAGCACCGCGGGAAGGAACTGAACCTTAGCCATCAAGCCGAGCCACGCGTGCACGGTACCGGTGAAATCAAGGAAGAGCGCGGTCACACCGAGGAAAAACACCAGTGCGAGAATTATTCTTATTTTTCTCAGCATAATGCCTGTTTGATTGGTTATGTGTGCAAAAGTACTATTATTCAAACAAATCCGCAATACCAAAATCACGGATAAATTGCCAAAAGCTATTGACAGGGTGCCGGAGATTGATTAAATTTGCATTGGAATATGAAAGACACGACGCTACGCAAAATAATCCACATCGACATGGACGCCTTTTACGCCTCCGTTGAGCAACGCGACAATCCTGCGCTGCGGGGGCGCCCTATCGCCGTAGGCCATCCCGGAGGGCGCAGCGTGGTGTGCACCGCAAGCTACGAGGCACGGCGTTTCGGCGTGCGTTCGGCCATGCCTGCTACGAAAGCCGGGAAGCTGTGTCCGGAGCTGATATTCGTTGAACCGCGCTTCGAGGTGTACAAGCAGGTATCAGGAGCCATGCACGATATTTTCCATGAATACACGGATATTATCGAGCCCATATCCCTTGATGAGGCCTTTCTTGACGTGACCGAAAACAAGCCCGGGATTCCGCTCGCCGTGACAATCGCCAAGGAAATCAAGGCTAAAATCAGAAACACGCTGGGACTGACAGCATCGGCCGGAGTGTCCTACAATAAATTCCTTGCCAAGATTGCCTCGGACTACCGCAAGCCCGACGGCCTTTTCACCATCCACCCCGACCTTGCGGTGAAATTCATAAGCAAACTGCCGGTGAGCGATTTCTGGGGTGTTGGAGCGGTGACTGCTGAAAAAATGAAGGCTCTCGGACTGCACACCGGAGCCGACCTCGCGGCTTGTCCGATTGAGATTCTGCATAAGGAATTCGGCAAACTCGGCTACATATTATATCAGTTTGCCCGCGGCATCGACAACCGCCCCGTGCGCTCGACTTGGGAACGCAAATCCTTAGGTTGCGAGACAACACTTGCCCGTGACATAAGCTCCACTGAGGAAATCGAGACCATAATCACAGAACTGGCCGAGGAACTTGAAGGACGCGTGGCACGGAAAAATTTCTCCGGCACCACCCTCACCCTCAAGCTGAAATATTCCGACTTCAGCACACGCTCGCGAAGCAAAAGCCGTCGCGAACCGTTCCGCACACGTGAAGAAATTTTCCGCGAGAGCGCCAATCTTCTCACTCACGCCGACCTCTCGATGCCCGTTCGTCTTGTGGGCTTGTCGGTATCCGTTCCTGACTCGTCGCCTCAGAGACAGAAGTTCGATCCGCGCCAACTGGTTTTCGACTTTGACGACACCACGGATTTCTTACCATTTTTGCAGATGGGTGAATGAATGTGCATCTTATTCATTAACTTTGCACAAGAAAGAAAAAATAAACAAGATGAAAACTATAAAAGATCAGGAATTCGGCGGCGAACGCCCCTTGTTCGCATCACATGGCCTGCGTCTCGAAAACGTAACAATCCATGCCGGAGAATCGGCTCTGAAAGCATGCAGCGACATCGAGGCTGTGGGCTGCCGCTTCGAAGGTAAATATCCATTCTGGCATGTCGACGGCTTCAAGGTGCGCGACTGCCTTTTCACTCCCGGCGCAAGAGCGGCCCTTTGGTATTCCCGCGGCCTTGAAATGACCGACACCATGGTGGAAGCGCCCAAGATGTTCCGCGAGATGGAAGACCTCTCGCTCACAAACGTGAAGATTCCCGACGCTCAGGAAACCCTCTGGCACTGCCGCGGAATACGTCTGCGCGATGTCAAGACCGAAAACGCCGACTATATTTTCATGCACTGCAGCGACATTGACATCGACCGCTACGAACAGCACGGCAACTATTCCTTCCAATATTGCCGCAACGTTGTCATCCGCAACTCCGTCCTTCACACCAAGGATGCTTTCTGGAACACGGAAAATGTGACCGTGTACGACTCAACCATCATCGGCGAATATCTCGGATGGCACTCGCGCAACCTGCGCCTCGTCAACTGCCGTATCGGAGGAACACAGCCCTTGTGCTATGCCCACGGTCTTGTGCTTGAGAACTGCACCTTTGATCCCGATGCCGACCTCGCTTTCGAGGACTCCGAACTTACAGCCGATATAAAAGGTAACATCACCAGCGTGAAAAATCCCCGCTCGGGACGCATCACAGCCGACAGCATAGGCGAAATTATCATTGACGAGAACATACTCGCTCCCGCCGACTGCAAAATCACCATCCGCTGATGAAACTTTCGGGCGCGAAAACATACATAGCCACAACTGACGCAGCACGTTGCCGACGGATGTTCCGCGACGTGCCGCGTTTTCTTGAATGTTGCCGCCAGTGTCCGTCCTATGGAAAGTCGTGGGGCTGTCCTCCGCTTGCGCCTGAAATCGAGGACGCGCCCCAAAAGTATTCTTTAGCCGAGATTGTGGTTCTTAAAGTCAACACCCCTGAAGGCCTGAGGATTGACGACTCGCAGGCTTTCCTGCGCCCTTACCGCGCCGAACTCGAAAGCACCTTGCTCCGGCTCGAGGAAGAAACCGGAGGGCGGGCGTTTTCATACGTCGGGGAGTGCCTTCACTGCCCCGCGGGTACGTGCACACGCCCGGAAGGACTGCCGTGTCGGCATCCCGAACTTGTGCGTCCGTCGCTCGAGGCCTACGGATTCGACATAGGCGCCATGACAAAAGATTTGTTCGGACTTGAGTTGCTGTGGGGACGCGACGGATTCGCCCCCGAATATCTTGTGCTCGCAGGAGCCGTATTCTACAATCCATGAAAATATTCGCAGCACCGCTCCAAGGCTACACCGAGGCTCCGTTCCGCCACCTGCATGCCGCACTCGCAGGCGGCATCGACACTTATTTCTCGCCATTCCTGCGGATTGAACACGGCGAGGTAAGGCGCAAAGACCTGCGCGACATCACCGACGCCCTGAATGGCAACCATCATCTTATCCCTCAGATTATTTTCCGCGACACCGACGAGTTCGACCGGCTCACCGATGCCGTTCTCCAATCCGGATTCCGCGAAATCGACCTGAACATGGGTTGTCCCTTTCCTCCTCAGACAGGCAAAGGCCGCGGCGCAGGATTCATAGCGCGCATTGCCGAGGCCGAGAAGATTGCAGCCCGCATCATCGGGCTTCAGGGAGAAGTGAGTTTTTCCGTGAAAATGCGTCTCGGCAAGGAAAAAGACGATGAATGGCGGCAACTGATGTCGCTTCTTAACTCGATGCCGCTTTCCCATGTAACCTTACATCCGCGCACGGCCCGGGAGCAATATTCCGGAGCGCTCCACCTCGACATGGCCCGTGAATTTATTTCCGCCATCCGGCATCCGGTGGTTTTCAACGGCGAAATAAACAGCGTCGATGACGCTGAAAAAATCTGTCACATGTTTCCGGATCTGCATGGGCTTATGCTCGGACGCGGACTGCTCGCCAATCCCTTGCTCACACAGGAAATCCGCCGTGGAACACCGACAGCCGACTCCCGAGAAATTCTCGATACATGCCTGAGAATCCATGACAGTTTGCTCGCCCACTATCGCGAGACCCTGTGCGGCGACGCTCAGATTCTTTCCAAAATAAAACCATACTGGGATTATTCCGAAAACCTCATAGGCCATAAATCCGCCAAAGCCATCCACAAAGCCAATTCGTTGAAGAACTACATTTGCGAAATTAACGGCCTTTAGCAATTTAACAACTTTTAACTCGGGGGGGGGTAATTTTTCCCTTTTTCTCTATAACTTTGCGCATAACAGACACTTCCTCTGTTTGAATCCTATTATACATCGGTTTTTGTCTGGAAAATTATTCAAGTTCTTTCATTTAATCTTGCAATATATAAATCTGAAACAACTCTTATATGACGTCCCGACTTTTTTTATCACGCCTTACAATCCTGATATTGCTGATTTTTTCAGCTAACGCAGCGGTATATGCAAGCAGCAGCAAGTATACATCAAAATTGACTGTCAGCGCAACCGGCAGCGGCAAAGTATATGCCGAGAAGCAAGGTAATCTGACTGTTACCACAACCGCAGACATAACCGAGACCACACAGACTGTCCAGCAGGGCGAGGATGATCTGTCCTATCATTTCTACACTCTCTATGCTAATCCTGACGACGGCTACGCCTTCAAGGAATGGACAAATAATTCGACTTCCGGAGTTGAGGTAATGGGCGTTGAGTACACTCAAGATAACAATAATAATTTTACAAAAACCAACAATCCCCTTAGCATACGAATAAAGAACGAAAACGGCAGTACGAAAGAAGCTACACTTGAAGCTGTATTTGTTCCTGCCGCAGCCAAAGTCGTGAGCAACGACTACCGTCTCGGCACCGCAAAAATCGACAATGTGGAAAACGCAGTCGGCGACAAGATAACGGTGACAGCCGTCTACAACACTCCACATGCTACATGGCAGAGTGCTGAAATCCAAAACCACTCCAAGGCCGTGACTTTCGACGGATGGTATGAGAACGGAGTATGCCTGTCGCAGGACGAGACCATGAGCTACACAATCACACAGCCCACGACTCTCGAAGCACGCTTCTCGCGCAAATTTGAAATCACAGCCGACAACACCGGCAAAATCCGTGGCTACTACCGCATGGCGCCTCCGTTCGCAAAGAAAACCGGACTTAACAAGTTCCTGTGCATCACCGGAGATTTCGCTCCCTCCATCAACACCTCGAGTGGCTCCTTTCTCCATGCCGCTTTGCAGTATAATCAAGTGCCGGAAGGTTTCAGCAGCACTTACGCGGCCACAGATTCGGTATTTTCCGACGCCGGAAGTATAATCTACGTCACGGGCACAAAGGTAAACACCAATGCCGTAGCAGCACAGACTAAAGTTGCAAGTAATATTGTGGCCGAAGCACAGGGCGTTTCAACCGCTTCACTCTTCAGCAAAGCCAGTGCAAACCTTAGCCCATGGCTCACAACCGCCAACGTCCCCGGCTACTATTGCCTGTATCTGCTTGACGGAGTTACAATGCAGTGGACCTCCACTACAAGTAATGCTACCTACGACTACCAAAAAGGCGAGCAAGCCTATGTGTCAAAAGACCATCTTGACACAGCTAACAACCGCGACTGCGGCAATTTCGACATCCAGCCGGTCGACCTTGAACATATCGACACCAACTATTTCGGAGCCTACCCGAGCGATGAAATGGCTTTTGACGGCGGATATTGGACTTCGATGTACACTTCTTTCCCTTATGAATGTTACGACGAGGACGGGGTCGAGGCCTGGGTTGTAAACGGCTCCACGGAATATGATGGCAACATCCTTGTAACAATTGAACGGCTCGAATCGGGAATTGTTCCGGCTGCAACTCCGGTGCTACTGAAATGCCGCGGTCTCTCGCCCAAAGAAAACCGCCTTATTCCTCTGCTGCCCGACGACAGCCGTCTTGACGAAGCCAAGAAAGCCGTTGAAGGCAACCTCCTGAAAGGTGATTACGGACTTTGGACCAAATCGGATTACACGGGACGAAACAAATACAACGATGCCACCATGCGTGTGTTCAGTATCAATAATAATGGAGAATTAGGCTTCTACCGCTTGGCCGACAAGAACGCGGATCTCATTCCAAACCGCGCCTATCTTGACCTGACAGCTCTTTCCGGAGCAAACAAAGCACCGGCAGCTGTACGCATCACATTCGACACTGCCGGTATTGACAACGTCACAATCACCGATGATGCCGACACTACGGATATTTACTACAACCTTCAGGGAATACGAGTAGAGAAACCGGTTCCGGGAAATCTCTACATCCGCAACGGCAAGAAGTTCATTGCCCGGTAAAGAGTCCCACTCAATATTCATACAAATATTCATCCGACCGCCGCATGTAGTATTGTCGACGTGTGGCGGTTGTTTATGTTAGGGGATTTGCGTACTTTTGCAGGCAGAAAAGCCGATTTGCAAAATGGTTATAGATTCGACATCTTTCCGAAGTGAATATGAAAAGCTGTATATGCCCTTGGGTATGTACGCCTTGCGCATTGTCGGCAATGTCGATGATGCTCAGGACATTGTGCAGGGGGCTTTTACGGCGGCATGGGTCAAGGTGGCCGCCGGAGCGGAAATCGGTAATTTCAAATCCTACATGTACCGTGCGGTGCACAATGCCGCCTTGTCGTCGCTCGCACGCTCCGGCGCCGAGGAAGCGCTGGGCGATGATAACCGCCCCGATGTGAGCGAAGAGGATATAGACACTTCGGAGAGAGACGCCGCATTATGGCGCGCCATTGATGAACTGGCCGAACGCTGTCGCGAGGTATTCCTGATGAGCAAGCGCGACGGCATGTCGAACGCCGCAATCGCCGAGGAGCTTGACATATCCATAAAAACCGTTGAGAACCAAATCACAAAAGCCTTTGCCAAGCTGCGGGGCAATGAGCACCTCTCGTCCGGCAAAATATTTTTTCTGCCATTTCTGTAAAAATCTTCATTTCGGGATAGGGGTTTTCCGGGATATAGCTGTCATAGGGATAAAATGCGTCGGAAATCAGGCGCATGATACATATAGTTATGACAGAAAAATTCAAAAAATCACTTGATTTCGTAGTCCGCTACTACCGGCCCAATGCCTTCAGGCCGGATGCCGAGCTTTTCCGCACACAGGTGCGTCGTCCGTGGTGGCGCCGCGGAGCCATAGCCGCCTCAGTGGTGGCTGCAACATTGGTGGCTTCGGCTTGCTTCTATACATTTGTAATAAAAGAGCCTGCCCCGGCCGTCGAGGCTGTTACGGCGCCTGCCGCAACAGCCGGAGCACCTGCGGAAGAATTAAGCGCCCGTGTAAGCAAAATCGAATTCTCCGACGCAGCGCTCGCCGATGTCGTGAAGGAAATCGAGAAGACCTACGACGTGGAAGTCACAAACCTTCCCAAAAGCGGCCAGTACCGCCTCACACTCAGCTACGAAGGCACGGCCACCGACCTGATTGAGACAATCAACGAAATCCTCGGCACCGAAATGAAAGTGAACCCGAAAAAATAAACTATGAAAAGGAGCTTATCTACAATCACTCTGGCAATAATAACAGCCGCGGCAGTGTACGGTCAGGACATTACCGTGCATGCCACCAACCGCCCCGCCGAGACGGTGTTTGCGGAAATAATGCGGCAGAGCGGCAAAAATTTCGTTTATTCATCTGCTCTGTTAAAAGGATTGACCGTGTCGGTGGACGCCACCGGAAAGCCGCTCCCGGAAGTACTGGATTCAATGTTTGCCGGCACGGAAATATCCTACAAAATCCGAGGAAAGAACATCACCCTGTTCCGTAAGGAGACGCCGCGGCCTCAGAAGGTTACGCTGAGCGGATTTGTGCGCGAGGAAGGTTCGGGCGAGTCGCTGCCGGGAGCCATCGTGCGCAATAGCAGCGGCAAGGAAGCCACGACAAGCAATTCGATGGGCTTCTATTCGCTTACCGTCCCGGCAGGCTCGCCGGTGAATATCACCGTGAGCTACCCCGGATTCAAGAATTACACTTCCGGAAATATCGGCACGGACGCCGACCGCAAGATAAACGTCACACTCCACCACGACTCGGAAATGCTCAACGAGATTGAGGTGCACGGCAGCAAGAACCGCTCGCTCGCGATGGAATCGACGAGTGTGGGAGCGCTCAATCTCAACAACTCCGTAATCACATCCACTCCCGTGATTTTCGGCGAGAGCGACGTTATCAAGACACTTCAGCTCGAGCCGGGAGTTTCGGCCGGAGTGGAAGGTATGGCAGGGATGTATGTCCACGGCGGAAACAGCGACGAGAACCTCTACATGCTCGACAACATTCCTCTGTATCAGGTCAATCACTTCGCGGGGCTTTTTTCGGCCTTCAACACCGAGGCTTTGAAAAACGTCGACTTCTACAAATCGACCTTCCCGGCACGTTACGACGGACGACTTTCGTCGTACATGGACGTACACACCAAAGACGGCTCCATGACAGAGCACCACGGGTCGGCCCGACTCGGACTCACCTCCGGAGCCTTCAACATCGACGGCCCGATATGGAAGGAGCACACGTCGTATGCCGTCGCCATCCGGCGCTCATGGTTCGACGTGCTCTCCATTCCCGCACTCGCCATCGTCAATAAATACACCACCGACGAGAAATACTCCTTCGGCTATGCTTTCACCGACATAAACGCGAAAATCAACCACCGTTTTTCCGACCGCAGCCGCCTGTATGCAATGTTCTACTACGGCGAGGATTACCTGAAGGTGAGCCAGAAGTTCGACACTACAAGCGAGACAGGATATTTCGACCAGACCGACAACAATCTCCGCTGGGGAAACATCGTGGCGTCATTGGGGTGGAACTATGTGATTTCACCCAAACTCTTTACCGAAGTCACCGCCGCTTACAGCCGCTACAACTCTCGGCTGGTTCACTTCGACTCCGACGGGGAAAAAGTTGACGGCACAGTCACAAGCACCACCAACGACCGGCTGAGTTCCGACAACAATATCAACGACTGGATATTTAAAGCTGATTTCGACTGGCGTCCCGTTTCAAACCACACAATAGACTTCGGCGCATCATTCACGCGCCACAGCTTCCTGCCCTCACGCAGCAAACGCACCCTCATCACCGACAATCTTGAAGCTACCGTCAGCGACGAGGTACGCACATATCAAGCCAACGAGTTCAATCTATATGCCGGAGACGACTGGACTCCCTCTAATAATCTACGCATCAACTTCGGAGGTCATTTCAGCCTCTTCAATATCAGCGGCAAGACCCACACCCATTTCTCGCCCCGCGTTTCGGCGCGTTGGGTTCCGGCTCCGGGATGGGCTGTCAAAGGCGGCTATTCACGCACGGTGCAATATGTCCACCAGCTCCTGCAAAGTTCCATCTCTCTGCCTACCGACCAGTGGGTTCCGGTCGTAGGCGACCAAAAGCCCCAGACGGCCGACAAGATTTCCGCCGGAGTGTACTGCTCATTGCTCGACGGCTACACATTCTCGGTGGAGGGCTATTGGAAATGGATGCGCAACCTGCTCGAATACCGCGACGAGTACTATCTTATGCCTCCCGAAACCGTATGGTACGACAAAATGACCGGAGGAAAGGGCACGGCGAAAGGTATCGACTTCAAGGTATCGAAGGAGTTCGGCAAGTTCAGCGGTCACATCAGTTACTCACTGCTGTGGGCCGACCGCGAATATGCCGACCGCAACGGAAGCAAGAAATATCCGGCCCGATTCGACAACCGCCACAAAATCAATGTGCTTGTCAACTGGAAGATAAACAAGAAATGGGAAATGTCGGCTTCATGGACCGGTATGAGCGGCAACCGCTTCACACTCGCCACCCAATGCTGGAGCGACCCGTATCTTGCACCCTGGCACTACGACATGCTGCTGGCTACGGACATCAACAACTTCCGCCTGCCTTTCTACCACCGCATGGACCTGAGTTTCAAACGCAACACACGCCGCGGCTACTGGAACTTCAGCCTCTACAACGCCTACTGCAACATGAACACGATTGCCGTTATCCGCGATTACAGAGACACTGACTATTACAATCCTTACGACGATTCGATCGTTCCCGTATTCAAAAAAGTGAAATTACTTCCCATCATCCCCTCAGTATCATACACATGGATATTCTAAAGAAACTCATCATATCGCTCTTTCCCGCACTTCTGCTCACCGGATGTTTCTCGGAATTCGAGCCGGACATTCCCAGCACTCCCGTGCTGTGCATGAACTCTCTTATAACCCCCGGCGACACAATACTGCTTGAACTCACACGCACCTGGCGCTGGTCGGAAGGCGACCCTGACGGAAACATTGACATCAACATATACAACGCCGATATAAGCTTGTATGTAAACGACCGCTTTGTCGAGAAGCTCACGCCGTCGAGACGTCCGCGTCCTATGCAATACATGCTTGGGCTATATGATACGATTCAGTGCTACAAGGCCGAGTATATTCCCGTGGCAGGCGACCGCATCCGTTTTGAAGCCAAGTCCACCGACTACGGCGACGCGACGGCAGAAGTGACAATCCCCCACCCTGTCAATATCGAGAAAGTTGATGTTACGGCCTCAAGATTCACCGATTGGGGCACAAGCATATTCGGCACACGTTACAGCATGGACCTGAACATGCTCGTATGGTTCACCGATCCCGTCGAGGATACCAACTATTTCACTTTCGCCACCAGTTCGACCGGCTACCATGCTGATGACGAGGAAGGGTCCTTTGACTATGTATCCTTCTACGGCTTCGACCAAAGTAAAGAGCCGCTGTTCACGGAGCACGTGTCGGTGCTTGAATCCATCTTTTCCGATACATCGGGCTACTCCATTTTTTCCGACCGACAGATTTCCGGAAAAAGCTATCCGCTGCATATCACGATAACCGGACTTTCCTATGAAGTCAACAACCCTGACAACCGCCCTGAGTTCGGCCACGGGGGCGTAAACCTCACCTTAGCCAATATTTCCGACAGCTACTACAAGCATGTGCTTTCTGTGTGGGTTGCCAACGACGGACTTGCCGGAACGCTCGGCAATGCCGGACTTGGCGAACCGGTGTTCCAGACAAGCAACGTTTCCACCGGCGCAGGCGTAGTTGCAGCCGCAGCCCCATTCACATGGAAAGTTGAACTCATGGACATCGTCCGCGAGCAACTCGGCAAGGATTCCAAATAAAATTTACCAAAGATTAAAGCGGTAGCCGACGCAGGCCTCTCCACTGATTACACCACCGGCGTAGACCGTCTGCTTGTCGGAGATAAGGGCACCGTCAACTTTGCCTACCGCTCCGGCAAACCAACGCCCATTATTCCACACCACCGACACTTTCAGGCGGTTGTACATCGAGAATGATACCTTTTCAATATCGCTGTTGATATACCCCTTACGGATGCCGATTACGGGCGACTCGCTCACGCCCAGCACCCAGTTGTTGCGGAAGACCCAGTTATAGCCGTAGCCCACACGTATTGCGTAATTATGGGTATTGACCCGGTAGCGGTAGTCGAGCCAATCCGCAGGAAGTTTCTTTTTCATGATGTCGGGCAACATGTTGAAATCGAAATCAAGCTGCTGGGTGTAAATTGAGATTCCCGTATAGAACGAGCCTTGACTCTTGCGCTGTATGCGGCTGAAATTGAAGGCGGCAGCCTCGGCATAGCGCTTGTGGTTGAAAAAATAGTAGGCGTCGAGTCCCCAGGTATTATTGTCGATGCCGCGGAAAGGCATGTGCAGGTCGCGCATGTCGCCGAAACGCTTCATCGTGGCTCCGACATCGTTCTTTATAAGATAAACTTCCGCAGCAAAGAGGCTGCAGTTGAATCCGAAACGTAAACGCTGGCGCGAGCGGTCGACACCTCCGAAAATCTTGCTGACATTGATATCGTAGCCCACCGATACCGCCAGATAAGTCAAATAGGCACCGATTGAAGTCGACGGGTCGGAATTCATGAGAATCTGCGTACCCTCGGGAAGACGGAAGTTATACACATCCATCCAGCTGTCTGTCGTGATCTTTGCATTGAATTTATATCCCGTGCCTACAACGTAGGCCGAGTCATAGCCGTTGAAAAACTTATCACCCCACCGGTAGGTATTGACACAAAAACGGGGAAACCGCCCCCACTCGGCAATCGAGTCAAGGTCAAATGAAATGGCATCGGCTCCATGAGCCACCGACATCATCGCAAGTATCAAAAGCAGGTGCTTCCACACTCGGCGGAAAACTCCGGATAAGGGGCTAAATATCTCTTTCATCTCTGTTGGTGTTGCAAAATTACGAAAAAAAGTATGACATCGTGTGTCTTGATTTCCGAATATGTGGAGTAAGTTAACTTTTTTGACTAATTTTGGCTGACGTCTTAATTACTCTCGCGGCAAAACTAAAATAAATTTTGCTTTGCACTCGCTTATTCGTAACTTTGTAGCGGAATTTCCAACAACCCCCATTTCCCACGTTTATATGCAGGAAAAAATCATTATTCTTGATTTCGGTTCGCAGACTACGCAGCTCATAGGCCGTCGTGTCCGCGAACTTAACATTTATTGCGAGATAGTTCCTTACAACAAGTTCCCTTACGGCAACGAAGAAGGCATCATCGGCGTGATTCTTTCGGGTAGCCCTCTGTCGGTGTACGACAAAGACGCTTTCCGCACCGACATCACCCGTCTGGCAGCCAAGTACCCCGTACTCGGCATCTGCTACGGCGCCCAGCTCATGGCTTTCACCATGGGAGGCAATGTAGAACCGGCTCCGTCGCGTGAATATGGCCGCGCACGCCTGTCATACGTCGACGACGCATGTCCTCTTCTTTCGGGTATCGAACCCGGAGCGCAGGTATGGATGAGCCATGGCGACACCATCACGTCGCTTCCCGACCATTTCAAAGTTGTTGCATCCACGGCCGATGTCCGTTTCGCAGCTTTCGAGGATTGCTCCGAGGGCACACAGATGTGGGGCGTGCAGTTCCATCCCGAGGTTTATCACAGCGAATGTGGCATGCAGCTGCTGCGCAACTTCGCCGTGGGAATCTGCGGCGCAAGCCAGTCGTGGAGTGCCGAATCGTTTATTGAAAGCACTGTGGCCGAACTTCGTGAGACTCTTGGCGACGACAAGGTTGTGCTCGGTCTCAGCGGCGGAGTCGACTCTTCCGTTGCCGCCGTGCTCCTTAACCGCGCCATCGGCGACCGGCTCACATGTATTTTCGTGGATCACGGCATGCTGCGCAAGGATGAATTCCGCAACGTGCTGCGCGACTACGAATGTCTCGGACTCAACGTCAAGGGCGTTGACGCCTCCAATAAGTTCTTCGCCGACCTTGCCGGAGTCACCGACCCCGAACGCAAGCGCAAGATTATCGGCGCCGACTTTATCGAAGTTTTCGACAAGGAAGCCCACAGCATCCGCGATGTGCGCTGGCTTGCCCAGGGTACAATCTATCCCGACTGCATAGAATCACTCTCGATCACAGGCACCGTAATCAAGAGCCACCATAACGTAGGCGGTCTTCCCGAGAAGATGAACCTCAAGCTGTGCGAACCGCTGCGACTCCTGTTCAAGGATGAGGTTCGTGCCGTAGGCCGTGCCTTAGGCATGCCCGAGCACCTTATCTCCCGCCACCCCTTCCCCGGTCCGGGACTTGCCGTGCGCATCCTCGGCGAGGTCACACGCGAGAAAGTTGCCGTGCTTCAGGAAGCCGACCATATTTTCATCCAGGGACTCCGCGACTCTGGTCTTTACGACAAGGTGTGGCAGGCAGGTGTGATTCTGCTTCCCGTGCAGAGTGTGGGCGTGATGGGCGACGAACGCACCTATGAACGTGCCGTGGCACTCCGCGCAGTCACCTCCACCGACGCCATGACCGCCGACTGGGCACACCTCCCCTACGAATTCATGGCTAAGGTGAGCAACGAAATCATCAACAAAGTCCGCGGCGTCAACCGCGTATGCTACGATATCTCCTCCAAACCCCCGGCAACAATCGAGTGGGAGTAATATTAATTTTAATAAAAATCCGCGCTTCGCTTGAAGGGTGGATTTTTTTTTGTATTTTTGCCAATAAATAACAGCATAACCGCTCTTCCTTATTTCCCGGATAATACCAAATAAAATCACAACCTAAATTTTACCCACCAATGGACCTGAAAGAAAAAATCAGCAAAGCGTTTGAAGAACGTTTTGGAAACAAAGGCACAGTGTACGCGTCGGCCGGACGCATCAACCTCATCGGCGAGCACACCGACTATAACGGCGGATTCGTATTCCCGGGCGCCATCGACAAAGTAATCATGGCAGAAATCGCCCCCAACGGCACCGACAAAGTACGCGCTTTCTCAATCGACATCAACGACTACGCTGAATTCGGTCTTAACGAAGAAGACGCTCCCGCTCAGTCCTGGGCACGCTATATCTTCGGTGTATGCCGTGAAATCATCAAGCGTGGCGGCACAGTCAAAGGATTTGACACCGTATTTGCAGGCAACGTACCTCTGGGCGCCGGACTCAGCTCCTCTGCCGCTCTCGAATCCTGCTTCGCGTACGCTCTCAACGACCTCTACAACGATAACAGCATTGATAAATTCGAGCTCGCACGCATCGGCCAGTCTACCGAGCACAACTATTGCGGCGTGATGTGCGGCATCATGGACCAGTTTGCATCCGTATTCGGCAAGAAAGACCACCTCATGCGTCTCGACTGCCGCTCGATGGAATATGAATACTTCCCCTTCCATCCCGAAGGCCACTCGCTGGTGCTTCTTGACTCGGTTGTAAAGCACGAGCTCGCCGACTCTCCCTACAACAAGCGCCGTGCATCCTGCGAACGCGTTGCAAAGCGTCTCGGCCTTGAAACCCTCCGCGACGCCACTATGGAAATGCTTGATTCAGTCAAGAGCGACATCACAGCCGAAGACTATTTCCGCGCGAAATTCGTAATCGAGGAAAAACAGCGCGTGCTCGACGTGTGCGACGCACTCGTTGCAGGCGACTACGAAACCGTAGGCCGCTGCATGTATGAGACCCACAACGGCCTGTCGAAAGACTACGAGGTGAGCTGCGAAGAACTCGACTTCCTCAACGACATCGCCAAAGAATGTGGCGTCACCGGCTCTCGCATCATGGGCGGCGGCTTCGGCGGCTGCACAATCAACCTGGTGAAGAACGAACTCCTTGACAAATTCGTAGCCGAAGCCAAGACACGTTTCAACGAACGCTACGGCCACGAACCCAAGGTGTATGAGGTAATCATCAGCGACGGAGCACACAAAGAAGCATAAACAGATCAAGAAAAATACGTCCGGATTGATTCCCGGAAATCCGGACGTACACATATAATCCAATAATACTCTATGAGTAAAGAAACTGTTCTCATATCCGGAGGTGCCGGATACATAGGTTCGCACACCACTGTGGCTCTCGTCGAGGCCGGATACGACGTGGTGGTAATTGACAATTTTTCAAACTCCGAAGCAGGAGCCATCGAAGGCGTTGAGAAAATCCTCGGACGCAAAATCACTTTCGAGAAAATCGACACCTGCGATAAGGACGCCCTCCGCGGAGTGTTTGAACGCCATCAGTTCAACACCGTGATTCATTTCGCAGCCTACAAAGCCGTGGGCGAATCCATGGCCGAGCCGCTGAAGTACTACCAGAACAATCTGGTGTCGTTTATGAACATTGTTGAGATGATGAAGGAATTCAACCGTCCCAGCATCCTGTTCTCGTCGTCGGCTACCGTCTACGGCGATGCCGAAACCCTTCCCGTAACCGAGCAGACACCCCGCCAGCCGGCAACCTCGCCCTATGGCAACACCAAGCAGATTGCCGAGGACATCCTGCGCGACTGCTGCCGCGCCTATGAACGCCTGTACGGTATTGCACTGCGCTACTTCAATCCCATCGGCGCACATCCTTCGGCTCTCATCGGCGAACTTCCGCGCGGTGTGCCCAACAACCTCCTGCCTTTCGTCACCCAGACAGCGGCAGGTATCCGCGAGCGCCTGAGCGTTTTCGGCAACGATTACGACACTCCTGACGGAACATGTCTGCGCGACTATATCGACGTCGTAGACCTCGCCAAGGCACACGTTGCCGCAGTTGACCGCATGACAGCAGGCAAGATGGACGAGAAATATGAGATTTTCAACGTCGGCACAGGCAGCCCTGTATCGGTGCTCGAACTTCTCACCCGCTTCGAGGCCGTAAACGACCTCAAACTACCCTACACCATCGTAGGACGTCGCCCCGGCGATGTGCCCGCAGTATGGGCCGACACATCCTACGCCAACAAGGTGCTCGGATGGAAAGCCGAACGTCCGCTCGACGACACCCTGCGCGCAGCATGGGCATGGGAGAAAAGAATCCGTAACATTAAATAAAAGAATCAATCCTAAATATGAAACCCACTCTTTTTGTTCTTGCTGCCGGAATGGGCAGCCGTTACGGCGGCCTCAAGCAGCTTGATGGACTCGGCCCCAACGGCGAGACCATCATGGACTACTCCATATTCGACGCAATCCGTGCCGGATTCGGCAAGGTTGTGTTCGTGATCCGCAAGGATTTTGAAAACGACTTCCGCGAAAAAATCCTCTCCAAATACGAAGGACGTATTCCCGTGGAAGTAGTATTCCAGTCGACCGATAAACTGCCCGAAGGCTACGCCTGCCCCGAAGACCGCACCAAGCCCTGGGGTACCAATCACGCCGTACTCATGGGTGCTGAAGCCATCAAGGAACCGTTTGCGGTAATCAACGCCGACGACTTCTACGGCCGCGACGCCTTTGCCGTAATGGGCAAAGACCTCATGCGCGAGCGCAACCGCAAGGGTGATTACTCGATGGTAGGTTTCCGCGTGTCCAACACCATGTCGGAATACGGCTCCGTTGCCCGGGGCGTGTGCGAGAACAAGGACGGCGTGCTCACCTCTGTTGTTGAACGCACTGCAATATCCTACAATCCCGACCACGACATTGTTTTCACCGACGAGAACGGCGTGGAGCAGAAGCTCGCACCCAACACCCCCGTGTCGATGAACTTCTGGGGCTTCACCCCCGACTATTTTGACTTCGCCGGACGCGAGTTCCGCCGCTTCCTCGATGCCAAACTCACCACTCCCAAGGCCGAGATGACAATTCCCGACTGCATAGACCCGCTTATCAAATCGGGCGAGGCTTCGGTGAAGGTGCTCGACACCGATTCCAAGTGGTTCGGAGTGACATACAGCGCCGACCGTCCCGCCGTAGTTGCAAAACTTCAGGCACTCGTCGACGCCGGAGAATATCCCACTCCGCTTTTCCCCAAAGCATAATAATAACTTTTCATAGATTTTAGAGAGACCGGAGGGTTGTGAAACCATCCGGTCTCTTTTTGTTGAAAAAGTGTTGACATCTTCGGGGGATAAACAGCCTGACACGCACGGAAATTTGAATAATTCTGGTTAAATTTGCATCCAGATATGAACAGTGACGTAATCAAACTCCTTCCCGACTCCGTGGCAAACCAGATTGCCGCCGGAGAGGTAATCCAGCGGCCCGCTTCCGTAATCAAGGAACTTGTGGAAAATGCGGTGGACGCCGGAGCGACCAACATACAGATTATTCTCAAAGACGCCGGACGCACCCTGATACAGGTTGTGGACGACGGTTGCGGCATGTCGCCTGCCGATGCCCGCATGGCCTTCGAACGCCATGCGACAAGCAAGATCAGCGATGCCTCCGACCTTTTCCACCTCCACACAATGGGCTTCCGCGGGGAAGCATTACCTTCGGTTGCAGCCGTGGCACAGATTGACCTGCGCACGATGCGCCACGGCGACAGCGTGGGCACACGACTGCTGCTGTCCGAATCGAAATTCGAGAGCCAGGAGCCTTGCCCCTGCGTGCCGGGAACAAATCTGATGGTGAAAAACATCTTTTTCCACATGCCGGCACGAAGGAAATTTCTCAAGAAGGATTCCGTTGAACTGAACCACATCCTGAGAGAATTCGAGCGGCTTGCGCTGGTGAACACGTCGATAGACTTCACGCTCATCCACAACGACGTGACCCTGCATCAGTTTCAACGCAGCACATTCAAGCAACGCATCGGCGCGCTGTTCGGAAAAAGTCTCGAAAGTCACATCGCAGCCATCGGCACGGAGACCTCCCTTGTGAAAATCTCCGGTTTTGTCGGCATACCGGCCTACGCCAAGAAGCGCGGCGCGCAGCAATTTTTCTTTGTCAACGGCCGAAACATGCGCCATCCCTACTTCCACAAGGCGGTGATGAGCTGCTACGAGCACCTGATTTCATCCGATTCGCAGCCTTCGTATTTCATCAACTTCGAAGTTGATCCGGCCACAATCGACGTCAATATACACCCACAGAAGCATGAGATAAAATTCGAGCACGAACAGGCTATCTGGCAGATTCTCATCGCCGCCATACGAGAATCGCTCGGTAAAATCCATGCCGCCGGAGCTCTCGACTTCGACATGGCCGATGCGCCGGATATTCCGCTGTTCAATCCCGACGATTCGCCCGAGACTCCGAAAATCGACATTGACACCGAATACGACCCCTTCAATATAGCACCCTCTCCCGTACCGGGCTTTACCCGCCGCGAATCTTCGGCAAACGGAGGTGGCGGCAGCCATGCCGCAAGCGCCTACCGCCCGGCATCCGACCGTCAGCATCCCGTGCACGACTGGGAAAAATTGTACGAAAATTTCAGCCGCGAGCGCGACACCACGCTTGCGGGCGTGAGAAGTTCGGCAATGAACGATGCGCCGGAAGACCCGCTGCCGGGTCAAGGCTTGGCATCTTCGGACAACGATACTCTGTTTGAAAATGAAAGTCAGCAGAGCGCCCAGTCGTCATGTATGCAGATTGGCGCATCGTACATCGCAACGCCGTCACGCTCCGGATTGCTGCTGATCGACCAAAACCGCGCTCACATCCGGATTCAGTACGACCGAATCATCGAAACACTCTCCTCCGGCGCCTCGCTCACGAGCCAGCAGGTAATGTTTCCAGAAAGCATCGACCTCTCTCCGGCTCAGAACGCCACACTCAGCTCAATCGAAGACCTCATGCCCACTTTGGGATTCGACATATCTTACCTTGGCGATTCCACCTGGGCCATCAACGGGTATCCGAATTTCCTTGGCGACGCCAATCCCGCGCAGGCACTGACCGACATAATCGAGACAGCCTCGGCCGAGGGCGACTTGCCCGACCGACAGGAAATTCTGAAGCCGCTTGCCCTGTCAATGGCCCGGTCTTCGGCAATTCGCCGCGGAAGCCCCTTGTCGGCAACCGAAATGGAAACCATCGTGGCCGACCTTTTCCGCGCATCCGAACCCGACCACACGCCCGACGGATTGCCCGTGATAGCAACGGTGACTCTCGAAGATATGGCCTCGATGCTTGCTAAAGAATGAAACCTCAATGACACTCCGGCTCCTTGTCATATCGCTATGTCTGTTCTCGGGAATATTCGCATCCCGGGCTCAGACACCGCATGAAATGGCCGAAAAGGCACTCGGCGAACTTGACCGCGTGCTCGACCGGCGCAGCGAATACATAAGTCAACGGCAAAATGCCATAGACTCCCTGATAGAAGTGTGGAAACAGCACCCCGACGACGGATGCACACTTCTGAAAATCGCCGACCGATACACCTCGTTCAACAACGACTCCGCCCTGCACTACCTCCGGATAGGAAAAAAGAGATACGCCGGAACAACGGCCGGACAGGAGTTCCGCTGGAAATATGCGTCGCTGCTCCCTCTGGCGGGATTCTACGAAACTGCCGAAAAAGAGTTCTACTCAATCCGGCCTGATGAAATAGCCAAGTGGCAACAGGCTTCCTACCTCGCCGCCGGTACGCAGATGCACAGCTATATCGCCGCCTCTTTCCGCAACTATCCGGAAATCGTGGCCGCACATACCGACAGCATGACCGTGTTGCAACGCCGACTGCTTGATATCCTGCCGACCGACGGCAATCAATATAAATTTCTTCTGGGCGAATACTACTTCATGCAGGGTGCCCATGACCGAGCACGGCCTCTGCTCGAAGAAACCGTTGACTCCGAACCTGTGTCAAGCAACCTGCGTGCGCGTGCAGCACATCACCTGTCGTCCATAGCACGAGCCGACAGCATAGCCGACCTGCACATCTACTATCTGGCACTTTCAGCCACTGCTGACGTGGTTTCGGCCACGCGCGAGACAATCTCGCTCCAGGAGCTCGGAAGCGCATGCCGCGACACCAACATCCGTCGCGCCCACTCCTACCTGTCCAATGCGATGGCAAACGCCGTAGAATGTGGGGCTTCCGTGAGAATGATTGACACCTCCCAGGCTCTGCCCATCATCGAGCGCGCCCACAGCGCCAGCATCAAGAGCTGGCGAAAAACGGCCTACATAGTCATTGCCGCAATGGCTGTGCTGATGCTTGTGCTCATCGCCACCCTGCTTCTTCTTCGCAAAGAGATGCGCAAGATGGCCCGGCTGCAGGACTCTCTGCGCAACGCAAACCGAATCAAAGAAGTGTACATATCGCAGTTCCTACGCCTGTGTTCCATCTACATGGACAAGCTGAATCAGTTCTGCAAGATTGCCACTCGCAAACTTGCCGCCGGGCAAGCCGACGAATTGTACCGCATGACAAAGTCGGGCAAGTTTGTCGAAGAACAGAGCCATGAGTTCTATGAAGTATTCGACCACGCTTTCCTGCATATCTATCCGGATTTCGTTGCCGAGGTGAACAAGTTGCTGCGCCCCGACCAGCAGATTGAACTGCGCGACGGCGAGCTGATGAATACCGACCTCCGCATACTTGCGTTCATGCGTCTCGGCATCCAGGAAAGTGCCCGGATTGCGCAAGTGTTGAATTATTCTCTCAACACCATCTATAATTACCGCAACAGACTCAAGGCAAAGGCCAGAGATAAGGATAATTTTGAGTCACAAATCATGAAAATAGGCTCTTGAAACCCTGACAATGATTTAGACAAAAGCGAATCCCCGTTTTTACTAAACGCAGGATAATCAAGGCATTAACATTATATAACTTCTAAAAGTGTCTATACAACACTCATACTGTGGTGAAATCCGGATTTTTTGTTGTATCTTTGTAGTGCAAAAGAAAGAATAACAGATTTCAAAATTCAGTTTTAGGGTTAGTATAGATTGTTAGTATTCAACAAAAAACATTAGTTTTTGCAACGACTCCACATGGTCGGCTTTGTAGTCCGCCGGAAGCACCGGGCAAAAACATCGAAAAATGTGTTTTATGTTAGTTATGTAATTGTTTTAAGTCATTAAAACGCAGCAGGATGTCCTCGTGAGAAGACATCCTGTCTTGTTTTTATACAGTCCGGGGAGGAGGGTCAGGCAAAGAGGCAATAGGTCATTGCCTCCGGCAGGTAAGATGATACTCACAACACTCGGCAAAGCTAAAATAAATTTTGCTTTGCCCTCGCTTATCCGTATCTTTGCATAAAATTTCACATTGATAATATGCTTATCACCGCTCTGACTTTGCTTGTAGCCGCAATCTTCTTTGTATGGGGGAAGATACGTTCCGACATTGTGGCTCTGATAGCTTTGCTTGTTCTCACGGTAAGTGGAATCATCACTACCCAGGAAGCATTGTCGGGCTTCTCCAACTCCATTGTAATAATGATGATTGGCCTCTTCGTGGTGGGAGGGGCTATATTCAATACAGGTCTTGCCAAGATTATAGGCGCCAAGCTATTGCGTCTTGCAGGAAACAGCCCGACGCGCCTGTTTCTGCTCGTGATGGGCGGTACGGCTCTTATCGGTGGCTTTGTGAGCAATACAGGTACGGTGGCACTGATGCTTCCGATTGTTGTCAGTATGGCTACCGGCAGCGGTACGTCGGCCCGGCGCCTGCTCATGCCGCTTGCCTACGCCAGCAGCATGGGTGGTATGATGACCCTTATCGGTACGCCGCCCAACCTTGTGATTGCCGAAATCTGGGAAGAGGCCGGAAATGCCCCCCTGACATTCTTCACCTTCCTGCCTGGTGGTCTGATATGTGTGGTCTGCGGCACATTGCTTCTGATTCCTTTGAGCAAATGGTTTCTGTCGCCAAAAGAAAACAATAAGAAGCTGGAAAAAGGCGCAGTAAAATCGCTCTCAGACCTTGTGAGCGAGTATGGTCTTGAAAACAACCTTTTTATGCTCAAGGCCGAGACGTCCTCACAGGCATGTGGACGTACTTTGTCCCAACTCGACATGCGCAAGGAGTTCGGCCTCGAAGCCCTCGAGGTGCGCCGTGGCAGCAACGGCCCTAATCTCCTTAAGAAAATCAAACAGATTGCAGCAAAACCCAACACCGTTATCCACGCGGGTGATATTATATATGTACGCGGAGAGAAAAATGATGTGATGCGTTTTGCCGGGGAATTCGGACTCGAGCTCCAGAACTCCGACAATAGTCCTGCGATGGAGTTTTACGATATCGGCATTGCTGAAATTGTGCTTATGCCTAATTCTCCGATTATCAACCGAACTATCGCAGCCCTTGATTTCCGCAAGAATTACGGGGTGAACGTGATAGCCATCCGCCGCAAGAGCAAATACATCACTCGCGGTCTGGCCTCAATGGAGATCCGTAGCGGAGACGTGCTGCTTGTACAAGGTTCATGGTCGGCTATCGACAGCCTGACATCCGAAACCTCCCGATGGGTGGTTTTGGGGCAGCCTCTTGCCGAGGCGGCCAAGGTGACACTCGACTACAAGGCTCCGCTTGCCGGCGGCATTATGATTGCGATGATTATATCGCTGGTGTTCGATTTCGTACCTTCGGTCATATCTGTAATGATTGCTGCCGTGCTGATGGTGCTCTGTGGATGTTTCAGAAACGTCGAGGACGCTTACAGGAAGATAAACTGGGAAAGCGTTGTTCTCATCGGAGCAATGATGCCGATGTCGTTTGCCCTTGAGAAAACCGGAGCATCGCAATTCGTCTCATCCTCGCTTGTCGACAGCCTCGGAGCCATGGGTCCCCTGGCTCTGCTGGCAGGAGTTTACTTCACGACATCGCTCATGACAATGTTTATCAGCAACACGGCCACCGCCGTGCTGCTCGCACCCATAGCAATGGAAAGTGCCGTTGAGCTCGGGGTGAATCCCCTGCCGTTTCTGTTTGCGGTGACATTCGGTGCGAGTCTATGCTTCGCGTCGCCTTTCTCCACTCCTCCGAACGCGCTTGTAATGCCTGCCGGACAATACACCTTCTCCGACTATATCAAAGTTGGTCTCCCGCTGCAAGTTTTGCTCGGGATTATCATGATTTTTGTCCTGCCTCTGCTATTCCCGTTTTAGACAACCAAATTCCAATTACAAAAGACCCGATCAATACAATAACTAAATAATACATTCTACTTCTAAAATGAATATAGCCCATTTCCGCCAGATGCTGAAGCCCTGGATGCTTCCGATAGCAATGGTGTGCGGCGTACTTTTCCACAACAGCATTGCCGCTGTACAATGGCTTGTGCCATATCTTATCTTCACGATGCTTTTCATCACCTTCTGTAAGGTGAAACCTCATGAATTCCGCGTCACGTCGCTCTCTTGGAGCCTGCTTGCAATCCAGCTCTTCGGCTCGATACTGATATATCTCGCAATAAGACCTTTCAGCACCGACCTGTCGCAGGCATTATTTATATGCGTACTCTGCCCTACTGCCACGGCAGCTCCGGTTGTCACCGGCATGTTAGGCGGCAATGTTGCCCGGCTTGCAACGTTCTCAATCATAAGCAACATATGCGCTGCAATAGCCGCGCCATTGATGTTTGCCGTCATAGGCGAGAATCCCGGAATCAGCTTCATATCCACTTTCCTGCAGATTGGAGCCAAAGTGGGGCCGCTGATTATTTTGCCGCTTATACTTGCCTTCACGCTCAACTATGCAGCCCCCAAGGTTCATAAGTCAGTGGCCTCGGTACAATCCGTGTCATTCTATCTGTGGGCGGTTTCGCTGATTGTGGTGGTTGGCCGCTCTGTGAGCTTCATTCTCGCGGCGGATGCCTCCAAAATCCCTGAAATCATACTTATAGCTCTGTGTTCTGGAGTCGTGTGCGTGCTCCAGTTCGTTGCCGGACGCAAAATAGGCCGACGTTGCGGCGACAAGATTGCCGGAGCGCAAGGCCTGGGGCAGAAGAATACTGTGCTCGCCATATGGATGGCTCTTACATTCCTCAATCCCATCTCATCCATCGGCCCGGCAGCATATGTGGCATGGCAGAATACCATCAACTCCTGGCAGCTTTACCGCAAGACTAAAAACTCGGCATGCGAAGTCTCACATGCTGCCGCGAGCCGCCACGAATGAAAACAAAGTGCGCGAAAAGCATGTTATATTAAAGAACGGAAATTATTCCGTCGGCGTCGGAAATCCGGCGAAAAAACAAACCTCTAAGGACTGTGACAGATGAACAGCATGTTTGAACTATTGATGGAGCTTCCTCTTTTCAGAGGTGTCACCTACGAGCGTATGGCCCAGACCGTTGGTGAGGCCAAGTTCCATTTTCTTAAATATCCCGCCGGAGAAACGATTATCAATGCAGGCGACAATTGCACCCACATCACTTTTGTTATCTCCGGAAGTGTACGCTCCACCATCGTCAACACAAGCGGACGATTCGCCGTAGGCCAGACCATCAAATCGCCCGGAGTCATCGCTCCGGATTTTCTATTCGGCCGCATCACAACCTATCCCGGCACTGTGGTAGCTCTCGAGCCTACAAGTATCCTGAAAATTTCCAAGAACGACTACATAAAGATTCTGTACAGCGACCATGTGTTCATGTTCAACTTCCTGAACACATTGTCGGTCAATGCTCAGAAAGCTCTTGAAGGCATCCTTTCGCTCACGACAGGCGATATCGACGAACGCATCGCCTTCTGGATCATAGCCCTTACCCAACCCGGAAGCGTAGATATAAAGCTCACTTGCCGCAGCCGCGACCTCTGCTCGCTATTCGGCACTCCGCGGTCGTTCTTCATCAGTTCCCTGGAGTCGATGAAGAGCCGAGGTCTTATCGACTTCACATCAACTGAGCTTTCGATTATCAACCGAAAAGACATGCTCGACCTCCTGAACAAAAACTCCGAAGGCAGCGACGACTCGCCAAACGACACCCCGCCACATCCCGAACTCGAATAAGAGTCAGTCCGATAGTATAAAGCCACCCTCCCGGTGGCTTTTTTCATTTGTTAACACTCATTGATTTGTAAATAATAAAATATATCTATATCTTTGCCTATCATATACATAACCCATCTTTCTTTTACCTTATACACAGTTTATCCATGAGGCTTACCCTACTTCTGGCTTGTCTGTTTTCCGTAATCCAATGTTTCGCATGGACCGAGCTTTCCGTGAGTCAGCTCACAGACTCTCTTGATAAATACCTCAAGCTGCGAGAAAATCTTCTCACGCAGCAAAACGATAATATCGCACGGCTACGGCAAAAAATATCAACGCAGCCTGACAGCACGAAGCGCTCATCCCTGTACATGGAACTGGCCCTGGCCTATGAGCACAATAATGTGGATTCAACCATCTATTACTACGACCTCGCTTCAAATATGGCTCAATGCCCGGACGATCATCAGCTATACGTCACAGCCAGCCACCGCCGGGATGCCATAATGCCGCTGGCGGGAGTCAGTAAGGAAGCTGTCGACGACTTTGAGTCTTTGCAACCTGTCGGTACGGATTCCGCGGCCATGGCCGATTACTTCCGATCGGGAGCAAAAATGTACAACAACATATCTAAACTGTACGATATTCCCTCGGTAAATGAATTGTACCACAGGAAAGCTATCGTAATGCTCGATTCCCTAATTAAATACATCCCCGGCACTCTCGAAAGCAAAGTATCCAACGCTCTGAAACTTATCTACCAAGGGAAATCGTCCGAGTCTCTTGCCGAATTGATGGAGATACTACCTCTTGTCAAGAATGACCCTGTAATGGCAGCATACGTGACAAAACTTCTTGCCGACTATTACAAGGACCGGCCCGGAATCCGCGACGCATATCTCCATTACCTCCTGCTCACAGCAATAGCCGAGGCCAAATGCGGATATGCCAACATTGAACCGCTGCCAACTGTCAGCAGCGAGCTAATGAAGAAAAATGCCTGGCGACGCTCTTACCGCTACATGCAGATGGCGCTAAGAGACGCGGTAGCCTCAGGTTCCAAAGCCGATGTGATGCAATGCGGCAAGGACATCCGCTATGTAAGCGAACGTTTCTACGAGAAAAACAGGCTTCAACTTACATGGCTGATGATTTTCATCGGTATTCTTGTGGCAGCACTGATTGCCATAATGTTTATGCTCGTTCGGCTGCATCGCGACCGTAAGCGTCAGCAGCAGCTCCAGCAACACCTCGAGGAATCCAACGCATCAAAGGACGTCTACATCCGAAACATCCTCTCGCTATGCTCAGACAGCATGGAACGTCTGGAAGACTTCAACCGCCTTGTAGGACGAAAAATAAAGGCAGGTCAGATTCAGGACCTTTATTCTGCTATCGAGTCCGGAAAGTTCATCCAGCAGCAGACCGAACAGTTCTATACCAACTTCGACGAGGCTTTCCTATGTATATATCCCGACTTCATCCAGAATGTCAATGCCCTCCTGCAGCCTGAAAAGAGATACAAGGATGTGACCCGTCGCTCGCTCACTCCCGAACTCCGTATTCTTGCTTTCATGCTGCTTGGCGTGGATGAATCAGCCAAGGTGGCCCAATTCCTCGGACTCTCGGTAAACACTATCTACACCTACCGCAACCGAATGAAATCCCGGGCGCTCAACAGGGATGATTTTGAGCAAAATCTTAAATTATCAGCTAAAAAACTTTAAACAAAATTTTATATTACGCTGATAACAAAACATTACATAAATGCTGATAACCAACAGATTAAATTTATAAATAGTTTATATTTATTTATATTCCTTCTTAATATGCCTAAAACCCGATAACTTTGATGTTAACTTTGCATTGTAAATAATATAACAGGTCTAAGATTCAAAGTTATTATTTAGGATTATCAAGTAAAAAGGATTATAAAATGGTTTTAGGTATTTAGTGTTAGAGACACTATGAAGGCGCCACTCGTGAGAATGGCGCCTTCATTTTATATCCGGTTTTCAGAGATTTCCACGCTCAAAGGCGTCGATGAAACTACCGGGAGTGGCATTTACTATACGAACTTTGCGGTTCATGCTGTCACAATACTCTCTTATGCTGTGATAGCTTCTGAAAGCAATTGCAAAGCTCTCGACTATCTGATGAAGGCGGATTCCGCGGTATTCATGTCTTACCCGGCTTTCCTCTTCGGCAGTATCTTTATAGAAATGCGGCTGAACCGAAACAACCTCATTGTCATCTGTCACCGAGAGCGTACGCATCCACGAATGGTCGGCTCCAAGTATGATTATCTCATCATAGCCCATTCCAAGCGCAATCATGATTGATGGAATCAAGACATTTCTCGGGCGGGGCATGCCGAGTCCGAGACGATAGGCAAAATGGCGGAACAGGCGGAAACCCTCTACTCCAACGGGGTTGAAAGCTCTTACATCAACCAACGGGGCGGATTTCAATCGCTTTTCAGCCTCTCTGTGATGTTTGGAGGGAACAAACAGAGTCATGCGCCATGACACCGACAGAATCGAATTCCAAAGTTTATCGACATTAGCATCCACGCCCTTCGAAAAGAAATGCGGGTCGGCAAGCACGTAATACCGTGGCTGTAGACGCGTGAAGTCCGGAGCATTGGCTGCGAAGTTCACAGCCAGAGAAGGCGCGGATACGAGCGCGTCAAAATCGTCTCTGATATTATCGGCAAGCGACGGCCCATTGCCCAATATGATTATCCTCCCGCCGGAAACTACTTTTCGGCTAAGTCCGCACCTGCGCGACTGGAGCATAATTTTGCAAAGCCCCTTCGCCGTGCTGCCTGCGAGCGAGAAAAAATCGGAAATCTTATCTGCTATCATATCACAGACTGTTTTCGTCGTAGACATGGGTGCGCAGATACTCAGTGACAGATGTAGGCCTGAAGCCACATTCCGCAATAAGAGCATCGCAGGAGAAAACAGGCATCGACTCAACGAAGCGGAAGAAAGACTTGCCATAGAGGAGCTTTCCCAAAAGCGGTTTGAGCACTCCGATACGCCTGTCGCCTATACGATAGGCAAGAGCCTCGGCAAAATCATGCAGCGTAGGGTTGCATCCGTCACATATGTCGAAACACTTTTCCGACACATGAGCCTGAGCAAGCTGATGCGAAGCGGCAGCAATGTCGCAGCCATGCACCACGCTGAGCGATCCGTCAAGTCCTTCCACATGGAAATACGTTCCGCGTGTTATCCGCCGAGCGATGTCGAGCGGCCAACCATCCATTCCCGTTGCCACGACAAGCGGACAACGCAGAATCACGTGGCTGATTCCTTCTCTATTGGTATGCTCCATAAAAGAAGACTCCAAGTGTTCCCAATCCGGGCTTGCGAATCTCTCCGGCTGGCACGATTTGCCATATATATCCGTCGACGAAACCATCACGGCATAGTCTGCCGTGGCGATTTCATTCTCATCCGGCTCAGTAAAGAATCTGACTGTGATATCCTCGCCAAATTCTCTCTCGAAATAAGGCCGCAGAAAACCTCGGCCGGGAGCGAAAACCGCAATAGATTTTATTTTTTGATCTGTCATGACAAGAAGAGATAACGTCGTAATAATTTCAGAAGGCTCACCGATATACCATTTTCGCTTAACGCGCGACGCTTTTCAGGCGTGTTCACAAAGATGCGGTTATAAATCTTGGCTGAGATTCCTCCGGGCGACATGTCAACCATTGTCAGCGGTATGTATTTCCATTTCAAGCCAAGCTCAGGGTTGAAAAGGCGCACCCACATTTCGAAATCGGCACAGATTATGTAATTTTCCTTGTAGAAGCCCACCCGCTCGAGCACACGGCGACGGATGAAGAGCGAAGGATGCGGCGGAGCGAAACCCCATGTGAGAAGGCGCGGCTCAAAGCGGGCGCCTGAGTAGTGACGTGTCACTCTTCGATCGCCATTGGAATCTTCCTTAACAAACTGAACATCGCCATATATGAAGTCGAGACTGTCGTCTCTGTCAAACATCTTAATCACCTGCTCGATCACTTCGTCTGAAGTAAGCCTGTCGCCTCCATGCACAAGACCAATCACCTCTCCGGTGGTATGTCGCAAGCCACAATTTATGGCCGAATACACTCCTGAAGGAGACTGGCGGCAATATACAATGTCTCTGTCGGCCGATTTACACAGCGGTTCGACTGACGTGCTGCCTCCATCAACCACTACCTGCTCTATGTGCGGGTAGGTCTGACGGCTTACAGCACGGATGTTCTCCTTCAAAAGACGGCCGTCGTCAAGAGTTATTGTTACTATCGAGACTTTACTTGCCATAATTCTTCAGGAGTCTTGGTATTTGATTGAAGCGAGTGACACACGATAAGCCCTGCGCCAAGAACAACGCCATAGACAATCATCCACACACGGTAGGTCTTGCGTTGTCTTAATGTAAGCCACGCCCATGCGGCGGCAGGAATGAGCATGGGTAGCCACGGCAGGCTGTATCGCGGAATGGTGCCTACCGTAATATAAGCGGTGATGACAGTGGCTGCCACACCATACAGAAATATCTTTTTCAACATGCGCGGACATGTTTTAAATCCAAACAGAAGGCAATACACCATTGTGCCTCCCACAAAATACCACGGATAAGTGATGCGTGCATACAGCGTCGTGGGCGCATAAATGATATCACGCGTGAAATTCCATGGAAACGGCAACACATACTGCACTATCACCGTAACGGGCAGATACAGAATCTGACGATACCATGGCGCACCGTCATAATCAGACATCAGCCTGTCGTAAGCACCCACCCGGCCTTCGGTGTACATGAGTGCGGTGCCACACTCCTTGACTAATCTTGTGGCCTCCGGGGCATTTTCCCTTACGTAAGTCGCATTATAGTGGAGTCCAACAGCCAAAGCTATCAACAGCAGTCCTGCCACGAATCCGTATCGCGAACGCCAAGGCATCATGAACACGAGACCCATACACAGAAATACAAGCAGATTAGGCCGCACAAGCCATGCACAAGCCATTACCGCTACTATCGCCAAAATAAATCCGGCAAGCCTTTTCCAGTCAACAGAGTCGGTGACCGCTTTTCTGATTTCAAGACAGGCATACACAAACGAAGCCATCAGAAAACAGATCAGGGCATCCTTGAGGATGATGTCGCCCGTGGCAAGAAAAAAACATATCGACGCCATCATAAGCATGGCCGTCGTACGTACTTTCGCTATCGCGATGCCATCCTTGCGGCAGATTTTTTCGGCAATGGCCCCTGTCAGGATTACGGTTGCCATCACAAAAAAAACATTAAACACCAACATATAACCTATATTGGCTCCCACAAGAAACGACAAGAGGTACAGAAACCTTCCATAGCTCTGCACCTTGAAATCCCAGGAATTATCCGAGCCGTCGCGAAGAGCTGTGAGCGTATCCCAGGCCACTTGAGAGTCGCTTATGAGCACGGGATGCTCGACCGTGCCGCCTGAAACTACGGTAAAATAATGGACATTGACAACAAGCCCTGCGGAAAGCAGGGTCATGGCTCCCAACAGAACATATCCTCCGGCCACAGATGTTGAACCGGTTCTGCCATAAAGCCACAGAAGGACAATCCAGGCAACGATAAGGCCGGCCACAGTACCACCCGGCGTTACCCCCGGAAACACCCAGACAAGCATGCCAATCAAGCCGGCGGCGAGCAGTTGCGCTTCCGTAAAATGTCCTTTCTTTAAATCCATATCACAAAATTAGTAAAAATGTGTACTATGCGACACATCATTATCCGATTTTTTGATAATTTTGCAGAAATAAAATCGGATTGATGGAGACAGACGAACCCATATACATATCCCTCGAGGACGTTTTAAGGAGCAAACTCGGCGATAAAAGCCGACTTGTGCCGGGCTTCGTCGTAAATAAATTGAAATCGTTCATATGCCAGGACCGGATGAACATGCTGCTCAAGCATTGTTTTCCGGCTGAAGGAGCGGATTTCTGCCGCAAAGTTCTCGGCCACCTCAATATTTCCCTTAAACTTGTCGGCGCACAAAAACTCCCGGCATGCGGAAGGGTGATATTCGTATGCAACCACCCACTCGGAGGCCTGGACGGGATGGCTCTGATTGCCATGCTTTCAACAATCTATCCTGATTCGGCGGTACGCTTCGTTGTCAACGACCTTCTCATGGCCGTCCGGCCGCTGGCAAAGGTGTTCATCCCCGTAAACAAGCATGGCGCACAGAGCCGGAGCACGCTTTCTGCGCTCGACGAAGTACTTGCCGGCGATGATCCTGTGATAATCTTCCCGGCCGGGCTTGTGTCGCGCCGAAATAAAAAAGGAAAAATCGAAGACCTTGAATGGAAAAAAATGTTCATTGCCAAGGCTCAGACATTCAAGCGCGACATCATTCCGCTGTATTTCAACGGACATAACACCGATTTTTTCTACAAATTCGCACGGATTCGAGAAAAATCCGGACTGAAATTCAATATCGAGATGCTCCGGCTTCCTGCCGAAGTATTCCGCTCCGAAAACTCGACATTTACCATCGTCTGCGGAGACGCCCTCCCGTGGCAGACTCTTGGTAAAGCCGGGTCCGCACTTGCCGCTCAAATCAAAAGCAAGGTCTACGCCCTCGCGGACAGATGCGCCGAGGATGGCGAAATGATTAACTTTTCAAAAGAAACCCCATACATAGATGAACCAAAGGATAATTGACCCTGTCGATACCGCTCTTATCGAAGCGGAACTCACTGCCGAACGTTTTCTCCGCCACTCCAACAAAGGTGGCAACGACCTTTACGTAGTCAACGCCCACAATTCGCCGAATGTGATGAAAGAAATCGGGCGTCTGCGTGAAATCGCGTTCCGCACAGCCGGTGGTGGAACAGGAAAATCCTGCGACATCGACGAATTCGACACAATGGAAACTCCGTGCAGCCAGCTGATAGTATGGGACCCGGTAGGTAAGCTCATCCTCGGAGGATACAGGTTCATTTGCGGAAAGGACATCAAAATCGGCCCGGACGGAAAGCCATGCATTGCAACGAGCCATATGTTTGACTTCTCCCCCGAATTTATCCGTGACTACCTGCCATATACGCTCGAACTTGGCCGCTCCTTTGTGCGTCTCGAATACCAGTCATCCAAAGCCGGAGCAAAAGCAATATACGTTCTCGACAACCTTTGGGACGGCCTTGGCTCACTCACAGTCATCAATCCCGAGATAAAATACCTGTTCGGAAAAGTCACGATGTACCCGAGCTATACATCGGAATGTCGCGACATGATTCTCTTCTTCCTCAACAAGCACTTCCCCGACCGCGACAATCTCGTGCGCCCCATAACCCCTCTGCACACCGACAGCGACCCCGAAAAGATGGAACAACTCTTCTCCGGCAATGATTTCAAGAGCGACTACCGTATTCTGAACGCCGAAGTTCGCCGCCATGGCGTCACAATACCTCCGCTCGTCAACGCATACATGAGCCTTTCGCCCACGATGCGCATGTTCGGAACTGCCGTCAACGACGAATTCGGCGATGTTGAAGAAAGCGGAATATTCTTTGCCGTGGATGAAATATTCGAGGAAAAGAAACAACGTCACATCGACACATTCCATCCCGACGAGCTCCAGTCATAACGAGCCCGGAATATCCATCACCGTACTTTACGGGACAAGTCCGGCAGGAACACAGCCGTAAAACCAAGCAACGGCATATAGGCACACATATCGTAGATTGTGGCAATACCATACGTATCGGCCAACGTACCCAAAGCCGCCGAAGCTATGCCTGCAACCCCGAACGACAGGCCGAAAAACATTCCGGAAACAGTACCGAGTTTATTCGGAAACAATTCCTGGGAATAGAGAAGTATCGCGGGAAAAGCCGACGACAGCATAAAACCGGCTCCGAAGCTCATAGCCACAGTGAGTGCAAGATTACAGTGAGGCATAAGCAGGCTGAAAGGCGCCGTTCCAAGAAGCGACACAAGAATTACCCTCTTACGTCCTATTCTATCACCCACCGGACCACCGATCAAAGTACCCGCGGCTGTGGCGAAAAGAAACACAAACAGACACAACTGAGAAGTCTGTATCGAAACGCCGAAAGTATCTATAAGATAAAAAGTATAATAGCTCGTGATAGAAGCCATATAGATATACTTCGAGAAAATCAATAGTATTATAAGCCCGACAACACACCACGTTTTCACCGGACTGAGTGGACGGGGAATCACAGTGCGGCTTCCAACTGCACGCTTCTGCCGGTTTTCCTGAAGCCACCCGCCATACCACGTACATATCGGCTTCATCACACGGATAGCCAGAAGAGCCACCAATACAAAAATAGCGGCACGGCTACGGCTATATGGCGCAACAAGCACTGCAACAAGAAGCGGCCCTACGGATGTTCCGAAATTACCGCCAACCTGAAAAATCGACTGAGCCATACCACGTCGGCCATGCGATGCAAGCGATGTGATTCTCGACGCCTCAGGATGTAAAGTCGCCGAACCCACTCCAACCATCGCCACAGCACACAACACCATAGTGATGTTTGAAGAAAAGGCAAACAGCACAATTCCCGCCGCAGTACAGCACATTCCCGCAGGAAGACTGCGCACAAAAGGCCTCCGGTCAAAAGCATAACCAATCAAAGGTTGAAAGACAGAAGACGCGATCTGATACACCAACGTGATAAGACCAATCTGAGCAAAATTCAAAGAAAGGTCATCCTTAAGCATCGGATACATCGCAGTAATCACAGCCTGAAGCAAATCATTCAGGCAATGAACACCGCACAACGCAATCAAAATTGGAAAAGTTGGCTCAGCCACAACACGCTTGAGCCCCGCTACAATATTCGGCATAAAAAACACTATTGGAATCCGGCTGCAAAATTAGCAAATTTATCCCCAACCACCAAATCCCCTCAAAAGTACCATAGCCACCGCTCTTTATTGGACTTATTAGACATATTAGACCTATTAGCCCCATTAGACTTATAAGTCCTATGGGGCTAATAGGTCCAATAATTCGGGTAGGGGCAAAAAAAAGAGGCTGCATCGTCTGAT
>CAJURN010000010.1:0-57839 GCA_910589055.1 uncultured Muribaculaceae bacterium
CAGTCTGAGGTTTGTCTGATACTTTCCGATTTTGGTCGGGTATCGCAAGTGGAGCTGGAGGGATTTGAACCCTCGTCCAAACGCGGAATCAATGAGCTTTCTACGTGCGTAGTTTCAAGTTGATTTTCGTGCTGCGGCAGGCCTGAAACTACCAACCGCGGCCTTATCCCCTAAATTTTCGGAAGTCTTCCGGGGAACCGGACTCCCTATTTCCGATATTTCTGCACCGCCTGATCGGTTAGTCTCGGAAAAAGGACAACCGGGCGATGTCTTGTCACTGCAACTGTTGCGGCGATTAAGCTAATCTACTATACTTCGATTAAGCAGCAAGAGCGTAGTTATTTTCGCCATTTAAAAGAGCTGAGGTCTGATATTAAGGAGCATAGACGACAAAGCTCCGCACGCTTACACACCGCTTCTACACGCTGTCAAAACCGGTCAGCCCCGTGTTATGATATGCGCTTTAAGTGGTTAAAGCCTACAAATATAACGCTATATGACGGAATAGCGCATATTTTTAAATATATTTAACTATGAGAAAACTCCAGCGCCTTACTACGGAGTGGGGTGGAGACGACTCCCGTAAGCCTGTCGTAAGCCAGGCTACCGTTGACCCAGGTGCGCACCACGCGATGCCGTAGGCTACGCCCGGCAAGTGGAGTCCAAGAGCATGGGCTCAGCACATCGGAGTCGCTGACTACATACGGGTCACAGCTTTCCACAAGCACGAGATCGGCGTAATTTCCCACTTTGATTTCTCCACGGTCGAGTACTCCGAAAAGCCGAGCGGGTGCTTTCGCCATCTTTTCTGCCACGAGTTCGGCAGGAAGGCTTTCAAGAAGCACCGGCAGGGCAAACTGAATCATCGGAGCGCCTGAGGCCGCTTTAAGCGCACCGCCCTGTTTCTCAGAAAGGAGGTGTGGCGCGTGGTCGGTACCGATGGTATCAATTTTTCCTGAACGAAGTGCGGCATGAAGTGCAGCCCTGTCGGCAGAACTTTTAACGGCAGGATTGATTTTGATTCGCGCTCCGGCCGAAGGATAGTCGTCGGATGAGAATGTAAGATGCAGGGGCGTCACCTCTGCCGTGATTTTCTTATTCTCCAAAGGTGCGTCGTCGAGCAGGGTTTCAATCTCTGCCTCCGAGGTGATATGAGCTATATGAAGGCGCGTTCCGTGTTTTTGAGCAAGCTCTGCGGCAAGGGAAGATGCGGCAACACAGGCTTCCACACTGCGTATCCGGCTATGTTCAGCAATTTCCACCTCTGCGTCTTCTCCGGCACGTGCACGGGCCAATGAGACGTTTCCGGCTATTATGGCATCGTCCTCGGCATGCACCATCAGCGGAAGACCTTTCCTGGCCGCAAGTTCGAATACCTCTTCGAGCGTCTCCTTGCGCGACACGGCCATGTTGCCCGTCGACGAGCCAATGAAAAGCTTGATTCCAGGCACAGCAGAAGGGTCAAGACCGGCGAGAAAATCAAGATTTGACGCTGAAACTCCCGGAAAGAATCCGTAATTGGCATGGGAAGTACGGGAGGCAATGTCCATTTTCTGAGCAAGCGCTTCGGCCGAACATGTGGGAGGATTCGTGTTGGGCATGTCACAGAACGAAGTCACACCTCCGGCGACGGCTGCGGCACTCTCCGATGCGATTGTTGCCTTGTGGGTAAGCCCCGGTTCGCGGAAATGCACGTGGGTGTCGATAAGCCCCGGCAGGAGCATGGCGCCACCGGCGCTCAACTTTTCATCGGCCTGTAAATTGCCGTCAGGCGCTCCTTCTCCGAAAGCGGATATGCGTTCGTCCTCGATAAGCAGCCATCCGTTTATGAATTTACCGTCGGCGAGAACGCGTGCGTCGTGAATCAGTGTTTTCATCAGGATTTCTTGCTGTAATCGGGATATTTATGAAAAAGGCTGTTCCACTTCAGACGGATAACTCCAAATACGGCCTCGCCGAAGATTCCGGAGTTCATCTTGCTCGTGCCCAGGACGCGGTTGATAAAGATAATGGGAACTTCCTCCACGCGAAATCCGTATTTATAGGCCGTGAACTTCATTTCAATCTGGAAGGCATAGCCTTTGAACTTGATTTTGTCAAGCGGGAGAGCCTCGAGAACGCGTCGGCGGTAGCACACGAAACCGGCCGTGGTGTCGTGGACGGGCATCCCCGTGACGGCACGGACATATTTCGAGGCATAGAACGACATGAGCACTCGCCCCATGGGCCAGTTCACCACATTGACTCCCGACACATATCGCGACCCTATTACCACATCAGCCCCGGCCTCAGCCCTTGCCAGGAGCTTGGGCAAATCCTCAGGATTGTGGGAGAAGTCGGCATCCATCTCACAGATGTAGTCGTAGCCACGTTCGAGACAATGCTTGAAGCCTGTGATATATGCTGTTCCAAGACCGAGCTTTCCGGCACGTTCCACAAGGTCGACGCGTCCGGGATATTCCGCCATCTTCTCACGTACAATCGCAGCCGTACCGTCAGGCGAATTATCGTCAATCACAAGAATATCGACCTGACGCGGAAGCCGCATCACGGCATCAATGATAGCGGCGGCGTTTTCACGCTCGTTATACATCGGTATTATCACGGCAGCATCGCTCGATGGCTTGAAGTTCTGGGCAGGCATAATATGTGGGTTTTAGAGTATGCAAATTTAATAATAAGTCGAAGAGAGCTAACAGTGTTTATGTTAAAAAACGCTTATGATTCGCTTTTGTTCCTCTTGTTTCGCGGATGGTGTGCCATTATTGCCTCACGCAGGTGGCTTGTGTCGAGATGGAGATAAATTTCCGTCGTAGCAATGCTCTCGTGTCCGAGCATCTGCTGTATGGCTCTGAGATTGGCACCCCCCTCGAGAAGGTGTGTGGCGAAGGAATGGCGCAGTGTGTGGGGAGAAATCGTCTTTGACACCCCTGCCGCCTCGGCAAGATCACGCACGATATAGAACACCATCACGCGTGTGAGCCTGTGTCCACGGCGGTTAAGGAAGAGAATACCTTCCTCTCCGGGCTTCACGTCCATGCTGTCGCGCTCCGGCAGATAAGCCCTCACAGCCGCAACGGCATTTATCGACATCGGCACCATGCGTTCCTTGTTGCCCTTACCCACTACAACAAGCATTTCCTCATTAAGATAGACACGTCTCGTCTCCAGATTGCAAAGCTCGCTCACACGCAGTCCCGAGCCGTACAGTACCTCCATTATAGCCCTGTTGCGCAGTCCCAGAGGATCCGACACATCCGCCGCCTTAATCATTGCCACAACTTCATCAACAGAAAGCGTTTCGGGCAGATGGGCGCCATAGTCGGGGCGGTCGACCAAATCCATGGGGTTGCAGTCAATAAGACCTTCCACCACCATGTAGCGGTAGAAACTGCGTATTCCCGAAATCATGCGCGCCTGGCTGCGCGGAGAAATGCCCAGGTCGCACAAGTCGGCAAGAAACACCGTGAAATCATCGGTTTTCAAGTCATATACCGACCTCCCGGCCTCCGAGAGCCATACGGCAAGACGGTCGACATCCCTGAGATACGCCTCACGGGAGAGGTCGGAATAACCCCGCTCCAACTGCATGTACACGCTGAACATGTCGCGCAAGATCTCGTAGGAGTATTTCTGCGGCATAACGATTACAAAGTACCTTGCTCGACTTCGCGGGCGATACGGTCAAGCATCGTGTCGTTCTTGTCCTTTCCCGGCTTGAAGTCGCTCTTCAGGCTCACTCCGAAAAGTTTTCCGAATCCTTGCCAGAATGTGGCACGGAACGAGCCGAGGAAAGCCTTCACGATGTCGTAGCTCGACTGATGCGTCTCGCGTTGAATCAGCTTTACAAGCACCTTTGCCTGCCGCTTGGAGAAGCGTTTCAGAGTTGGCTTATATTGCTCGAAAAGCGCTTTTTCCATCGACTTCAGATACGCTTCGCGCTCCTTTTGGGTTGGGAAGGTCTCGAGATACTCGTAGGTCTCGATAAGCGTTTCGGCAATCAGTTTGGCATACGGCAAAGTCAGTTTGACGTCGCGGACAGTGCGCCAGTAATATTCCTCCTGCTTCTTGTTCTTGAACTTCAGCTTGGGATATACGGTAAGCTCCTGCATGAAAAACACGAGCATGCTGTCGCCCTGCTCATCGACACGCCAGGAATATCCACGGTAAGGATTGCGCTTGTATGGCCCGGGGTCGATAATTTCGGTCTGTTTCTTTTCAGAGGCCGAAGCACGCGCCGGAGCACACCACGCAGCCGTGGACGTCAGTATAAGAGCCAGAAGGAGTGTTACAAGTTTTCTGTTCACGTAAGGGGAGAGAGTTTACGGTGTTTTTATTGTCAATCTTTTTTTACTGGAGGATAATCAAGCGTGTAGTGCAGGCCGCGGGATTCCTTGCGTTCTTTTGCCTGACGCATAATAAGATATCCTACGTTGATGATATTGCGCAGCTCGCATATCTCGCGCGACGCTTTTGAGCACTTGAAGAGCTTTTCGGTTTCTTCGTAGAGAATGTCCAGACGGTTCCAAGCCCTGTCAAGTCGCAGATTGCTACGCACGATGCCCACATAGGCACCCATAATCTGACCTACCTCGCGGATACTTTGGGTTATCAGCACCATTTCCTCGGGATGACGCGTGCCTTCGTCGTTCCAAGCCGGAACGTCATGGCGAATCGCTATATGGCGGATGGCCTCGGATGCGTGGCGCGCTGCCGCGTCGGCATATACCACAGCCTCGATGAGCGAGTTGGACGCCAGGCGGTTGCCACCGTGGAGTCCGGTGCACGAACATTCGCCAAGGGCATACAGGTGCTTGATGGATGATTCGCCGTTGGTGTCCACCTTTATACCGCCACACAGATAGTGGGCAGCGGGAGCTACCGGAATATAATCCTTGGTGATGTCAATTCCGAGTTCGAGACAATGACGGTAGATGTTGGGGAAGTGCTTCTTGGTTTCCTCGGGGTCTTTATGAGTGACGTCGAGATACACATGGTCGTCGCCGTTGAGCTTCATTTCACTGTCGATTGCGCGGGCAACGATGTCGCGCGGAGCAAGCGACAGACGGGGGTCATACTTGTGCATGAATTCCTCGCCCTTGAGGTTGCGGAGCACTGCACCATAGCCACGCATGGCCTCGGTTATGAGGAACGACGGACGGTCGCCGGGATGGAAAAGAGCAGTGGGGTGGAACTGTATGAATTCCATGTCCTGCACCGTACCTTTTGCGCGGTACACCATCGCTATGCCGTCGCCGGTGGCAACCAACGGGTTGGTAGTGGTCTGATACACGGCTCCGACTCCTCCGGTTGCCATAACAGTAACCTTGGCAAGGAAGGTATCTACATTACCGGTATTGATATCCAGCACATAAGCTCCGTAGCAGGTGATGTCGGGAGTGCGACGGGTCACAATCTTTCCGAGATGGTGCTGGGTAATGATTTCAATTGCGAAATGATGCTCGTACACATCAATATTGGGATTACGGCGCACGGCCTCGATAAGGCTTTCCTGAATCTCGAAGCCTGTGTTGTCGGCATGATGCAGGATTCGGAACTCCGAATGTCCGCCCTCGCGGTGGAGGTCGAAACTGCCGTCGTCCTTCTTGTCAAAATCCACGCCCCATCCTATCAGTTCGCGAATCTGGTCGGGAGCGCCTTTCACCACTTTCTCCACGGCCACAGGGTCGCTGAGCCAGTCACCCGCCACCATCGTGTCGTGGATATGTTTTTCGAAGTCGTCGACCTCAAGATTAGTCACTGATGCCACGCCACCCTGAGCAAGGGCGGTATTGGCCTCATCAAGAGTAGTCTTGCATATCAGGGCCACTCGTCCGGCTGCGGCCACCTTCAGAGCAAAGCTCATTCCGGCGATTCCGGAGCCAATCACAACGTAATCATATTCGTGTGTCATCATGATAACAATAACAAATTGCCGGTGAAAAAGGCGCATTTCGCCCCCGCACCGTTCAAGATGCAAAGATAATTATAAGTCAGTCGCCATGCAAAATTTATTTTAGCTTCACAAGCAGACAAACCGGTATTCGGTGATGGGATGAGCCGAAAATATGGCTCATAAACGGATATATCTTCACACTAGAGATAGATTTTGCCTTAGAGTACTTCAACCTCAGGCTTTTATCTTTTTCTGTGTCGCTCTATATTTTTGTCGTGGACTTGTTGATGAGTCCTTATATAATTTTTCTATATATCCGTCTGCAACCATTCTTGGAAGAATGGTATTACGTAGATAGTCTTGTTTATATCCCAATGCCGTTGCTATTTCCTCTCTCGTCTTCCATGTTCTGCAGAACTTTGTAATAATGTTACACAACTCAGTGTAATCCCGCCTATGTCGCCTCTTGCCTGCAACATTACTTGCAACATTACTTGCAACATTACTTGCAACATTACCTGCAACATTACCTGCTGACAAAACTACGACCTCATTAGGCTGAGTATCTGATTTGTAATTAGGATGTTGGGGTTTATCTGTATTCTCTCTAAACTGTTTAAATCCGGTGTTTACTGAGTAAACTGTACCCCTGCCAAAACCGGAAGATATTAGTAGCCCTTCTTTACAAAGTCCCCTAAGTAGAGTTGTGATATCTGTACGATGAAGGTCAAGAGAGTGTTGTAATATTGAATTTGAGACGTGAGGCATTGTTAAAGCCATAGCCATAGTCAACAACTCATTAGAGGATAATCTACGGCTTTTTTCTCCAAATAATTGATAAAGCTGTCGCTCAATCTCATCTGATAATATAGACTCGAGTGGGAGTAATAATTCCACTCTATTAGGTTCTCCTTTTTCGGAAATAATTGGCATCCTGAAATTCGCTTCTTTCCAGCCCTGCATAATGGTATCAGAACCACTTCCGGCTTTTTCTGCAACGCCAATCAGAGTAAACATAGTCTGAATAGACGGATTCCTGCACACTGTATAGCCCCCGCTATAAAACTGCTCTTTAGAAACAAGCATTGTTCCAGGGTTGGAGAATATGATTTCAGTTGGCCGCTTGATAATTATCAGTTTAGTGTCACTTTGGTAAAGTGGATGCACACAGAAATTCACAAAAGCTTCACGCAAACCTTTATGAATCTTTGTTTCATCTTGTCTGATATTCCCATCAAGTTTGAATGGAGTTGGAATAAAACCTTGTAGTTTTGGCAATAAGCGTCTGTAAATTTGGAAAAGATTAGCCTCCCAAGAACCATCACTAAATATTCGGTCGCTCCATCGTTCCTGACCTGGGAGATATTCTCTGTAATCTATCATATATTGAGGTAAGGCCTCTATGATTGAATCATATTTACCAAACATCAATAGTCCCGCCAATGTCAAACCCTCCTTCCCGCTCTTTCTGTCTTTGCGATAAGCCTTCAAATGACGTAACAATTCCATATCACTGTCTGAAGTCCACGCATGCGAGGGCTTCAAGTTCACAAACAATTGACGATAAGCCCTTAGAGATTCGGGATCGAGGTCTTCAATAGTGAAACCTTCCTGAATCTCATAGTCCATCGCTAAATTCGGACGCTGCTCAGAAAGCATAAGAGAAACTTCCCAATCCTTACATAAGTAATCCCCACTGTCGTTCCTTCTATATGTTCCACGTAGAGGATTCTGACCAATATAAATGGGACGTTCCTCTCGGGAGGCACGTGGCACCGAAATCATAATAAAATGATTTCCTCCATATTCCCCTTTTGTTACATCATCATTAGTAAGCAAATTTCTGCTCACTTGATTCGGGTCATTTATCATATCCCAGAAAACCTTCTCATATTCATAGATTTTTTCTTCGGTAAGACCCTCCGGATAAAACTTGCCTGCCTTTTCCTTTATGCCGATTACTATTACTCCTCCATCGGTATTTGCAAAGGAAGAATATGTCTCCTTAACACCTTTTCCGGGAAATCCACCCTTACCATGTTTAAATTCCACACACTCAGTCTCCTTATCAGCCATAAGAGTATCAAGATAATCGTGCAATGAAGTATACAGTCTGTTATTGTCCATAGTTACCGGTGTGTATTTAAGAATTATAGCTGAATTTCTGTCAGATTGGCGTCACTAATATTGCAAAGTTACAAATGTTCAACAATATAGCCAAATAGATTCTTTTTTTGCACGCGCAGCATATAAACATCAAATACACAGCTCAAGCTCAACACAGCGTTTATTTACCGGATTATTGCAATTTTACATATAATTTATCCTCACTGATTTTGGCCGTCATAAAATGATGAGCCAAATCAGTGAGGACGATTAGATATTGAGTAAAAGAACTCTGAGGCAGTTATTCCCAGAAGGAGTGGAAGTGGTGGACGGGGCCGTGGCCGTGGCCGATGGTGTAGTGGGAGCCGGCTGCGATGGCGGCGGCAAGATAGTCTTTGGCATGGCTGACGGCGTCGTCAAGGCTGAGACCGCGGGCAAGGAAGGCTGCCACGGCTGACGACAAGGTGCAGCCTGTTCCGTGGGTGTTGCGGGTGTGGAGACGGGGCGATTTCAGCAACATGCTCCGCCCGCTCTCGGCATTGTGTAACACGTCGATAAGCTCGTCGTCGGTGAGGTGCCCGGCCTTGAGTAGCACCGACACACCTCCGCAACGCCTTGAAAGTTCGGCCGCGGCATCGGGCAACTCCGCCTGCGATGTTATTTTCTCACCGAGCAGAATCTCCGCCTCGGGGATGTTCGGGGTGATTACCCGCACTGCAGGAACAAGTGCGTCGCGCAGCGTGGCAACGGCCTCGGCCTGAAGCAATGGGTCGCCCGAAGTGGCAACCATCACAGGGTCAAGCACAATATTGCGAAGGCCGTAAGATGCGAGGGTGTCGTGCACGGCAAGAATGAGTTCCGACGAATGGAGCATACCTATCTTGACAGCATCCGCACCGACATCGTCGAGCACAGAACGAATCTGTCCGGTCACGAATTCCACCGGAACAGGGTGAACTCCGGTCACACCCACAGTGTTTTCATCCACAACGGCCACGATGGCCGACATTCCGTAGCAACCGCAGGCCGAGAAAGTCTTGAGGTCGGCCTGGATACCCGCGCCACCGCTGGGGTCGCTTCCGGCAATGGTGAGCGCGCGTCGATAAGTCTTGTTCATATTTCCCAGAAAAGTTTTTCCATTCGGGTACAGGTTAGAAAAATATCAGTCATTCCCTGACGGATTTCCGGAAAGGCACCGGCGGCGAGTTCATCGCATATCTCGATTGCCCGGCTGCTGGCCGCGGCAAAAGCCGGGTCGGAATAGGTTTCAATCCACCGGCGGTATGGATTGTAGGCTCCTGAACGTGCCACAATATCCTCGCCCACACGCTGATACACCCAAAAACAGGGCAACACGGCAGCAGCGGCGATTTCAACCGGTGCCATTGCCTGCGCCGACAGCAGGGAAGTATATAGCAGGCATGCACGGCTCATTGCCGAGCGGTCGGGAACATCGCCGCCGAGAAAAACCTCGTGCATCGAGCGCTCCACCTCAACACCATCGAGAGCGAAACGCAGAAACGATTCGAGATGGTCCTTGCGGCGCATGCGCGATGCAATCATGGCGAGCACACGTGAATAATTGTCAAGGTACAGCGCATCCTGACGCATATACTCCATGAATTTTTCCCGTGGCAAAGTTCCGGCGGCAAGTCCTGAAACGAAAGGAAGTTCAAGAATCTCCTCGTATACAGGGCGAGCGAGGCGCCACACCTCTTCACTCCACTTTTCCATCATCCGCGTGGTTTTACGGCTGTAACGGCCACATAATCACCTTTTCCGTAGCCTTCGACGGGTTGCTCTTCCTCCATGTCGGAACAAAGGGGATGGAATGTAAGAGTCTGGGCAAAAGTCAGGTCGGTGAATCCGGCCTCACGAAGGAGGGCCACTTTCTCGGCCGTCGTGCGCCAGTTGGCAACTTCGACAAACTCAATGGGGTAAGGATTTGGAGGATAGACACCTTCGAGCAAGGGATGATTCCACGTTCCGAGCGCCTTGGCAAGATTGTACATGATACCGTAGGAACTCTCCTTGGGCACATCGACAAGTATTATACGTCCGCCTTCGGGGAGGGCGTCGTAAGCCTTGCGCACCACCGAGCGGAGGTCAGTGATATAGCTCGGGGAGCCGTTGAAAAGTATTGTGTCATACTCTCCGGAGCCGAAATCGGCCTCTTCGGCAGTGGCACGCGTCACATTCATACCGCGGCGGCGGGCAATCTCACCCATGCCTTCCGAGGGTTCGATACCGTCGTTTACAACTATATTGAATTCCTCACGGAGAATTTTTTCAAACAATCCGCTTCCGCAGCCCACAGAAAGCACATTTCCGGCATCCTTGAGCACCGAGGCTACAAGATTGACCTCGGAGCGGAGCACGTTCATATTGTCAAGAAACCAGGCGTCGTATTGCGACGCATATTCATCAAAACCCATATTATCGTAATGTCAAAATTTCAGATTGAAGATTGAGAAGATTTATTGTAAGCAATTTGCCGTCGAGCGGCTCACCGAAGCCCACAAGCAGTTTGATGGCCTCCGAGGCCTCTATGGCGCCTATCACACCCGGAACCGTGCCGAGCACCCCGGCCACCTTTCGGGGCAACCCGCACAGGCGCCCGCGGTCGGGGTAAAGGTCGGAATACCGGCATTCCGAAGCGCCGTTCATCACGGCAACCTGTCCGTAGAACTCACCTATCGCCCCGTGAACCCACGGTTTTCCGAGGGCGGCGCAAGTGTCGTCAATCAGATAGCGGGTGACGAAATTATCGGTACAGTCCACAACGAGGTCGTATCCGCTAATCACGTCAGCGGCATTTTCCGGCGTCAGTCCTTCGGTAAGCACCTCAAACTCCGTATGTCCCGACATTGCCTGAAGTCTTGTCCGGGCCACTTCCGCCTTGGGTTGTCCGACGGATTCTTCCGTATAGAGCACCTGACGCTGAAGATTCGTAAGCGACACAGTGTCAGGGTCGCACAATCCTATGCGTCCCACTCCGGCGCCTGTTAGATAAGTAGCCACGGGAGCACCGAGACCTCCGAGGCCCACTATCAAGACAGATGCCCGGGACAATTTTTCCTGACCTTCAGAGCCTATTTCAGCAAGCATGGTCTGGCGTGAGTAACGTCCGCTTTCCATATCAGTCGAAAACACGGTCCCAGTCCTTCCACACCACATCACATCCGGCAGCACGCAAATCAGCCTCAACCAGCGAGGGCGTGCGTTCATCGCTCACGGCAAACTGCTCAAGCGACTGCGGATATGTCCGGTAGCCTCCCGGATCGGTCTTTGAGCCTGCACTCATCGAGGTTGCCCCAAGGGTTGCTATGTGGTTGCGGAAATCAGGGGTCTCGCGGGTGGAGAAAGAAATGTCAACATCGCGGTCGAATATGCGGAAAGCGAAGGTAAGCTGCGCAAGCTCGCGGTCCGACATCACAACATTGGGCGAGAAATGACCCTCCGACGGTCTCATGCGCGGGAAATTTACGCTGAATCTCGTGCGCCAATAGTTCTTGCGCAGATACACAAGATGGCGCGCCATCATCGTAACATCCGTGCGCCAGTCTTCAAGCCCTATGAGCACGCCCATACCGATTTTATGCAGTCCGGCCTGTCCCATGCGGTCGAAGCCGTTGACACGCCACTCGAAGTCCGACTTCATGCCTGCGGGATGGTAGGTCCGGTAATTCTCACGGTTGTAAGTTTCCTGGAAGCACACCACGCCGTTCAGTCCCGAGCGGGTGAGTCGGGAATAATCCTCGGCCGAGAGCGGCATCACCTCAAGTGTGAGATTATTGAAGTACGGACGGCACACCTGCAAGGCCTTCTCGAGATAGTCAGTACCTGCGGCCACCGGATTTTCACCCGTGACAATGAGCAGATTCTCGAACGGTCCGAGCTCGCGGATTGCCTTGCACTCGTCTTCAATCTGCGCCGGAGTGAGTATCACACGCGGAAACTTATTGTGACGGTTGAATCCGCAGTAGACGCAGGCGTTTGTGCATGAATTGGTTATGTACATAGGGATGTACATTGACATGACTTTGCCGAAACGCTGGCGCGTGTACATGCGGCTCAGCCGGGCCATCTGCTCGAGATAAGGCTCGGCGGCAGGCGACACAAGCGCCATGAAGTCCTCCACACCGGGATTGCGCGCAGCCAAGGCACGCTCCACATCGGCGGAGGTCTTGGATATTATCCGCGCCGTTGTCTCGTCCCAGCTGTATTTTTTCAATTCTTCAGAGAACATATTTAATCTATTCAAGTTTCGCATGCTTCAACTTGAACAGGCTAAAAAGGTTAAAAGGCAATTGCCTTCGGCTGGCAAGATAGCACTTCATAATCACGAACTATTCTCTTGCCTTATTTGCCTTCATAGCCTTTATAGCCAAACTGAAGCTGCTCCTAAGACAATTAATTAAGAAAACCTGTGAGGGGGCTTGTGGCCTCGGCACATGATGATGTGGCACCCAATCCGGCCTCAAAAGCCTCGCGGCCTGCAACTACGGCTTTGGCAAATGCCGAGGCCATCGCTACGGGATTACCGGCAACGGCAATGGCTGTGTTCACAAGCACGGCGTCGGCTCCGAGTTCCATTGCCTCGGCGGCATGGGACGGCGCACCCAGTCCGGCATCCACAACCACGGGCACGCGGCTCTGCTCAATGATAATCTCAAGCAACTCGCGGGTGACAAGACCCTTGTTTGTACCGATAGGTGCTGCCAGAGGCATCACAGTGGCTGCCCCGGCTTCTTCAAGACGCTTGCATAGCACAGGGTCGGCCTGGATATAGGGAAGTACCACAAAGCCCATGGCAGCGAGTTTTTCTGTTGCCTTCAATGTTTCCACAGGGTCGGGAAGCAGATATTTCGGGTCGGGATGAATCTCAAGTTTTATGAAATTGGTACCGAAGGCCTCGCGGGCAAGTTGCGCCGCAAGAACAGCCTCCTCGGCATCGCGCACACCTGAGGTGTTGGGGAGGAGTTGTATTCCGGGACGTGCCACATGGCGGAGCATGTCATCCTCGCGATTGCCCATGTCGATGCGCTTCATCGCCACGGTCACCATTTCAGTTCCTGAAGCCACGATGGCCTGCTCCATGATTTCGTTGGACTGGAATTTTCCCGTGCCAACAAACAGACGCGACTCAAACTCGCGTCCTCCTATTATCAGTTTTGACATAATGTATTGATATTAAAAGGAGATATTAATAATTTTTCGTGTTTCCTCTACCGGATCCTCAGCATTAAGCACGGTTCCGGAAAGAGCGATACCGGATATTCCGGTAACCATCAGCGCAGGAATATCCTCGGCTGTGATTCCTCCAATCGCCACCGTCGGAAGCATTATGCCTTCGCGACGGCATTGAGCCATAATCCGGCGATAGCCCTCGATGCCGAGAACCGGGCTAAGCCGCTCCTTGGTGGTGGTGAAGCGGAAAGGTCCGAGTCCGATATAATCAGCTCCGGCAAATGCAGCACGGCGTATGTCCTCGAAAGTATTGGCCGTTGCCCCGATTATTTTCTGCTTTCCGAGTATTTCCCTCGCTTCATCCACGGGCATGTCGTTCTTTCCAAGATGAACGCCGTCGGCCTGAAGCTCATCCACGAGGTGCACACGGTCGTCAAGAATGAATTTCGCTCCGTATCGGCGGCACAGTTCTCCCACGACACGCCCAACGGCAATGAAATCCTCATCAGAGGCATCTTTCATCCTCAATTGGACCCAGCGGCAGCCGCCTTCGAGAACCATACGTGCACCGTCGGCATAGCCGTACCGGTCGTTATGATGTGTTATGAATTGCAACATATGATGTTGATTTTTAATTTTACTTTTTTATTCACCTCCAAGCAGCCCCAAGCATTGCCGCGCCGTAAAAGCCGAGCGATTCCAGCTCAGGCAGGCGCTCGGGTGTCACACCTCCAAGGGCATATACCCTCACGCGTGCCTGCGCAGAATATTCCGGAGTTCGGCAGGAGCAAATGCTGACTGGTATCCCGGCTTGGAAATACTGTCGAATACGGGGCTGAGAAATACATAGTCAAGCCCCTCGGAATCATACACTTCCCCGGCGCTGTGGCACGAGCGGCTCACAAGTCCGGTGAAATCACCGGGTACCATGGGATTGCGTCCGTTGAGATGGACACCACCAAGACAATATTCTGCGGCAAGGTGGTGGGAGTCGTGCAGTGAGAGTCGTGGATAATACATCGGCGGGATGCTTTCGAGGAGCTTGCGGATAATGCGTTCATCCACACGGGGATGCCGGATATGGATGCGAGAAATTTTACCTCCGTCGAGAAGCTGTACTATCCTCCTGACCTCGTTTTCAAGGATTTCCGGAGGGGTGATGGCTATGAGTTCCATCTCAGCCGCCGCACACGGCGCGGATTACAGTTACATTGGCTCCTTCGCGCAGCCTGGTAGTCGCCCACTGAGCACGCGGCACAACAACGTTGTCCACGGCTACGGCAACACCGTCGCCCGCAAGATTCTCGCGCACAAGCACTTCCGCCACGCTCATGGCAGGGTCGATTTCAACAGCTGAATGATTGATAAGGATTTTCATTACGCCTTTCCTCCAATTAGATTAATTACTGAAGTTTCGCAAGCTGCACTTCAATAAGGTAAGAAAGGCTAAAATGGCAAGATAAAAGTTCATAGTCGAAACTTCAACATCAGTATTTTCTTGCCTGCCGAAGGCGATTGCCTTCTGACCTCTTTACCTCTTCAAGTCGATGTTTACGAAACTTGAAAAAATACGGAGGGGCAAGACGCCTCGTCTATGAACAAGTCCTTTCGGCGGTACGAACCGCATCAAGTTCACAGGGTATAATCTCAGCCTCGGCAACAGCGCCGGGGCACCCCTCTTGTATGTTGTCTGCGGCAAAATTATATATTTTCCTTGAAAATCCGTATTTTTGCAAAAGAAAATTTTATAATTTCCTCCATGAAAAAAATTCTTTCCGCACTGTTTATAGCTTCATCCATGACGGGGCTTTTGGCTTTTGACTCTGAAGCCGCAAGCGTTTTTAAGGTAAACACCAACGAAACACATCAGACTATCGACGGTTTCGGGGCTTCCGACGCATGGTCGATGGCCTTTCTCGGAAAAGCCGACCCGAAGATGAAAACATTCATCGCCGACCGCCTTTTCAGCGCGGAAACGGATTCCACGGGACAGCCTAAAGGCATAGCCCTGTCAATATGGCGATTCAATATCGGTGCCGGAAGTGCCGAACAAGGCGACAGCAGCCACATTAATTTCACCACCCGCACCGAGTGTTTTCTGAAACCTGACGGCAGCTACGACTGGACCGCCCAGGCCGGGCAGAGGGAATTCATCCACATGGCCCGCGAGCGCGGTGTGCCCACTGTACTTGGATTTCTCAACTCTCCGCCTGTCTACTTCACGCAAAACGGTCTTGCCACCAACACCGGACGCGGCGGCACATATAACCTGCGGCCGGAATGTTACGGTGACTTCGCCGAATTTCTCGGAAACGTCGTGGAAGGCCTGGAGAAAAACGACGGCATACACATCGACATAATATCTCCTGTCAACGAACCCGACGGCCACTGGAACTGGATTGGGCCGAAGCAGGAAGGTACACCGGCCACAAAATATGAGATAGCACGTGCAACACGCCGCATCAGCGAGGAATTTACACGCCGCAAGCTCAACACACGCATAATCATTCCGGAATCATCCGACTACCGCTGCCTTACAGGAATCTATGAGACTGCTCCCGACCGCGGCAATCTCATCCGCTCATTCTTCTCGCCCGACAGCACCGAGACATATGTTGGAAATCTCCCCAACGTGATTCCGGCAATCGCCGCACACTCCTACTGGACCAACACTCCGGTGGATTCAATGAAATACTTCCGCATGGCCGTGCGCGACACACTCGCCACGACAGGCGCAGGCTTCTGGCAGAGCGAGCTGTGCATAATGCAGAACGACGAAGAAATCGGAGGAGGACACGGATTCGACACCACGATGAAAACAGCCCTCTATGTGGCACGCGTGATTCACCACGACCTCGTCTACGCCGACGCAAAGACATGGCAATGGTGGCGCTCGGTGGGCGGAAACTATAAGGACGGACTCATCTATCACCGTCACAACCGCCGTAACGGCACCGATTCCATATCCGACTCCCGACTGCTGTGGGCGCTCGGCAATTACAGCCGCTTCATTCGCCCGGGAGCCGTTCGTCTTGGCGTGAGCCGCGACGGAATCAGTGGCGAAGATGCAGCCACCGATACCCGCGGGCTCATGTGCTCGGCCTACCGCAATACCGACGGATCCACCGTAGTTGTGATGATAAACTACTCCGACACAGCGCACGAAGCCGTCATTGACCCGGCATCGGGAGCCAAGGAAATGAATCTTTGGCGCACCTCCGACGTCGAAGGCGAAACCCTGCGCCACATCGGCAGCGCCAAAGCCGGAAAATCCGTCACCTTCCCCCCACGCTCCATCACCACCCTCACAACAGCCGGTCAATAATATTGCTTTTTTCGAACGGCATCTGATTAATAATTCCTAACTTTGCGGCATGGACAAGATTAAAGATTTTTTCAAGCAATCCCAGGTATGGGGATTTTTCGTGTCGGTAGTTGTTATGGCCGTGATTTCTCTGGCTTTCTTCTATCCCGACGCTTTTGAAGGCAACACTCTGCGCCAGGCCGATATGCAGCAGGGCGCTGCAAATGGTCAGGAAGCTCTTCTGTGGGAGCAGCAGACCGGCGAAAAGGCTCTGTGGACCAACTCGCTTTTCTCAGGCATGCCCACATTCCAGATTTCACCGTCGTACCCCTCCAACAGCCTTTTCACATGGCTCAATGATGTGTACGGTCTTTGGCTTCCGGCTCCGGCCAATCTTCTGTTCATGATGATGTTCGGATTCCTGATTCTGCTGTATGCCCTGAAGATGCGCTGGTACTATGCACTTATCGGAGCTGTGGCATGGGGATTCTCGTCCTACTTCATAATAATAATAGGTGCAGGACACATCTGGAAGTTCCTCGCCCTGACATATATTCCGCCTACAATCGCGGGAATAATCCTGCTCTACCGCAACCGGTATCTCAGTGGAGCTGCCATGACGGCTCTGTCCGCCATGCTTCAGCTCAATGCCAACCATCCGCAGATGACCTATTATTTCGGTTTTGTAATCGTGGCAATAGCTGTGGCCTATCTTGTGGAGGCAATACGTAACAAGACTGTGCGCCGCTGGGCTGTGGCAAGCGTGATAGCCATCGGAGCCGGAGCTCTCGCCTTGGGAGCAAACCTGCCCTCGCTTTACAACACTTACGAATATGCCAAGGAAACGAAGCGCTCGCAGTCGGAACTCACTCCTCTCAATCAGTCTGGCGAGGATGTGCAGGCAAATGCGTCGCGTCCTACGGGAGGTCTGCCCCGCGAACAGATTGTGGGCTGGAGCTACGGCCGCTCGGAAATGTTCTCGCTTCTTGTGCCTAATATCAAGGGCGGAGCCACCGCACGTCCTGAAAAAGGCCAGCAGACTTACATGTCGCTCGACCGCCTCGAGGGAGCATCCGAATATGCAGGCACGCCCGGAGCGGCACTTCTTCCTTATCTGTCGCAGTACTTCAACGATTCTGAAGGTACCAACGGCCCGGTATATGTGGGAATCATCATTTTCGCGCTATTCCTGTTAGGCTGCATAATTGTCAAAGGTCCACTCAAATGGGCGCTGCTTGTGAGCACAGTGCTGTCGCTGCTGCTCGCGCTCGGAGCAAATTTTGCGGCCTTGACCGATTTCATGATTTACAACTTCCCGCTCTACAATAAGTTCCGCGCCGTTGAAAGTATTCTCGTCATAGCCGAGTTCACGATACCCTTGCTTGCCATTCTCGGCCTGCACAAGCTCTTTACCATCGAGAACGCACTCACAACCTACATGAAACCCCTGGCCGTTTCGTTCGGAGTGCCTGCGGTTGTATGCCTTGCGGCTGCTCTCGCTCCCGGAATGTTCGGCGAAGCAATAACCTCGGGCGATATCGCGGCATCCGAAAATATTCAAGGTCAGCTATATCAGATGGCCCAGAGCCAGGGTGCGTCACGTCAGGACATCGACAATGCCCTCTATTATTACTCGCTCAATAATCCGGCCAACATCGACGCCATCACCACCCTCCGCCACGGAATGGTGAAAGCCGACGGCTGGCGCTCGCTCGCCTTCCTTGCCCTTGCTGCCGGTGTGATATTCCTTTTCATGCGTCGCCGCATCAGCCTCGCCATTGCTGCCGGAGCCGTCGGCGTGCTCGTTTTCTCCGACCTCTACACCGCCGACAAGCGATATGTTAGCCACGACAGTTTTTGCACTCCTGAAGCCACGGCAGCGGAAATATTCACTCCCGATGCAATCGACAATTCCATACTTCAGGACACTGCGGCCAGCTACCGAGTACTCGACATTCCCGGATTCGGCTCAGCCAACCGTTCCTACTTCCATAAGATGATAGGCGGCTATCATGCGGCGAAACTCAACCGTTATGAGGATCTTATACAACGCCAACTCACACCCGCCCTTTCATACGGCTATATGCCCGAAGTGCGCAACGACAGCATCATTGCAATGTATTCGCCCGAAGAGCAGGCTGTATTGAATAGTCTTGCCGCAAGCTACCGCGTGCTCGACATGCTCAATACAAAGTACATAATCACCGGCGACCCGAAAGCTCCGCTGGTGCAGAACACCCGTGCTCTCGGCAATGCGTGGCTCGTAGATAAACTGACATTCACTGATGGCGCCGATGCCGAAATGGCTGCCCTGTCGGCAATCAATCCTGCCGATGAAGCCGTGGCTGACCGCAGTTTCGCCGATATTCTTCCTGCTGAACTTCCTTCGGCTGCCCCCGGCGATACCATCTACATGACATCTTATTCACCCAACACTCTCAAGTATCATGCAGCCACAGCGACAGGAGGTCTCGGAGTGTTCTCGGAAGTATATTTCCCATGGGGATGGCATGCCGAGATTGACGGAGAAGAAGTGCCCATGGCTCGCGTCAACTACATTCTGCGCGCGTTGCCTATCCCTGCCGGAAGCCACGAAATCACAATGACATTCGCCCCGGCTTCAATCGGAATCACCGTCAACATAGCCTACGCCTGCGTCACACTGATATATCTGCTGCTACTCGCCGCAATAGCCTTCAGATTCCGCAAAGATGTATAATCCTCGCTGGTGGCAGCTCCTGCGGCACAGCCGCGGATTCGGGATTCATTCGCCCTTCGCATTCCGCTTCATTACCGAAGTTCTGAACGAAAGGCTTCCTTACTACGCCTACGACAATATAAACGCCACTGTGGACGGACATTCCGCCCACGAGTGGCGTACGCTATTCCGTGTGCTCGTGTATTTCCGTCCAAAAACTGTTGCAATTATTTCCGACAAGCCGGAATTTCACCGCGAGGCACGTCGGGTGCTGCATTTAGCCCTGCCGCAAGCAACGACTGCAGAAAGCACAGCCACTTCCGACTTCATCATATCCGACTGCTACGTTGCTGAACCATACCTTAATGCTTTCTTTTTCAGCGCAACGCCTGCCAACTATCCCCGCCCCTCCCACGGCATGACCTTCACAAACAACCGCACCCTCACCGTCCGCGCCGCCCTCAGCCATCTCCCCTCCCAACACATCCTCGTCCGTTTCTGAACTCTTCCATAAGTTTGGATGTTCTAAAATAAATTATTATTTTTGTAGAAAATAATTTTTATAAAAAATAATTTATGAAATTTCTTGACCGTAAAGAAGAGATTGCAGAACTCAAACGTGTTCTAAATCCTGAAACATCTGCAAAATTTGCCGTAGTGTTCGGCCGTCGCCGTCTTGGAAAATCCACACTCATCAAGCGTGTTCTTACTCCTGCCGACATATATTATATGGCAGGAGATTTAGTGGATAATGTACAGTTGGAAATGCTTCAGGAACTTCTTTCTCAGAAATTTCCGGAAATCGGCTTGGCTAAGTTCTCAGGATGGGAAGAATTGTTGCTGATGCTCAATAAACTTACCGCCGAACAATTTACTCTATGTCTCGACGAATTTCCTTATATGGTGAAACATTCGCCCGAATTACCATCCATTTTACAAAGACTTCTCGATACGAAAGAATTGAAATATAACCTTGTCATTTGCGGTAGCTCACAGCGCATGATGCAGGAAATGATTCTTAGTCAGACTGAACCTCTTTACGGCCGTGCAGATGCGATTCTAAATGTACAACCCATCCCCCTGCCATATCTCCAAAGAGGATTACATCTCGATTCAGTATCAACTATTGAAGAATACAGTGTTTGGGGTGGAGTTCCTCGATATTGGGAGCTCAGGGAAGAGTATAAATCTCTCATGGACGCTATAAGAGCAATGTTACTCGGACCGACAGCGGTTTTATATGATGAACCTAAAAAACTTTTTCTCGACGATATGAAAGTGACAGTACAGTCGGAATCTCTTATGGCTGTGATTGCCGGCGGAGCCAACCGATTATCCGAGATTGCCGCGAGGATGGGACGTGATGCCACATCCCTCTCCGCACCACTTGACCGTCTTATCCAGATGTCCTATATACGTCGTGAAATACCTTTTGGCGAAAGCCCCAAGAAATCGAAACGTGGGATATATAAGATAAATGACCCCATGATGGACTTTTACTACACTTTCATCATGCCTAATATGTCAAGTCTCGGACGAGGTCGGAAAAATTTCGTGATGGAAGAAATTGAAGATAGATTTACAGACTATGTGTCGCGACAATGGGAAAATCTATGCAAAGAAGCTGTGAGCGGCAACAAACTTTTTGGATATAGATGGAATGAGGCTGAAAGATGGTGGGGTACTGTACCCGGAAAAGAAAAAGGTACCTTTAAAGAAATGGAATTTGATGTAATAGCGGAATCCACAGATGGAAAAGCCATACTCGTTGGAGAATGTAAATGGACTAATCCCGAAATTGCGGCGGAAGTACATAGAAAACTTATTGAAAAAATATCATTGTTACCTTTTGCCAAAGGTAAAGAAATCATTCCTGTATTGTTTTTGAAAAACAAGCCAAAAGATAATTCCGAAAATATAAAAATTCTATATCCTCAGGATGTGATTGATTGCATGTACACCGACTGATATCTAACCTCAAAAATATTTAAAGTAGTATTAATGTAAATTTACATATTACTATCACTTTTATTTACATTGTATGCTACTGATAATATGTAGTTTGAAAAGTTATCAACATACATGTAGATAACTTTTGAGGGTTTATAAACAGATATCGCCCCGGCGAAGATTTCCGTCGGGGCGATATCTGTTTATATTATGTTCGGAATTATTTTCCGGCGGCTTTGCGGATAAGCCCGGGAAGATTACTGTTGTTGTTGAAACCTTTGAAAAGGTCGCTGCCAACACCTACGGCAAACACAGGTACGGGATTACCGGAATGGCTGGTAGTGGTGTACTTGAGTCCGCAGGCATCATTGAACACACGGAACACGTCAACGGCGAAAGCATTGAAGTTGGCATAGAGTGTTTTCTGATCTTCGGTGTTGCGGAGTTCGAAAGTGCGGTCGAAAAGCTGTTTGAGATTTTCTTCATTCTGCGCGCTCACAGGCACGTGGGTAAACAGACCGAGGTTTTCGGTAAGATAATCCTTCATGTCGTCCCAGGTGTAGTTCATACGTGACTTGAGAAGCCCCTTGCAATAGGCGCTGAATTCCTCTTTTGATATCTTCTGATACTTCACATATTTGAGCTGGTCGGGAATGACGGGATTGGGATGCGACAGGGCGAGACCGCCGGTGTCATGATCGGCGGTGACTACAATAAGGGTTTCATCGGGATGCTGACGATAGAAATCAAAGGCTACCTCGAGGGCTTCGTTGAAATTGAGAATCTCGATGATTGCCGCACCACCGTCGTTTGCATGCAGGGCATGGTCGATGTTGCCGCCCTCAACCATCATGAAAAACTTATCGGGTGATGTTTTCTCAAGATGAGCAAGACAGGTTGAAGCAATCTGAGGCAAAGTAAGTATGCCGGAGATTGAATCCACGGTGTAACCTATGTTGTTTGCTCCCGTACCTTCATTGTTGAGAAGAAGAACTTTCTCTGATTTTATATCGGCAATCTCAGCGGGACCGCGGACAATCTGCACATTATTTTTAGCAAAACGTTCGAGCACGTCGGTTGCATTTCCCTGTTTGTCCTTGAGTCCACGGAGTCCGGCACCTGCCATGAAGTCATAGCCGTTCTCGGCCATCTGACAATCAATCTCGTAGTACATCGAGCGGTTGGGCACATGGGCGTAGAAAGCTCCGGGGGTTGCATCATCCGGGGCGACAGAGGTAACCACACCAACGCCGTAGCCCTCGTCCTTGAACATCTTTGCTATCGAAGTGACAGCCGTTGTGTCAGGAGCCATGCCGAGCATGTAGTTTTTTGTCTTGTATCCTGTCGACAGGGCTGTTCCGGCGGCCGAAGAGTCGGTGATAGGCTTGGAAGCCGAATAAGTCATGCACCATCCCACTACGGGCATCTGCATCATCAGAAGAGGCTGCTCATTCTGCAACTCCATGCGGTTGTAGGTTTCGGCGGCGAGAACCGGGCCCATGCCCATGCCGTCGCCTATATAATAGAAAATATACTTCGCGTCTGCGGCGGAAGCCGACATTACACCTGCAAAAAGCATGGCTGCGGAAATCAGTGTTGTTTTCAGTTTCACGGCTAAAATAGTTAGAGTTTAAAATTATGTATGATTAATATTGTTTTTTTCAGATGTTGATAATTCTGTCGATAAGTCCGGGATCGTTGCTCAGACGCGGAACCTTGCGCTGCCCTCCGAGTTTTCCCGTGGCTGCGAGCCAGCGTTCGAACAGTCCCGCCGGAGCCTCGGTTATTTCAAGTCTGCTGAGGAAAATACCATGGCTGCGCTTGGCCTGATAATCGGAATTCTGCTTCTGAAGTTCCTCGTCAAGAATATCGGCAAACTTTTCCACCGACTCAGGCCGTACCGACCATTCAATAAGCCATCGGTGATAGCCTTTATTTGCTCCGGCGGCGAATACCGGCCCTGCGGTGAAGTTTTCGACAGCGGCTCCTGTGCGACGGCAAGTCTCGGCAATGGCAGCCTCGGCGTTATGAACCATCAGTTCCTCACCGAAAGCGTTGATGAAGCATTTGGTGCGTCCTGCTATACTTATTCCCAAATACGGCTCAGTACATTCAATCTTCACCGTATCTCCGGGCATGTAGCGCCAGAGTCCGTTGCAGGAGCTTATTACAAGGACATACGTTCTGCCCTGTTCAACTTTCCATACCGGAACCGTCTCCAGACTGCCGCGCTCATAGTCTTCAAGCGGAATGAATTCATAGAATATTCCGCCGTCAATCATGAGCATCATGCGGCCCGGCTCGCGCTCACACTGCATGGCAAAGAATCCTTCCGAGGCATTATACGTTTCCATATAGCGCATGCGCGTGGAATCAATCAGGCTGTCGTACTGCATGCGGTACGGCTCAAATGATATACCTCCGTGAAAGAATACTTCCAGATCAGGCCATACCTGATGCAGTTCTTCCGCACCCTTGGCTCGCATTACCTCCTTTATAACGGTCATGAACCACGACGGGACGCCGGAAATATTTGTCACATTCTCACCCATGGAAGCCTTGACAAGCGCAGGAAGTTTTTCCTGCCAATCGGCCATCAATGCTATATTGCGCGCAGGCACACGCACGAGATTAGCCAGCGGATTTATGCCTTCGATGAGATTGGCCGAAAGATCGCCAACCTTCACCCCGGCGGGAAGATCCTTCACCTCATTGGCGAAACTTCCTCCGAGTATGAATCCTTTTCCGGCAAATATCCTGCTGTCGGGATATAACCTTAGATAATGGGCAACGGTATATAATCCGCCGCGGTAATGATTGAAGCGCAACGAATCCTCGGTGACAGGGATATATTTGCTCTTTCCTCCGGAAGTACCCGATGACTGGGCGAAACGTCGTGTGACCCCGGGCCACAGTATATTCTTTTCACCCCTTACCATACGCTCGGTAAGGTCGCGGATATCCTCGTATTCAACCACCGGAATCCGGCTTGTAAAAAAGCTGTAAATATCTTCGGACGGTGTGATTTCTCCCAATCCGTATTTCTTGCCATATTCGCATGCCGCTCCTTGTCGCAGCAGATAGGCGAGTATTTTGCGCTGGCAACGCTCCATCTCTCCGCGCGATGCGTGGCATTTCAACGAGGCATCTGCCCGACGAACAAAAAACGGACGTACTATGGGTGTGAAATTCATCATGTACAAAATTACTAAAATAATTTACAACTACATGTTGATAACTGTTGAAAAGCTCAGATATAATTTTCGATAATATTATTTGGATTTATGCCAACATGCTTTGTATAAGCGGTCACGAAGCCCTTTCCAAATTATCGCCACCGATGATATGAAGTACTTTTAAACCGTATTTTCGGGGGTTATCAACCATGTTGTTCATTACAATTTATCCACACATGCAGTTATCAACGCAATGTTTATAAGTAGCTATAAGCCTATAATACAACAAAGTCGCTTGTCAATAACCGGCACGACAGGTTTGATAGACTTCAATAACTCAAAAAAGCAATACTTTGCCCGAAAAGTTATCGCGGCTATCAACGTCCTTTATTACTATTGTAGGGAATTTGGTTTATGATTTAATTTTTTACCTATATAAAATATATAAGAAAAATAAGGGTTGATAAGTTCAGTTGAAAACGGAAAAAAGTCGAGTAAGGAAAAAACAAAGGGGGCGCCAAAATCCTCTCCCCTCATCCTTATTTACACTCCCCTGGCCCGGCAATAACCCATCTCTGGTAGTGCCATTACATTATTTACAGACTTATATAGATATTTATCTACATAATACACTCTGTATTTTAGCACTTTACATAGTTATCAACATAGATGTTTATAAAGTTATATAGGTTATAAACGTGATATTTCTATCATTCTGTTTAAAACAATATCGCTTCTGTCTATTTCATTTGGAGGTAAAGCACATTCAATTTCCTCCCTGATATTGGGGCGGTTAGCTATGTTAGCAAATTTATTAGCAAGATATATTTTTAACTCAGAGTTATTTTCAGTACTGATAATGTTTGTGATGTCATCTTTGTAATTGAGGAGATTGATTATATCTTCAAAATCCTTATCACCTCTCCAATCGTCAGCTTCTCCGCCCCTTGTATATTGAGCTTCTAATTTTGTTGCGAGAAAATATGATATGGGGAAAATATAGATTGATACATCTTCTCCAATATCTTTTTTATAGCGATGTTTCATCGCTTCTTTATACCACATGTTGGAAAACCCGAGAATGTTGGATTCGGTTGGCATTACATCAACAAGCTCTTCTTCGTAAGTTTTTCTACAAATAGGTGCACCATTTTCAATATAGTCTTTAAAACCGAGTGAGCGTAATTCCTTTTCTATATTGGCATAATCTTTATATTCATCCATTTCAATCACACAATCCACATCAAGCGTATGCCGGAGATCGGTAATGTCACTGTTGATATACAATTCAACAACACTTCCGCCCACATAAGCCACTCTTTTATTGAGATAACCAAGCGCACGTGCTATTTTCCTTAATCTCTGTATATTACTTTGACACATAATCCTGGAATATTTTTTTTATTTTACTTTCAGAAATCATTACGTCTCTTGCTCTTCCGATGCGGAAAGTATCTACAATTGTAAGCAGTTCGTATAAGCGCGGATTATTCTCGCATGCTTGTGGGAGAGTATGATAGAGAGGTTCAAGACTCTCTCCTTTTTCGTTGCCAAGTTTATAAGGCCACACTATCTTATTTCCGGTTGAACTTATTTCATTGGAAAAAAAAGGAGATGTATAAGCTGTGGATATGCCTCTTTTTATTTCTCCTAAATTAGCAGGAAAAACATACTTTATTCCGTATTTCAGGAATTCAAAAAGAGATATTGTATTTACTACCTTTTTGTTCTGGTCTATCAAACGTGCATTTTTACTCCTTTCCAAAGATAAGGAAATCTCAGATGGACTTAAAATAAGATATTTTGATAAGTCTATGTTTCTCCATTCTGTTTTGCCTAAAGCTACTATCTGGAGTAAAACTGCAATGTCTTGAGGACGCATCATATTGTTAATAAATATATAATTTACAATTTATGGATTGCAAATTTAATTATTAATTATTTAATATACAATGTTATATTGTGAAAGTTTACGATTTATGAATTGTAAATTCATTCAATATGGTATTTTTATTCATCATGAATAGGGGTTTTCAGGCAATTTACTGTCTTAGAAGTACAATCTTTAAAAGCAATATTAATTCAATTAAAAGAAATGAAAACTATCAGCAGATTATTTTGTGTGTTAACAGCCGCTTTTGCATCCCAGTTGTTTGTTGCTTGTAGCGATGAAGAGGAATATGAAGACATTTATGGGAAATGTGAGATTTCCGGAACTGTATTAAATGTAGATAATGAGCCTGTGGCTGATGCTAAGGTAACGGTGCTGAACGAAGGCATAGGAACATATAACGTAAGCACCACCACCGATGAGAATGGCTACTATGAGGTCAAGATGGCTAAGGCTTCAGCTTCTGTTATTATAGAGGTTTTGGCCGATGGCTATCAGGATTCTTATGACGTTGCTAAAATAGGATATCTCAATCCTGAGCCGGGTGTGTCACTGGGTACAGCCTCAATCGTAGTGGACATACAGATCTACAAGAAAAACTGACATAACATTCAGTTCAAGCTCTATCAATAAAGGCGGATGCTCCCGGTTCAAGGGCATCCGTCTTTATTGTTATAAACAGTATTATGTATATATTTATCAACATTATTATTGTTGATTATTAGTATTTTACATAGTTATCAACATATGTGTTGATAAACTTATGAAGGTTATAAACAAGATTTATTGAAGGAGATTACAGTATTTTTTAGCTTTGAGGATAGGGGTTTTTATTATGTATTGTGTCTTGGATATACAATCTTTAAAGACAAGATAAATGAAAACTGCAAGTAAATTATTCTTCATGTTGGCTGCCGCTTTGGCTGTCCAGTCGCTTGGTTCCTGCAAAGAGGCGCAGGAACCTCTGTATGGAGTGTGTGAAATATCAGGTACTGTTGTAAATGACGACAACATACCTGTTCAAGGAGCGGTGGTTCAGGCGCTGTCGGGTATAGATGGAAGTGTAGTAAAATCTACCAGCGACGAAACCGGAAAGTATGAAATGAAAGTAGAGAAAGCTACCCAGACATTATACCTGGAAACTATCGCCGAAGGCTACGAAAACAATAATACGATGATATCGGTGGGATATACCAATCCCATTCCGGATGTGTCGCTCGGCAAGGCCTCAATTGAGGTGGATATAGTTCTTCACAAGAATAATTGACACATTCAAGTTTCGCAGGCTTCCACTTGAAGAGGTAAAAAGGGAAAAAGGCTATTGCCTGCGGCAGGTAATAAATTAGTATTACCTCCGGGTGGCGCGCATGAAGTAGATGAAGAACAGCACTGCGGCAACAATCAGGCTCACAGAGAAACTGAGAATGATACCGTAGAGCCCCATTCCCCATGTGAAGGCAATCAGATAGGTCGACGGCAGCCCAACGATGATATAGCTCACGAAGGCTATGTAGAGCATTGGCATTACGTGTGATGTGCCGCGGAGCGCGTTGGCGAAATTGATCTGGGTTGCGTCGGCAATCTGATATAGCACAAGGGGGAAAATAAGAGTGCTGCCCATGGCTATTACTGCCGGATCGTTGGTGAATATCGACATCAGGTCATGTCCGAAGAAAATGAATATGAGACACGACACTGTCATGATTGCCAGGATTACGTGGTAGCCTGCCCAGGCCGTGCGGCGCATGGCCCGGTTGTCGTTCTGTCCGGCAGCGTGTGAAACGAGTACCGACGTGGCCGAGCCGAAGCTGTAATAGATACCGAAGCCGAGCATGCCTATGATGACTACAATCTGGAAAGAGGCCAGCTCAACGGCTCCGAGCCATCCGGCCATGATAGCGGCTCCGGAAAATGCAGCTGTCTCGAAACTCGTCTGCATAGCCACTGGAAAACCTGTGCGCACAATCTTCACGCCTTCGCGGCGTGTAAGTGTGGCCGTGCGGAATGAGGCCGCGTAAGCCTTGTACTCCTTGTTAAGGAAGAATACGGCCATGATGGCAACAGGGCCAATGATACGCGAAATCAAGGTGCTTATACCTGCTCCCGTAAGACCCATTTCGGGCAGTCCGAAATGGCCGTAGATAAGGGCATAGTTACCGATGATATTGACACAGTTGGCGCAGAGTATTATCACCATCGGCAGTTTGGTGTTGTTGATGGCATAGCTCCACTGGGCAAATACGTTGAAAACGGTCATAGGCAATATTCCGGCGAGGAATATAAGATAATAAGGCCTGATGATGGGAAGAAGATGTTCCGGCTGTCCGAGGCGGTGGATATTGAAATACAGGGCAAGCATGGCGGCGCAGATAATCAGGGTAAAGACAAGGTTAAGGCGCAAACCGTTGCGCACCATTGCTCCTATCTTATCCTCCTCCTTGCGTGCGAACAATGCCCCCACCAGAGGAGTCAGACCCCAGGAGAATCCCATGCAGCAGAAAAGCGCGATGTTGAAAACATTGTTGACAAATGAAGCCGAGGCAAGAGCTTCGGTGGAGTAACGGCCTACCATTATATTGTCGGCGAATCCAAGAACGATATTTCCTATCTGTCCCACAAGAATGGGAAGTCCGAGCTTTAATATTTCCTTGTATTTCATAATTACCGTATTTGCTGTATTACCGTGTTAGGTGTAAAACATGCGCCGGAGCAAGCAGTTCCGGCGCATGTGGTATGGGGTCTCCTTAAATAAGGAACATGTTTATGTTTTTTCAGTCTCTCGACGAGCCTCCGAAGATGCGCAGGAGGAAGAGGAAGAGGTTGATGAAGTCGAGATAGAGAGTGAGTGCGCCGAGAGTTGCGAGGCGGCTAATCTGATTGCCTGGCATCTGCATGGCGATGTTCTTGATCTGCTGGGTGTCCCATGCTGTGAGGCCTACGAAGATGATTACACCGGCTATTGAGATAACCCAGTCAAGGCCGCTGCTGCGAAGGAACATGTTTACAAGCGATGCAATCACAAGTCCGATAAGTGCCATGAAAAGGATTGAACCCATCTTCGACAGGTCTTTGTTGGTGAAATATCCGTAGACACTCATGGCTCCGAAAGTTCCGGCGGTAATGAAGAAAGTCTTCACGATGGCTCCGGGACTGTATACGAGGAAGATTGTCGACAGCATCATGCCGTTGATTGCCGAGAACAGGTAGAAAAGTCCTGTGGCAAGTGAGGAACTCATTTTATTTACAGCACCGCTGATTGCGAACACAAGGCCGAATTCGGCGATTATGAGCACCCACATGAGCCAGCTGTGTGTGAGATAGAAGCTGATGAATGATGTGCTTGCGCAGAAGAGCGATACGAAAGCTGTGACAAGAAGACCGAGGGTCATCTTGAAATATACGCGTTTCATGGCCTGGGAAACGGTCGACTGAAGTGTCATTCCGCTTCCGACGCTGTACCGGTTGTAGTCCTGTTGATAATTGTTCTGAGGATACATAGTTTAAATAATGTAAGTTAATAACTAATGAACAGCCATACAGATGTTTCTGTTCAATTACATACGTTCGGGCACATTGATTCCGAGCAGAGCCATTCCGGAAGCTATCACGCGAGCGGTGGCATCGGAGATGGCGAGACGGAGTGAACGCACCTGTGCGTTTTCCTCGCGGAGTATTGAGCAGTCGTGGTAGAACTGGTTGTATTCCTTTACGAGGTCGTACACGTAGTTGGCGATAAGGGCGGGAGAGTAGCTGCGTCCGGCTTCGGCCACTACCGAGGGATAATCGCTCAGACGCTGGATAAGGGCGATTTCCTTCTCGTTGGGCTCTACGGTTGCGTAGTCCTCGCGGCTGTAACCGGCTTCTGCGGCGCGGCGAAGCACCGAGCGGATACGTGCGTAGGTGTACTGGATGAAAGGACCTGTGTTGCCGTTGAAATCAATTGATTCCTTGGGATTGAAGGTCATGTTCTTGCGCGGGTCAACCTTAAGGAGGAAGTACTTGAGCGCGCCCATACCTACTGTTTCGGCGATGTTGGCGATTTCTTCCTGACTCAGTCCGTCGAGTTTGCCCAGGGATTCGGAAACTTCCTTGGCTGTAGACACCATTTCGGCCATGAGGTCGTCGGCATCGACAACAGTGCCTTCGCGGCTCTTCATCTTGCCTTCGGGCAGTTCGACCATACCGTAGCTGAAATGCACGAGATCCTTGCCCCAGCTGAATCCGAGGCGGTCGAGAAGCAGCGAGAGCACCTGGAAGTGATAGTTCTGTTCGTTGCCGACAACATATATCATCTTGTCGATGGGGTAGTCGCGGAAGCGGAGTTTTGCCGTGCCGATGTCCTGGGTCATGTACACGGATGTGCCGTCGCTGCGGAGCAGGAGCTTGTGGTCGAGACCGTCGGCTGTGAGGTCGGCCCATACCGAGCCGTCCTCGCGGCGGTAGAGAACACCTTTTTCAAGGCCTTCGAGCACCTTGTCCTTGCCTTCGAGGTAGGTTTCGGATTCGTAGTAGATTTTGTCGAAGTCAACGCCCATGCGCTTGTAAGTTGCGTCGAAACCGGCATATACCCATGTGTTCATCTTTTCCCACAGCGCGCGCACCTTGGGGTCCTTAGCTTCCCACTTGCGGAGCATTTCGCGGGCTTCCTTCATCAGAGGCGCCTCGGCTTCGGCTTCTTCCTTAGTCATGCCTTTTTCCACGAGGGCTGCCACTTCAGCCTTATAATGCTTGTCAAAAGCCACGTAGCAGTCGCCTACAAGGTGGTCGCCCTTGATTCCGGCCTGTTCGGGAGTTTTGCCGTCGAACCACTTGAGCCATGCGAGCATCGACTTGCAGATATGGATGCCGCGGTCGTTTACGATGTTGGTTTTCACCACTTTGTTTCCGCAAGCGTCGAGTATGCGCGAAAGGCTGTAACCGAGCAGGATATTGCGGAGGTGACCCAGGTGGAGGGGCTTGTTGGTGTTGGGTGATGAGTATTCCACCATCACGAGCGGACTTTCCGCTGTCACGGGAGTCTTGCCATATTCCTTGTCGGCTTCGATGGCTGCAAGGACATTGTTCCAGTAGGTGGGAGTGATGACAAGGTTAAGGAAGCCTTTCACCACGTTGAATTTCGATACGGCAGGTTCGTTGTCAACGAGCCACTGTCCAATTTCGTTACCGACCGCTTCAGGCGACTTACGGGCGGCTTTGACCCAGGGAAATACCACGACGGTAAGATTTCCCTCGAATTCTTTTCTTGTTGATTGGGGGGAAATTGCGGAGGGATCGGCTTCGATGCCGTAGAGTGCCTTCACGGCTTTTGCCACGGCGGCGGAAATTACATTGTCAATAGACATCTTGAACAGTTATTGGTTTGTTTATTTATTATCTTGATTAGAAGGTAAACGATTAAAAAACAATTGCTCAAATAAATTTGGCATTGCTCTCGCTTACTCGTATTTATCACCGAATTTCACGCGGGCGTCGTTTACCATGCGTTTGATATCCTGCTCGCGGCTCTTGGGACACACTAACAGCACTCCGTCGGCATCGGCAACAATGTAGTCTTTCAGGCCGTCGACAACAATCAGCTTTTCGCCGCGCACTGCAAAGATATTTCCGGTGGAATTGTAGGTGAGAACCGAGCAATTCTGGGTAACGTTGGCATCGCGGTTTTTGGGCGAGAGGTCATACAGAGCGCTCCATGTTCCGAGGTCGTTCCATCCGAAATGTACTTTCTCGACATACACATTCTTGGCTTTTTCCATCACTGCGTAGTCGATGGAGATGCTGAGACAGCCGGGGAACGCAGTGTTGATAAATTCCGTTTCGGAGGCAAAATTGTTGAAGGTGCCTTCGGGTGCCGAGTCGAACACGGCAGCCACATCGGGGCAGTGTACTCTGAGCGCCTCACGGATTGCCTGCACGTTCCAGAGGAAGATTCCCGAATTCCAGAAAAATTCTCCTGAAGCGAGGAAGACCTTGGCGAGTTCAAGGTCGGGCTTCTCGGTAAAAGTCTTGACCTTGCTGATTTCTCCGCAAACATCCTCACCGACCTGGATGTAGCCGTAGCCGGTCTCAGGACGTGAAGGTTCGATTCCGAGAGTAAGGAGGGCATCGTGGGTCTCGACGAAATCGAAGCCGTCGGTAACGCTGCGGATAAAATCGGCCTCACGCGTAACCACATGGTCGCTCGGAGTAACAATCATCGAGGCCTGCGGGTCGCGGGCGGCGATGTGCCATGCAGCCCAGGCGATGCAGGGGGCGGTGTTGCGTCGTGCAGGCTCAAAAAGAATCTGACTATCCTCAAGTTCAGGCAGTTGCTCTTTCACAAGTCCGGCATAGCGGCTGTTGGTTAGAATCACGATGTTTTCCTTAGGAACAGCTTCGAGAATACGGTCGTAGCTCATTTGGAGCAGAGTACGCCCCGTACCTAAGAAATCTATGAACTGCTTCGGGCGTTCAGCGCGGCTATAAGGCCAGAAACGGCTTCCGATACCTCCGCACATGATTACGCAATAGCGGTGATTTTTCTTCTCCATTATGATATAATATGCTTTATGTTCTATCAAATGGCTAAATTACAGAAAATCCCCGACATACCAAAAATCCACTCGCTTAAAAAGTGTTTATTACCGGTTTGAAGCCTGCTACGCGAGTTTATTGATATGTGGCTATAAACTACAACGAGATTTTGGCGGACGGGAGTCCGGGGGAAGAGACTCTGAATTGTGCTTTTCCTTTTTTTGCGGATGTTTTCTTGATTGCTGCCAAAGCTCGCCCGTTCCAGACCTTGCGTGTGGTTGAATAATAAGGCGTATTGTCGGTAAGGTCGGCACTTCCGGTGGCGAGTATTTCACCGTTACCGGAAATTCCACAGCTTAGTTCTGATGCTGCATCCGCAACCGGCCTGCCATCCTTGTCAACAATCTCTATTTCCACAAAAATCACATCATCGTCGGCATATCTGCGGGGGGTAAGGCGTATTGATGCGGGCTCGCCGGAAGTTGAGAGTGAGAAACGCTCGGCCACGGCTCCATCCGGCGACACACCTTCGGCTTTGAGCGTTCCCGGCTCGTAAGGCAATCGGAATATGGTTTTACATTGATTTGCCTCACCCGCAGCTTGTTCTCCTATAAGTCTGTCGTTCAGATATAGACGTACTTTCGGCATGTGGGAATACACTTCAACCTCAATGTCCTTTCCTTCATGGCCGGGCCAGTTCCAGCTTTCCCACGTGGGCCAGACCGACCACATGGTCTCCCGGATTTCACCTTTATACCCTGACGGTTCGCGGACTCCGATGCACGTTTGTTTGGAAGGATTATACAACATCTCACGATAATGAGATATAGGTTTTCTCCAACCGGTCAGGTCGATGTCGCCACAGTATGCCCCATGCCAAGGATATTGGTCGCGGTCGTAATGCTCGCCCTCGGTCTGTCCTTTGTAGAAATATCGTCCTATTCCGGATTCACCGAGATAATCAATGGCCGTCCATAGAAAGTCGCCTATCACATATGGATTGTCGCGGACAATGGTGTAATTAGCCCATGCGTCGCGAGGGTATGACTCGGTCTGCATTATGATTCTGCCGGGTACTCTTTCATGGTCGGATGCGTGGCGATGGAGCTGGTAGTTATAACCGGCTATGTCATGTACGGCGGCCAACGGATCAAATATCTCCCAATCACTGTCCCATGTGGTAAGAGCCGATGTCACGGGGCGGGTGGAATCCATACTTTTCACGTGTGAGGCCAGGCGAGAGGCTGTTGTGACAACCTCGAGTTTCTTGCGCTCAATCACTTCATTACCAATGCTCCAGCAGAATATCGAAGGGTGGTTTCTGTCGCGCATCACCATGGCTTCGACATCTTTTTTCCACCAGTTGTCGAACAGGGTTGAATAGTCGGCTGGAGTTTTGGAATCTCTCCAACCGTCAAACACCTCGTCGATTACAAGCAAGCCTTGCCTGTCACATTCGTCCAAAAATGCAGTTGAAGGTATATTGTGTGATGTGCGCACGGCATTGAATCCGGCTTCTTTCAAGAGTGCCACCTTGCGTGCCTCGGCGGCATGGTACGACCGTGCGCCGAGTATTCCGTTGTCGTGATGTACACATCCTCCATTGAGAATGATAGGTTCTCCGTTGAGAAGCAATCCGTTTTCGGCGCTGTATGATATACGTCGGAAACCTGTCACAGTCGTGAGTATATCCATGCTGTTGCCATCATTGTCAAGAAGTTCAGTTGTTAGTGTATAGATATACGGGCTGTCGGGCGACCATAAGGCCGGATTCACGACCGGAATACTCATGATGCTGTCGGTTCCGGTAACTGTGCCAACTACATTTCCGGCAGCGTCAAGAAGTGTGTGACGGATTGCCGACGGCATATTGGCATCGGTGTAATCGGCGCTTACAGAGAGTAGCCAGGAGGAGTCGGATTCATTGTAGACCGGACGGGCAAATATCCCCTGCTCGTGCAGGTATGCCCGACCCGTATTTATCAACGTCACATCACGGTAGATTCCCGAACCGGAGTACCATCGGCAATTCTTCTGAGCTGAATTATCCACCGATACTTCCACCGTATTTTTTTCGCCCGGGCGGACATATGGAGTGATATCGACATAAAATGAAGAATATCCGTAGGGATGGCCTCCGGCTGTTTTTCCGTTAACCTTGACAGTTGATTGCTGATACACACCTTCGAAATAGAGCACATGTCGTTGCGCGCTGTCTTTTTCCGGCACAAGAAATGTTTTGCGGTAAAGACCTTTTCCCGTAGTGACATAGCCTCCGTCGTTTCCGGAAGCGGCGCCACGGTCAAAGCTATGTTCCATACTCCAGTCATGAGGAATGGTTACCGGACGGAAATATTCCGAAGCTCCGGAATCAATTTCCGTGAACATCCATCCGGAATTGAATTCCGACACATTTCTTTCGGCCATACAAGTGAGAGAGAATCCGAGTATGGCGGCAATTGCAAGTTTTTTCATGGTTATGGTAGATTTCTTATGTCATTATCAGATGGAATCCATATTAAGAATTTCGGTGAGAATTGACAGCGATTGGCTCACGGATATAACGGAGGATATGGCGAAGGAGCGGCGTCCGGATTTCTCGCGTATCTTGACGCGTCGGGCATTTGCCGTGGCATAGTTCAGTATGCGTCCGAACATGGGCGACTGGTAATATGCCTTGTTGGAATCGTCAACGAAGTAGATGTAGAGTGTTCCCTGTTTCATCACCACTTTTTCGATGCCGAGCTTACGGGCAGCACGACGAAGGCGAGGCACGAGCAAGAGCTCGCGGGCAACGTCGGGAATGTGTCCGAAACGGTCTTCAAGACGCTCTTCAAATGCCTTTAGGCCTGCTTCATCGTCAATGCTGTCGAGTTCCTTGTAAAGGGCGATACGCTCGCTTTCCTGTGGTACGTAAGTCACGGGCAAGAGTAGTTCGAGGTCGCTTTCGATAGTACAGTCGGCCACAAAATCTGCGGAGTCGATGGCTGCGTTGTCGGCTGTGGCTACATCGGCAAATTCCTCGGTGCGGAGCTCAACAACGGCCTCTCGCAGAATCTTTTGGTAAGTCTCATAACCGAGGTCGGCGATGAAACCGCTCTGTTCGGCGCCAAGAAGGTTTCCGGCACCGCGTATGTCGAGATCCTGCATGGCGATGTGTATGCCCGAGCCAAGGTCGGAAAAACTTTCGATGGCCTGCAGACGGCGCCGAGCCACAGGGGTGAGCGGCTGTCCGGCGGGAACGGTAAGGTAGCAGAAAGCCTTGCGGGAGCTGCGGCCGACACGTCCGCGAAGCTGATGCAGCTCGCTCAGTCCGAAGTTCTGGGCGTTGTTGATGATTATGGTATTGACATTGGGCATGTCAATACCGCTCTCGATGATGGTTGTGGCGAGCAGCACGTCGTACTCATGTGCCGAGAAATCATTGATGGCTTTCTCGAGTTTTTCGGGAGGCATCTGCCCGTGAGCCACAATCACGCGCGCGTCAGGAACGAGACGCTTTATCATGGCCTCAAGGTCGTACAGGCCTTCGATACGGTGGTTGACGAAGAAAACCTGTCCGTTTCGGGCGAGTTCGAAATTAAGCGCCTCGGTCACGATATCGTCGCTGAGGGCGTTGACCGAAGTTATGATGGGGTAGCGGTTTGGCGGAGGTGTATTGATTGTCGACAGGTCACGCGCACCCATAAGCGAGAACTGGAGCGTTCGCGGAATAGGCGTGGCGCTCATCGTGAGGGTGTCGACATTGACACGCATCTGCTTGAGCTTTTCCTTTACAGCCACACCGAATTTCTGTTCCTCATCCACCACAAGCAGTCCGAGATCCTTGAATTTCACGGTCTTGCCTATGAGTTTGTGAGTGCCTATGAGAATGTCTATTTTTCCGTCCTCGAGGTCTTTGAGGATTTCTTTTGTCTGTTTTGCCGAGCGTGCGCGGGACAGATATTCCACGCGCACCGGAAAATCCTTCAGGCGTCGCGAGAATGTGTGGAAATGTTGATATGCGAGCACAGTTGTGGGCACGAGCACGGCAACCTGTTTGCCGTCGGTTGCGGCCTTGAACGCCGCGCGCACGGCGATTTCCGTTTTTCCAAAACCTACGTCGCCGCAAATCAGACGGTCCATGGGTCGGTCGCTCTCCATGTCGGCTTTAACTGCCTGAGTGGCAGTGAGCTGGTCGGGAGTGTCCTCGTAGATGAAGGATGCCTCAAGTTCCTGCTGCAGATATGAATCAGGGGAGAACGCGAAGCCTTTTTCGCCGTTGCGGGCGGCGTAGAGGCGTATGAGGTCGCGCGCGATGTCTTTAAGCCGTGACTTCGTGCGGTCCTTCATCTTCTGCCATGCGCCCGAACCGATGCGGTTGACCTTGGGCGGCACGCCTTCCTTTCCGCGATATTTGGCGAGCTTGTGCAGGGCGTGGATGGATACGAAAATGATGTCGTTGTTCTGGTACACGAGCTTTATCATTTCCTGCATCCTGCCTCCGACATCGGTGCGCAGCAGGCCGGCGAATTTTCCCACACCGTGGTCCACGTGCACGATATAATCGCCCGGCTCAATCTGGCTGAGTTCTTTCAGAGACAAAGCTAACTTGCCGGAACGGGCGCGGTCGCTGCGCAGAGTATATTTGTGGAAGCGGTCGAAAATCTGATGGTCGGTAAACACACATATTTTGGTCGTGTGATCCACGAAACCTTCATGCAAAGTGCCTGATACCGTACCGAAAGGAATATCATCGCCACGGTCGGCGAAAATCACTTTCAGGCGCTCGAACTGCTTCTCATTCTCGCTGAGTATAAACAGCTTGTAGCCGTCGGCGAGAAGATTCTTGAACGAGTCGCTGATGAGGTCGAAATTCTTGTGGTATATACCTTGGGGAGTGCAATCAAAGTCAAGTGATGCCTTCTTGCCTTTTCCGGTTCCCGGAATGTCGTTGCCGGATGATGCCGCCGAGGAAAAATGCAGCCGACGGAAGGATGCTAATTTTTCGGCGAAAAGCTTAGGGTCGATTACAGCCGACATGGCTTCCGGATCTCCTTCGTCGGCTATCAGCGCTGACGACGACACGTCTTGTCCGGCGATGGCGCGTATACGTTCGATGGTGAAAGATTCGTTGCGTAATGCTATCAGCGTGTCGGCAGGAATAAATTCAAGGAAACTCTGTAAGCCTCGGGTATGGCTTACGTCGGAGGAAATGTCAACACGTTCGAGCTTCTGTTCGGAAAGCTGTGTCTCGACGTTGAACAGTCGGATTGAATCAATTTCGTCGCCGAAGAAATCAAGGCGTACAGGCAGTTCCGAAGAATATCCGTATATGTCGACGATGGAGCCGCGCACGGCGAAATGTCCGGGTTCATATACATAGTCCACCTCCTTGAATCCTTTTTCGCGCAGCCATACTTGAAGTTCGGTGAGATCTTTTTCCTGTCCCCGCACGAGGTGGAGAGTGTTTTCCTCAAGTTCGTCGCGTGCGGCCACGCCTTCGGCGAGGGCTTCGGGATAGGTGATTATGAAGCGTGGCGGTGTGGCTTCGGCCAGGCGGTTGAGGGCCTCGGTGCGCAGGATGCGGTTCGGCTCGTCGGCCTGTCCGTATTTTATGTCGCGTTTGAATCCCGAAGGTAGCATAGCCACAGTGTCCTCGCCTGTGATTCGGGTGATGTCGTGGTAGAGATAACCGGCATCATCGAGCGAGTCGCCCACAACTACTATCGTGCTTCCCTTCTGCACCGGCAATGATGTGAGCATCACTGCCGTCGATGAGCCTGCAAGGCCGTAGACCTCGGCCGACGGATTTTTCAGAAGCGATTTGAAAGCCTTGCGCCTTGCATCGGTGTCGAGCAAGGCGCATATTTCAGCTATGGTCTTCATTTCTCAGGTGAGAGCAGAGATTTGTATCTTGAGCTGTCAAGAATTACTTCCTCGGCAACTGTGAGCGTGCTGTCGTCGCGTGTCGCGCGGCGGGTCATGTCGGCGTCGGAATAATATCGGCTCGTAATCTCCGTGTCTAAGATCTTGATGATATCCTTGCGGTTGAAATCAAGGTCGCGGTTCAGGTCATGCTTGAGCATACCTGCGAGGATGTCGAACTGAGCGGCCACGGAATCATTCATATATCCTTCGGCCTTGGCTGCCTCGCGCAGATACTCGAGACCGGTCTCGCACTGGCGGTCGTACTTGAATTTATCGGGGTCGATGGATGCCTTGAAGTCGGCGAACATTTCTTCTGAAATCTCGAAGGAGTCGGCCGGAGCTATATCCGTATGTGTTGCGGCAAAACGGTTGGCGAAGTCGAAAGCCCAGAAATCGGCGATGATATTGTAGAGCAGGCGATTGCCATCCTTTTCTTTATATACGATGTCGGGGGTGATACCTCCGCCGTCGCGTACGATTCTGCCTCGCGAGGTCCGGAATTCGTTTGTAAGGCTGTCGGGGGTGCGGGCCACGCTTCCGTCAGGATTGCGGCGAGAGTAGTCGATGGCCTGGATGAGTCGTCCTGAGGGGATGTAGTAGCGGGCTGTCGTGATTTTGAGAATGTCGTTGTAAGGCAGCGGACGGGTGTTCTGGACGAGACCTTTGCCATAGGAACGTTCGCCCACGATAACGGCACGGTCGAGATCCTGAAGCGCGCCCGACACGATTTCGGCAGCGGATGCCGTACCGCCGTTGACGAGTATCGCCAGCGGAATATCCTGGTCGAGTGGTTTGGATGTGGTTTTGTAGGTCTTCACATTTTTTTCGTTGCGTCCTCGGGTTTTCACCACTTCCGTACCTTTGGGCACGAAATTGGAAACAATCTGCACGGCGCTTTCGAGCAAGCCGCCGCCATTGTCGCGGAGGTCGAGCACGATGCCTTTCAAGCCGGGTTTCGCCATGAGGTCGAGCACAGCCTCGCGCACTTCGCGGGCACTGTTCTCGTTGAAAGTCGTAAGGCGTATATACCCAACACCCGAAGGAAGCATGCCGAAGTAGGGCACGGGATCAACCTTGATATTTCCGCGCACGATATCCACCGTGAGCAACGAATCCTCCACATATGGGCGCCGGATGTCGATGGAGACGTTGGTGCCGGCCTGTCCGCGCAGTTTCTTGCTCACATCGCCCACAGCCATTGAGGGAGTAACGGTGTCGCCGTTGACGCGCAGAATCACGTCACCCGGGCGCAGACCGGCGTTGCGGGCCGGTGAATTCCACTGCGGCTGGTGGATGATGACATCGTTGCCGCGCTTTATTATATATGATCCGATACCGGCATACTGGCCTGAGGAAATCGAGAGAAGTTCGTCCTGCTCGTCGGAAGGATAATATTCCGTGTAGGGGTCAATCTGGTCGAGCAGCGCGAGTATGGTATTGCGCATCAGTGTTTTGCCGGGCAGTGTGTCGACATATCCCGACTGGAGTTCCTTTACTATTGAGTTGAAAGTGTGCATACCTCTCGCCAGCTCATCCTTGCCGGAAGCCGGAGCAGCGGAAGAAGTGCCTGACTGTACTGCGCACGACAGAACTGCCGCGCCTGCTATTATGGATAAAATACGTCTCATATCAATCTAACAAGCCGCCCCCTCAGGCGGTTTTTAGAGGATGTTTAATAATAACTTACAAAGATACGGATAAGTCGAGAGCAATGCAAAAAATTTATTTTGGACTTCTAAAGATTTTGTTGTGTAGATATATGTTATTCAGTGGATGCCCTTCAGGATAATCTCGGATTTACCGGAATGTTTTTTGAGGGTGAATACCGTTTTACCAAGAAAATGGTAGCGGATTTTTATGAAGTCGAGGAACGAACCATTGAACGTCTGTTGGAGGAATATGGCGAGGAACTTAGACATAACGGATATGTTTTAAGTAAGGATAAAAAGCTGAAATAGTTTGAGTTACAGTTTGCTCCCGTCATAAATGTCGGGAGCAAAACTACTCAACTTGGTCTTTTTAATTTCAGAGCCGTGCTGAACGTTGGCATGTTGCTTACTGAAAGTGAAAAGGCCAAACAAGTCCGTACACGTATTCTTGATATTGTTATCGCTACTATCAACAAAAGAGCCGGAGGTGGCACCAAGTACATCAATACACGCGATATAGACTTTAGTAAATTAGCATCCGCCGGTTGGCTTCGCAAAATCAAATTTTTTGAATTACGGAAAAATTTCCGTAATTTTGCGGTGATAAAATTGCGTTTCCAAGGTATGAAGATAAGAGAAATGATTACACGCTACGGCGTGTTTGTTTTAGGTTTGTATTTTCTTGCCGCCGGAATTGTGCTGATTGTGAGATCGGCGCTCGGCACCACCCCTATTTCGAGCATCAATTATGTGCTTACGCTCAACAGTTCGCTGTCGCTCGGTTTTTGGACTTTTGTCATCAATATGATTCTGATTTTAGGGCAGTTTCTGCTTGTGGGCAGCAAGCGCACGAAGCGCGACACAGCCGAGATTCTTCTCCAGATTCCGTTTTCATTCGTATTCTCGGCTTTCATCGACCTCAACATGGCATTGACTTCATGGATGACGCCTGTCAATTATGCCATGTCGTTGGCTCTGCTTGCTGTGGGCTGTGTCGTGCAGGCTATCGGAGTGGTGCTTGAAATCAAGCCTCACGTGGCTATGATGAGTGGCGAGGGATTTGTGAAATATGCCTCACAGCGCACAGGGCGCGAGTTCGGGCGAGTAAAGGTAATAGTTGATGTCTCGCTCGTGCTCATCGCGATAATCTGCTCGCTGCTGCTGAGCCACACCGTGCAGGGCGTGCGTGAGGGAAGTGTCATCGCCGCCGTGGCAACAGGCTTTATCGTCACCTTTCTCAACACCCGCATAATCACCCGACGTAATTTGAGCAGATTGCGCAGAATTGCTCATGTTTGATATGAAAATGTTGGCTTAACATACGATTTATTTGCATTTATATCGCAAAACATAGTTGATAAGTCAAAAAATGTGTATATTTGCGACGCGTCCCGTTTGAGGGCGCGTTTTCTTATGCTCATAAACACATTTCTGATATGAAAAAAACAGCATCATCATTGCTTCTCGCCGGACTTTTAGTCCTTGGAGCGGACGCCTCGGTGGCATCCGTGCCTGTGAAAAAAGTCGCACGAACGACAAGGTCTCTTCCTGAAATTGAATTTGCCGGACGGCAGAAGGCTAAAATGTTCACGGCCGAAGGTTCTCTGAAAGCGGATTTTTCGTTTAAGGGTCTCAACACCGAAAAGGCCGTATGGAGCGAGTACTTCGACGGAGGAGCCATTCCCGCCGGATGGACTGTTGATCCGACCTCTTACGTTACATGGACTGTCAATACCTACGCGTCAAAGCCGTTCTCCGACATAAATCCCGATGATAAAGGATCTTTATTTGTCGACGGCCCTTATCAGACATTCCGCCGCGAGACATCAAGCGCCGTCAGCGCTCCGATAGCAGTCGGCTCCAACGCAACACTCCGCGGATATATCGGATATTCACTTAATTATGAGGATACAAGCAGCCTGAAGATAGAAGTTTCCACCGACGGATTCGAGGAAGATATTACCCAAATATGGAACAGTCTCAACGGCGAAGGCGAAAAGCCCTGGGCATGGCGACCCATCGCTGCGTCCTTGGAGGATTATGCCGGGCAGACGGTGCAGCTTCGCTTTACATATGGCCCCGGTACGAGCGACAACTTCCAGACGGGCGGCTATCTGGGCAGCTATTATATCGACGGACTCGAAATCACAGCAGTAGAGAGCGTCGACGGCCTGGATGTGGAAACCGGCGAGACAATTTCGCTTGTCGACCTTTCGGCCGGAGGTGAGGTAACCGCATGGGAATGGAGCTTCCCCGGAGCTGTTCCCGCCACATCGACCGAGCGCAACCCCGAAATCTATTATACAGCCGACGGCGACTACGATATCACGCTTACCGTGACCGACTCGGAAGGAAATACGGCATCGGTGACGCGTCCTGACGTTATCCATGTTACAGGATTCGCCCCCACGGCGAAAATCGGACTTCCTGCCACATTCCGCAATGCTTCCACCGGCAAACATTTCATCGCTCCGCTCGTGCCTGTGACCTTCACCGACGAGAGCACCGGATTCCCCACATCAAGCGAATGGACTTTTACCGGTGTCAACCCCGAGCCATATGCCACCGAGAGCCGCACCGGCTCGGTTGTTGAAGTGGGTTACAGCTTCCTCCACGACCAGAGCGTATTCCTCGAAGTTGAGAACGCACATGGCAAATCCACCGACATGGCTGACCTTACCGTGGAATACTCCGGCATAGCCACAAACTTCCGTTCCGACGACCGTGCCACCGTGTTCAACCTCGACGGCTACGGAACTTTCCCCGGCTCGAACAAGATGAAAATCACAGCCTACGCCGAGAAATTCTCAAAACCCTCACGCCCCGTGCGTATCTATGGCGCAGCCGTCTACTTTGTTGAAAACAAGGCTGAGGAAGTAATCGACCAGATTGCCAACATTTCGGTGCGCCTTTGCAAGAGCGAGAACGGACTGCCTGGCGAAGAACTTGATTTCATGTGCTGGAGCGTGTTCGAACTCGACATGCCCGGTGCGGGAGGACTTGTGGCAACAGAGTTCCCCTTTACGGAAGCCCCGGTGGTCGATGATGAATTCTTTATCGTTGTCGACGGTATTCCCGAATACAGCGAGACGTGCAATGTATCATTTGCCATGGCATCGTTCCGCGGCGAAGGCAACACATCCTACATGCTCAAGGATGGCAAATGGGTGGATGTAAGCACTTACTTCCCGGCCGGACAGAACCATACATCCTTCCTCATCCAGCTCGATATGGCACACTCCGTAATGGCCGGACTGCCCGAGGGATGGACTACCGACCAGACCATTTCGGCCACCACAGTTCCCGAACTCGTATTCCCGGCCACCGGCGGCTCAAAGGCTTACAAAATCTTCTCTTACATGGGTTGGCAGAAGCCTGAGGCAAACGGTGATAACTGGTTCCGCGTAGTAAGTGAGCCGGGAGATATGACCGTCGACGATATCACTGTCGAGGCCGACCCGTTGCCTGCAGGAATGGACAGCCGCGAAGGTGAACTGCTCCTTTCCGACGGCCTTTCCACGCTGCGCATACCCGTCCGCCAGGAAGGACAGACCGGAATTTCCACCGTTACCGATGAAAGCGTCCTCACCATCAGCCGCCTTGGTGACATCTACCGCATCAGTGGCGGTGAGACCGCTGCGGAAATAAGAGTGAGCGATCTTGGCGGACGCACGATTTACCTCGGCAACCTCGATGCCGACGGTGCAGCCGAAATCAACGCCTCATCTTGGGAGTCCGGACTCTACCTCATCACAGCAGGAAACGCAAAAGCCCGCAAGCTCGTAAAATAATCATCCCCACATACCCCTACCGCACCCCGGAAAGCGACCCAATCCCGCTTTCCGGGGTGCATGTTTTTTATTTTTTTGATATCTCGGGGAAAATCAGTAAATTGCACAACGAAAACCACTTGTACCATGGAAGAAAGTATAGAGGATAATAATGTCCGCGACAACGTCGGCAAGCCGAAGAGATATAAGAGGATGCCCGGAGATGTATTCGAAATTGCCGTGAGCAAGACTGAAAAGCTATATTTCCAGCGAATCATGTCGGATCCGAATAGTCTCGGAGCCGACATCGTGCGCATTTTCGAGAAAAAATATCCTCTTGATGCGTCTCCTGCTATTTGGCAGATTGTGAGTGACGAATCCCGATTCTATACCCATACCTTTGTGTTATGGGGCGTAAAATTGAATCTCTGGACTTTTGTGGGAAGAAGCAAACATGTCAATATGTTGGACATGAAAAATATCGTATTCGGTCTTGAGCCGGATAGAGACATGAATAAAGGATTCAATAATATGATGATGTTCCGGGTGTGGCGTCCCGGGGATACGGAATTGACTTTCCGTCGATTATCCGAAAAGGAGCGCCACAGGGTACTTACCGGAAGTGCTTTTGGTCCTTTGGCCTTCAAGATTTGGCTCCAGCGGCTTGACGATTGGAAATATGAGGGGCGAAAGTCGCCCGACTACCGTTGGCGCGAAGGAATATCTTTTCCCGTGATAAAATGGAAAAACACGGATTTTGTAATCAGTAATGATTCCGGACAGGTATCTAAAAAAGGATTAAGACAATGGCTGCAAGAAAAGCTAAGATTGTAATTGAGGAAGGCAATGTTTACAGCCATCTTTTCGAAGATGGCACTAAATGTTACATACAGTTTGTGGGTAAAGACCATCTGAGAACCGATCAGGATGTGGTAAGGGTTTTCAGTCAGCGCTACCGTGAGGATGAGAATCCCCCTGTTGAGAAAATCGTTTCCGACGAAGTGGATTTTTTCTGCTATCTGCGCAATCTTGAATATATGGTGAAGTCCGGTTGGATGAAATTCGTGGGACGTTCCGATAATGTAGGTATGGAACAACTCTCTCAGATAACTTTCTTTTGCGGGGGCAGGCGTATCGGGCAACCTGCACGCGAGCGATGGTATATGCACTCATTCAGAGACGACGAATGGTCCTATTATGGCCGCATACCCAAATATTCGGGGAATTATGTGTCGTCGAGAGGTTGGACCTGTGAAGAGTTTGAGTCACGGCTCACCACGGGTTCATGGCCTCTGGAGCCTGCGAGAGTCGTCCTAAGGGATATGCTTGTAGAACGTTGATTGCCAAAACCGCACCCACAGTTACAAGTCGTTGTTATAAGCAGACATCGCCCGATTATGCTTTTTTCGGTTTCGATTTTCAAATTTCAATTATAACATTTATCTTTGTGGAAAAATTGCGGCAGCATTTCGCTACCCGCTACAAAACACCATTTGATGGATTACAGCATCTTAGATTTCTTAGGCTTGCTTGGTGCCGTGGGATTGTTCCTGTACGGCATGAAAGTGATGAGTGAAGGCCTTCAGAAGGCCGCGGGCGACCGACTCCGCAACATCCTGTCGGCAATGACCCGCAACCGTTTCACCGGACTGCTCACCGGTTGTGCTATCACAGCTCTTATCCAAAGTTCATCGGCATCCACGGTGATGGTTGTCAGCTTCGTCAATGCGGGTCTCATGACCCTGGCCCAGTCGATGGCAGTGATTATGGGTGCCAATGTGGGCACGACGTTTACGGCATGGATTATAGCCCTGTTCGGCTTCAAGGTGAACATGTCGTTGTTTATTCTCCCCCTTATCGGCCTTGCGGTGGTGCTTCTGTTCACCAACAAGAGCAAAACCAAGTCGATAGGTGAATTCCTGATTGGTTTCTCCTTCCTTTTCATGGGTCTGGACATGATAAGCCAATATGTGCCCGACCTCCAGAGCAACCCCGAAATGTTCGCCGTGCTCAAGGAATATGCCTCCATGGGTATTGGTTCGATACTTATTTTCGCACTCGTGGGCCTGGTGCTCACAATGATTATCCAGTCTTCCGCCGCCACATTCGCAATCACGCTTATCATGTGCAGCAAGGGCTGGATTACTTTTGACCTTGCGTGTGCTTTGGTATTGGGCAGCAACATCGGTACAACAATCACGCCCATCATCGCCTCGATGAGCGGTAACGTGGCCGCAAAACGCGCGTCCATGGGTCACCTGCTCTTCAACCTCCTTGGCACGCTGTGGTGTCTGTGTGTGTTTGTTCCCTTCGCCAACATGAACGCATGGCTCACCGAAGCCATCGGTCAGGGCGACCCCAATGCACTCTACCATTTCGTTACAAATCTCGAAATCAACGACCCCGACCTGTACAACCACCTCTTCGACAATTCGCTGCCTGCCGGTCATGACGTGCTAATGCGCATCGCGACAATGCAGATGAGTGTTTCGTTCGGTCTCTCGCTCTTCCACACCACATTCAACCTCGTGAATGTAACCATCATGATATGGTTTACCAAGCTGTATGTGAAGATTGTGGAAACTCTCGTTCCTGCCCGTCACGGCGACGAAGAGGAATTCACTCTGAAGTTTATCTCCCGCGGTCTGCTCAACGCCTCCGAACTCAACATCGCCCAGGCAGAGAAGGAAATCGCGGTATATGCCGAGCGTGTGGGACGCATGATTGACATGGCCCAGACACTCATCCATACCAAAGAAAACAGCGAGGACTACAACAAGCTATACTCGCGCCTTGAGAAGTACGAGGACATTTCCGACCGCATGGAGCTCGAGATTGCCCACTACCTCAACCGATGCGCCGAAGGTCGCCTGTCGAACGAAGGTAAGATGCGTATCGCCGCCATGCTCAACATCATCAGCGAGGTTGAGAGCATCGCCGACAGCTGCATGGGCATAGGCAAGATTCTCAACCGCAAGATTCAGAGCGGAGCGTCGTTCAACGAGGAAATCTACCACAACATCGACGCCCTCTACGTCTACGTCAAGGAGGCTATGGCTATGATGATACACCAGCTCGAGGACATCGAGAACGTAAACGGCAACTCCCTCATTTCCTCCTACAACAAAGAGCGTGAAATCAATAACTTCCGCAACACTCTCCGCAGCGGAAACGTTCAGAATATCAACGAACACCACTACGAATATCAGGCCGGTATCTACTACATGGACATCGTGGGCGACCTCGAAAAGACGGGCGACTACATCATCAATGTTATAGATACGCTGCGCGACACCTTCCGCAAGCGCAACGATTAAGCCTGAGCCCGCCGCCGGGTGCTCTCGGAGGAGACCCCGGTTCCGGTTTTTCCGCAATATAGCTGCGGAAATTGCCCCTAAGCCCGGAATAATAATATTTAAAAACAATATCGACACAAAACGGTTACTGTTTTTCCAATGTGGTTTGAATTTAGTTCCTTTGTAAAAGAAATCTAATCCACATTATGTCATATTCATCTTCCTTAGGAAAAATCCTCGTTGTTGATGACGATGAAAACGTTGCCGAGCTGCTGCATGTCAATCTCGGTAGCGAAGGCTACACTGTGGATATAATTCCGGTGGCGGAAAACGTACGTCCCGAAGAACTTGACGGTACCAATCTTGTGATTGTGGATGCGATGAACCAGGCCTACACCGGCATGGATCTCATCTTCGACCTCAAGGACAATCCTTCCACCTCCGGCATCGGCATAATCCTTTACTCGCCCTCGCGCAGCGAGCGCATCGTCATTGATGCTCTCGACGCCGGAGCCGATGACTACATCACGAAGCCTTTTTCGCTCCGCGAGCTTGTGGCACGCGTGAAGTCGGTGATGCGGCGCCATTCGGCACGCCGTGCGCGTCCTGCCGGAACGGTGCTCACGTTCATGAACATGTCGCTGGACACAGCCACAGCCGTGGTGAAGATTGGCGACGAGCCCGTGTCGCTTTCCAAAACCGAATATGCCATCCTAGTGATTCTGATGAAAAACATAAATACCTATGTGTCGCGTGTCGAGATTCACAAAGCCGTATGGAACGACGGCGACAACGAGCGAATCGTTGACACAAATATCTCACGGCTACGCAAGAAACTCGGCGACCTCGGCGAATATCTTGTCAACCGTTCCGGCCTGGGCTACATGCTCTGGACCAGAAGCAACTGATTTTGTTTAACTTATTAACTCCGAAATGGACATAGATCCCTTGCCGGCCACTGAGCCGCTTAATTTTATCCTTACCGCTATTCCGGCCTACATGGCCTCATTCAATCCCGGACAGATTGTGGCACTTGTCGTGGCTCTGCTCTGTCTCGGAATCTCCGGCTTCATAAGCGGCAGCGAAATCGCCTATTTCTCCCTTACCCCCGCTCAGCTCGAAGACCTTGATGAAACGTCAAAAGGCCCGGGCATCCGCAAACTCCTGTCTCATCCCGAAAAACTGCTGGCAACAATACTTATCGCCAACAATCTCGTGAATGTGACAATCGTCGTGCTGTGTAACTTCGCGCTCGGCCCGGTGTTCGAAGGCATGTCGCCCGTGCTGAGTTTCATTCTCCAGACGGTAATACTTACCTTTCTCATCCTGCTTTTCGGTGAGATTCTGCCGAAACTCTACTCCAACAACTACCCAACGACCTGGGCGCGTTTCGCCCTCGGAGGCATTTCCGCGGCCATGAAGGTGTTCTCGCCTCTGTCGAAGATGCTTGTCAGCTCCACGACCATTGTCAACCGTGTTGTCACAAAGCAGGCCCATAACATTACCGCCGACGAGCTTTCCCAGGCTCTCGAGATAACCCAGGGCGCGACCGGCGACGACAAGGAAATGTTGGAGGGCATCCTCAAATTCGGCGACCGCACCGCTGCCGAAATCATGACTCCGCGACTGGAAATCACCGGCCTGAACATCGACATGACTTTCGACGAGGTGATGAAAGTGGTGCTCGAAAGCGGCTACTCCCGCATGCCTGTGTATCAGGACAATCAGGACGATATCCGCGGCGTGCTATATTCAAGAGACCTCTTGCCATACATAGGCAAGCCCACGGGCGAGGAATTCCGCTGGCAGACTTTGCTCCGCAAGCCGTATTTCGTGCCTGAGAGCCGTATGATCGACGACCTCCTCGAAGACTTCCGCAAACTTAAGATACATCTTGCAATAGTTGTGGACGAGTTCGGCGGTACCCAGGGTATCGTAACTCTCGAGGACGTACTTGAGGAAATCGTGGGCGATATCGACGACGAATACGACGAACCCGATGAAACTTTCAAGCGCCTGCGCGACAATACTTTCATCTTCGAAGGTCGCACACTTCTCACCGATTTCTTCCGCATCACCGAGCTCGACCCTGCCGAATACAAGGACGTGACCGAAGACGTGGAAACCCTCGCAGGCATGCTGCTCGCAATCAAAGGCGACTTCCCCAAGGACAAGGAGCCGCTTGTCTATGGCCGTTGCCGCTTCCTCGTGCTTGATATCAGCGACCACCGCATCACCGAAGTGCGCGTGAAGGTAATGCCCGATATTCAGACCGCATGACGTTCCATAGGATAATTCCTTTGATATTTCTGGCCGCAGCGTCTTGTGGTGGCCGTGATTCCTATACCCCAGTGCCGCTTCCGGAGGCTTATCCGAGGGTGAATGTTGCCGACAGCGTATTCACACCCGTTGATATCTCCGGGCTGCGGCTCGACGTAAATTCCACCTCCGATACGGCCAGTATCTCCGAAAACTGGCTCGACATTCGCTATCCCGCCTACGGTGGCACGTTGCACGTGTCGGTCAACGACCATTCCTCCGATTCTGGCATCAACAAGGCTATCGCCAACCGCCGTCAGCGGGTGGCGCTCAATCTCGGAGGAGCCCCGGCTGTCACCGATAATTTTATGAGCCTGTCGGGCGATTTTGCCTGCGAAATGATAGTCAGCCCCGAAGGAGGGGTGACTCCCGTGCAATTCATCGCAAGCGACGGACGCCTGCTCGTTTCGGGTACATTTGCCCTGAGTCGTCCGTCGGCCAACACCGACTCGATAGCGCCTGTGGTTAAGGCAGTGGAGCGCGATGTGCGGCGCATGCTCGAAAATGTCTCCTATTCCCAATAGCGATGAGTGCACCGGCTATCCATTATCTTGACATGCTTCCCGCTGGCCTCCGCCTTGCGTATTGCCTTATCCCTGAAGATGACACAGCATCGCGCCGGGAACGCGAGACGGCTGCCGTGCGTAGCCTGCTCGACGCGCTGCTCGGGTCTGACGCCCTTATATCCCATAACGAAAACGGCGCGCCATATATCGTGGGACATTCCGAAATAAGCCTGTCAATCACCCACAGCCGCCGTATCGCCGCCGTGGCGATAAGCACCATGCCGGATAGGATAATAGGAATTGATGCCGAGGAATGGCGCTCCCAGTTGGTTCGGGTTTCTCCAAGAGTGCTTTCGGCAGAAGAACTGGAGGAATATTCAGCTTCGGAAGAGCGTCTGCTCGCGGCTTGGACCATGAAAGAAGCACTGTTCAAGGCAGCACTCGCTCCCGGAACGGACTTCGCCCGCGATATAAAACTTCCCATTCCCTTTAAAAATTATGTAGCGGTAGTCAACGGCTCGCCGGTGACTATAATTTATTCAGCCCACTTGCCGGAATTCCCTGAAACACTGCTTACGGTGGCGCTTAGGGAAAAATAAGACGGGTCGGACACGTTTGACATGTCCGACCCGCGTATGACTTTCCTGAATTGTCTTATTCCTTAACGCCGTAGGCGAGGTCGCCTGCGTCGCCAAGACCCGGTACAATATAGCTGTGGGCATTGATTTCCTCATCAATCACGCCAACCCAGAGCGTTGCGTCCTCGGGCATAACCTTGTTCATGTAGTCGATGGCCTTGCGGGAAGCAATCACCGAAGCCACATGCACCTTGCCGGGAGTTCCCTTGGTGAGCAGTGCACGGTAGCTCAGCTCCATCGAAGCGCCTGTGGCAAGCATCGGGTCGCACAGAATAAGCGTCTTGCCATCAAGAAGCGGCGAGGCAAGATATTCGATGCAGATGTCGAAATTCTCCTTTTCCTTGTATTTGCGGTAAGCCGATACAAACGCATTTTCAGCATTATCGAAATAGCGCAGGAAACCCTGATGGAAAGGCACGCCCGCGCGGAAAATGGTGCCGAGCACGATTTTCTCATCAATCACCTTGCAATCGGCGTCAACCCCCAGCGGAGTACGCACTTTTTCAGTCTTGTAGTTGAGTGTGCGGCTGATTTCATAGGCCATGATTTCTCCTATGCGTTCGAGGTTGCGGCGGAAGCGCAGCGGATCTTTCTGGACAGTGACGTCGCGCATCTCGGCCAGATACTGGCCTACGAGCGAAGGACTGTCGGCAAAATTGTAAATCTTCATATTTAGGAAAAAATAATGTTTAAATTTTAATTTTTAGGCAAAAGGGTTTAAAAGGCGATTGCCTTCGGCTGGCAAGAGAATACTTTTTAGTATAAACAATTATCTTGCCTTTTTGCCTTTCTTGCCTTATTGCCTGTCGTTGCCTATTTCTATTCCTCGGCCTCGAAAGTCATGAAGCCATTCCAGATGGAGCCGAGCACCATCGTGATACAGTTTTCCTTGATGTAGGCTTCGGACACTTCCTCGTCGAGCAGGAAAGAATACTCCATGCGCACCTTTCCATCGCGGACAACGGCAGTGGGGAGATTGCGGCGGCAGTTGTGGCGGTTGCAAAGCTCATACACGTCGCCTGCAGGCTCGTAAGTAGGCGATGCTGCGGCATACGACAAACGATTGTTGCTCACCATCACGAACACCACAACATTATGGCCGAAATCGGAGTCAGCATCCTGAATAACGACCATATCGCCGTCTTCATCAATGCGGGTAGGAATATTAAGTTCGTCGAAGTACTTTCGGATTTGCTGAAGGTCAATCATGATTATACAGGTTTAGAGGTAGATATATTTTTGCAAATATACAAATTTTCCTATGAAATACCTATATTATATCAAGATAACGACTGGCGACAGTGCGGGCGGAGAATCGGGTGGCGACGTGGGTATGGAGTTGTTCGCGGGAGGGTGGGGTGGTGAGGCCTTTTAGGATGCCTTGGGCGAGGGAGCTTGTGTCGTAGGCCGGGGCGAGCCAGCCGGTGTCGGGTGTGTCGATTATGTCGCGTTGGCCTCCGGCATCGAAGGCCACGGGGTAGCATCCGGCGGCCTGTCCCTCGATGAGTGTGCCCGGGAGTGTCTCGAATTGCGATGATGACAGCACTACATCGCCGTGGGCGTAGATTGAGCGGATGCGGCTGAAATCGCCCTGCGGACCGAGCCATACCCGAGGCATACGCAGGGAGTCGAGAGCCGTGCGGTCGCGCAGGTTGCCGAAGAATACGGCTGCGCAATCGTCCTGTCCCGCATCATGCACCTTGTTCAGAGCCTCTACGGCCATGGGTAGTCCTTTGATAGGGTCGTCGAGCCTTGCGGCTCCCATGATGATGAGTTTCTTGTCTTCGGGCAGTCCAAGTTCAGCGCGGATATGTTCCGGCCGGATTGAAAATTCTTCGACGGGAAAGGCATTTGGAATCACGCGCACGTCCTGATTTTTCAGCAGGGAGCTTTCGCGGGCTCGCGCGGCGAGCCAGTTGCTCACGGCCACAAATGTGATTCCGGCACGGGAATAGAGCTCGCTCTTGCGCTCCAGGACGGAGTGCGACAGGTCGGAGCGATGTTTCGGAAGGTGAATCAGCGGGCAGCGTCCGCACTCTTTGAGATACCCTCGGCAGTCTTGGGCATGATGGCATATTCCGGTCATGTTCCACATATCGTGCATGGTCCAGATGATACGCTTTCCGTCGGCGGCCATCCGTTCAATCTCCTTGAGCGACAGCATGCCTTGGTTCACCCAATTGAGCATCACCACATCGGCCTCGCGAATGAGAGGATGGTTCGAAACCGGAAGCCCGAAACGAGCCGTGGACGCCTTGAAGAGGTTGGCCCGGGAAAGTCCGTTGCGCAGGAAAATCTCGCCATGCTCCAGCAGGAAAGGTTTCCGCACATCACCGGCGACTACGATGTCGGGGCGTGTGCTGTCCTTGTGGGTTACGAGCATCGAGGCGTCTGCGCCGAGGCTTTGCAGCGCGTCAAGAAGCCGCACGCTCACCACCGACGCTCCCCCGCGGGAGTCGCTGTGGTTGACTATCACTATTTTCTTTCCGGGATTCACTTGCGGTGGAGGGCGGATTTGACAAATTGGATAAGTTTGCGCTCACGCATGGCGGCGATTCCACAGAACGCAGCCAGAAGCAGCAGGCGCGCCGGAACGAGCAGCCACTGGCTGTCAGAAATTGCCGGAAGAGCGTACATGCCAAGGAAATATACCACGGCGGCAATGGCGAAATAACTCAGGATGTGCCCCGTGCGATAGCGTATAGTCGATTTGCGGAGTCCTACAAGGTAGCTCACGACCATCATCACCCCATAGCAGCCGAATGTGCCCCAGGCGCAGCCCATATAGCCGATGTAGGGAACGAGCAGGATATTCACCGAGAATGTTATCACCACGCCAATTAGCGAGAAGTACATGCCCCAGCGCGTCTGTCCCTCGAGCTTGTACCATGCCGAGAGGTTGTAGAACACGGCAAAGAATATCTCGCCCATCATCACGATAGGAACCACCACCAGGCCTTCCCAGAATTTGGGTGCGATGAGATAGCGCACGAAGTGGAGGAAGAACATCACCCCGAGGAAAATCACCAGCGTGGCTATGAGGAAATAATTCATCACGTCGCTGTAAATCGTGTCGCGCGACATGTCATATTTTCCATCCTTTCCCGCAGCTTCCTTGTTGCGCGAGAAGATAAAGGGGTCGTAGGCCTGACGGAAAGCCTGGAGAAACACTACCAGTATAAGCGCAATCTTGTAGTTGGCGCCGTACACACCCAACTCTGCCATCACATCACCCCCCGAAGGGAGGTAAGGATAGAGAATCTGAGCCACATTCTGATTGAGGATGCCCGCGAGACCCATGATGAGCAGAGGTGCCGAATACACGAGCATCTGACGCCACATGCGGCTGTTGAAGCGCCAACGGAATCCTGTCAGTTCCGGCAGGAGCAGCAGGAGGTTGACAAGAGTCGCTATCAGGTTGGAGAGGAAGATATATCCGATGCCGTACGACGGGTCGTAAAACCAATCCACCGCAGCCGGACATCTGCTCATGAGCCACGGACACAGCAGGATAAAGAAGAGATTGAAGGCGATGTTGACGCACACGTTGATAAACTTCAACGACGCGTATTTCATGCGGCGGTTGTTTTTTCGCAGATATGCGAAGGGAATGTTCAGGAAAGCGTCGATAGCCACACACACGGCCATAATCATCACGTAGGACTGATGTCCGGAACATTCGAGGGCGTCGGTAATCCCGGGCAGGAAAGCTCCCACAAGAGCTATAAACACGAGCGACGTCGTGAAGATGGACACAAGGCATGTTGAATACACCTCGGCGGGGTCTTTCCAGTTATGCCCCTTCTGCGGATTGGCGAAGTAGAAGTAGCCGGTCTCCATGCCATAGGTGAGCAACACGAGCACGAGAGCCACGATGGAGTAGACGAAAGTAACCACACCGTATTCCGCCGTAGCGAACTTGTAGGTGTACAGAGGTACGAGCAGCCAGTTGAGAAGTCGGCCGAGCACAGTGCTTACTCCGTAGACAACCGTGTCGCCCGCAAGTGATTTTATTCCTGACATGAGATTCTGATTATTTAATGAAATGGGGCTTATAGGGCTTATAAGTCTTATAAGACCCATAAGTCCTATTATTTTTACCCGAACAGTCCGAAATCGTCCATGCGGTCCATGCCGAGGTGGGAATATGCGAGTTCCGTGACCTCGCGTCCGCGGGGCGTGCGCTTGATGAAGCCTTCCTTGATGAGGTAGGGTTCGTAGACTTCCTCTATTGTTCCGGGGTCTTCGCCAAGAGCGGTGGCGATGGTGGTGAGTCCCACGGGGCCGCCTTTGAACTTGCGGATGATGGTGGTGAGAATCTTGTTGTCGATCTCATCAAGGCCGTAGCGGTCGATATTCAGTGCTTCAAGAGCATAGCGCGCAATCTCGACGTCAATCTTGCCGGAGCCTTTTACCTGGGCGAAGTCGCGCACGCGGCGTAGCAGGGCGTTGGCGATACGGGGTGTGCCGCGGCTGCGCAGCGAAATTTCCGTGGCCGCTTCCTCCGAACATTCCACCCGGAGCAGCGCGGCCGAGCGGCGTATGATTCGCGCCAGCACGGGGTGGTCGTAATATTCGAGGTGGCATGTAATGCCGAAACGCGCTCTCAGAGGCGATGTGAGCAGGCCGCTGCGGGTGGTGGCCCCCACGAGCGTAAACGGATTGAGGGTGAGCTGGACGCTGCGTGCGCCGGGACCCTTGTCAATCATGATGTCGATGCGGTAATCCTCCATGGCCGAGTAGAGATACTCCTCCACAACGGGGCTGAGACGGTGGATTTCGTCGATGAACAGCACATCGTTCTCTTCCAGGGAAGTGAGTATTCCGGCGAGGTCGCCCGGCTTGTCGAGTACAGGGCCTGAAGTGATTTTCATTCCCACCCCGAGCTCGTTTGCCACGATGCCCGACAGGGTGGTCTTGCCGAGTCCGGGAGGGCCAAAAAGCAGAATGTGGTCCAGAGCCTCACCACGCATACGGGCGGCCTGGACGAAAACCTTCAGGTTCTCGATTATCTTGTCCTGGCCGTTGAATGATTCGAAGCTCCCCGGGCGGAGCGCTTTCTCAAATTCCTTCTCGGCGGAGGATGAAGGGTCGGTGTTTCTTATATCAAAATCGTCCAAAGCGATATACTTTTATCAGAATATGATTATAACCCTGTCTTTTCCAGGATTTTCTTGAAAATCATGTCGGGGCGGATGGCCGTCAGGCACAGATAGTCGCCGCGGCGGCAGGGCTTGTTGCCGAACACCGAGCACGGGCGGCAGCTCACCGGGAGCTGTATCGTGTCGGCGTCCTGCTGGTGCCAGCCCTTGAATCCGCAGTATGGGTGTGTCGCGCCCCATATGCTGAGAGTCGGGGTGAGGGTGATGGATGCGAGGTGCATGTTGGCCGAGTCCATCGTCACCATGAGGTCGAGGTGGTTGATGAGAGCAAGCTCCGCGGGGAATCCGAATTTTTTCCCGGCGAGATTGATTACTCCCGGATAGCGTTCGTCCCAGCCCGAGAGAATACGCCGTTCTTCCTCGCCGCCACCGAAGAGGAAAATCCTCAGGGTCGTTCCCTTGGCTGCTGCGCGCTCGGTGAGGCTGTACACTACTTCCTCCATTTTCTCAGGCGGATATATCTTGCCTTTGTGTGCCGCAAAGGGAGCCATGCCTATCCATATTTCAGAAGGCGATGACTTGGGAGCGGTTATCGGGGCGAACAATTCCGGCGCTGCTGCGGCATGAGCGCCGTACAGACCGTTGAAATGTTCGGTGAGCGAAAGCCCGGCCTTGAAAAAGGCTTCGCGGTAGCGGGCGCGCTGCGATACCATGGGCAGCATCACCTTATTGTGCTCGCGGGTAAGTTCCCGGCGTTTTGCACGGGCCTTGTAAAGGCGATATACGGGTATGCCGCGCAGACGGCAGAACAGCGCTATAAGACGCGTACGCAAAACATTGTGCAGGTCGATGAAAGCGTCGATGTTGTATTCCTCAACAAGTTCCTTGACGAGCCTGCGCATGCCCGCCACTCCGGTGTAATCGGTCTTTACGTCGGCACCGACGAGCACGAGGTTGTCAGGCTTGTTGACGAATATTCCCGTCATTGCCGGACGCGTCACCAGCACGAAACGCACATCGGGATAGCAGCGGCATGCGCTGTAAATCACGGGCACGGTCATAGCCACGTCGCCGAGAGCCGAAAAACGCGCCACAAGCACGTTAATCACCCCACGGTCGTTTCCGGAGCCGGAGCGGGTGTCCTTATTTCGATGTGCCGCCATAAAGCACGGGATTGGTATCGGCGTCGTTGTACATTTTCATCTGTCGGTACACCTTCATGTATTTCCGTCCGGCAGCGATGTCATCAAGCAGAGCGTCGATGGCCGAAGTGAGGTCGGAACGCTGTTCGAGCAGTACGTCGAGTTTGGCGCGGCACTTTGCCACATGCTGCGCCGACGCGTCGGTACGTTCAGTCTCGGCCTTCATGTGATAAATCTTCAAGGCGAGAATCGAAAGGCGGTCAAGCGCCCATGCCGGACTCTCGGTGTTGATTGTGGCATTTTCAGCCACCTTCACATCGGCATACTTGGTGCGGAAATAAGTGTCGAGTTCCTCCACCATATCGGTACGGTCCTGATTGGAACGGTCGATACGTCTTTTGAGCGCGAGAGCGGCCACCGGGTCGATTTCCGGGTCGCGGATTATATCTTCGAGATGCCACTGCACGGCATCAATGAAATTCTTATCGTAGAGAACCTTTTCGATAGTACCTTCCGCATAGGGGTTGCGCGAGGGTGCATCAACATCGTCGCTCATGTGGTAGTCGACAACGGAGTCACTGAAGATTTTATAGCAATTTTCGGCAAAAGTCATGGTTGTAAAATTTTAGAAGAGTTCGGAAAGCACAAATTTACGATTAAATGAGCGCAAAGCAAAATTTATTTTAGCTTTGTCGAATGACAGTAAATTGGGCGCAGCCAAATTTACAACAAGCGCAAAGCAAAATTTATTTTAGCTTTGTCGAATGACAGTAAATTGGGCGCAGC
>CAJURN010000010.1:57939-97006 GCA_910589055.1 uncultured Muribaculaceae bacterium
CAAATTTACAACAAGCGCAAAGCAAAATTTATTTTAGCTTTACTATTAGCCCCGGCCTGAGCGCGGGGATGGAGCGTTCGGGCCGGGGCTATTATTGGAGTTGTATTAACTTAACGGAGGGGCAGGCGATAGACGCGGAAGGTCTTGGCGGGGATTTCGCCCAAAGAGAGGGTGGCGGTGCGTTTCTCGACCGCGGGGGCGGAGAGGGTGGATTCTGTCACTTTGCTGTGAATCTGCATGTTGGTGCCTTCAAGAGCATCGAGGGCATCGGTGCCGTCGAGTGACAACACCTTGATGGAGCCGATTGAGGCTTTCTTGGGCAGCCCTTTGATGTCGATACGGATGTCGCGCGGAGTCTCGGCGGTGTTTACAATCTTGATGATGTAGGAATTGTCGTTTTTGTCGAGGACTGCACTTGCGAAAAGCCCGTTCTGGTCGTCAAGTCCGGCCACGGGTTTGCCGCCGAGGGTCAGGGGAAGTACGTTTGTGCCCTTGTTGAGCGAATAAAGCTGCTGTACGTTGTAGGATGACGTCTTTGTCATGCCCATGTTGTCGAACCATATCATGTCGGGACGCCATTGCCAGCCTTCGGTGTGTGCGAACAGGGGCGCGTAGGTAGCCATGTGCACTACGTCGGCGTTGCGTTCGAGCCCCGTCATGAGTGCGGCTTCCCAAAGAGCGGTGTTGAAGTGGTTGTATTTTTTCTTGCGTCCGTGGCAGGCATATTCACCGGCGAATACTTTGGGGCCTTTGCGGTCGTAGTTGTCATAGCGGGTGCCGCATTTGCTGAACCAGTCTTCCTTGCGGTAGAAATGTTCGTCGACAAGGTCAACGCCCAGGCGTTTCATCTCGGGCCAGAGGTAGTCGAACTTATCGCCTTCGGAATCGGGACCCGACGAACCGATAATTTTGATTTCGGGATGCTTGGCGCGGAGTGTCTTCACGAAGGGGGCGAGACGCTCGACGTATTCCGGACCCCACTGTTCGTTGCCCACGCCGAGGAATTTAAGGTTGAAAGGCGCGGGGTGTCCCATCTCGGCACGCAGTGCGCCCCAGGTGGTAGTGGTGTCGCCGTTGGCAAATTCAATCAGGTCGAGGGCGTCCTGAATGTAGCAGTCGAGGCTGTCTGAAGGAACGTGGGCGTGGAGGTCGTCATTCTGATACTGGCACACGAGTCCGACATTGATAACCGGCAGCGGTTCGGCGCCGATTTCCTCGGAGAGCAGGAAGTATTCGTAGAATCCGAGACCGTAGGTCTGATAGTAATCGGGGAAGAAGCGCTTGGGGAAGGTGTAGTGCCAGCGGTTCATGTTGAGGGGTCGGTTCTCCACCGGACCGACGGTGTTTTTCCACTGGTAGCGGTCGCCGAGTTCGGTACCCTCGACAATACATCCGCCCGGGAAGCGGAACACGCCGGGCTTGAGGTCGTAGAGCGCCTGGGCAAGGTCGGCTCGCAGGCCGTTTTCATGACCTTTCCAAGTATTGACGGGGAAAAGCGACACGTGTTCGAGGTCGACGGCGCACTGATCGTCGGGCTTGGCGAGGAACACGCGGAGTTTGCCCTTGGATACGGTTGCCGTGGGTTTCAGAACGGCGGTGTATTTGGTCCACTTGTCGGATGTGATTTCGATGTGTTTTTTTGCGCACACCTGCGATTCGCCGCCTGTGGCGGGGTCAACAAGCTCGATACGGATTTTCGCCGAAGCTCCGGGGCGGTCGGTACGCGCCCACACCGAGAAGCGGTATTGCTCGCCTTCCTTGAAGGATACGCCGAAGAATCCTTCGTTTTCGAGTCCGGTGTGCTTATGGTCGTGTCCGGCTGCCGAGAGGCGCACGTAGTGGGGATTGCGTTCGAAAGGACCGTCGCCCTCGCGCACTTCCACACCTCCGAAGCTGTACCAGCCCATGAGGTTCTGCGGAAATTCAAACGATCGGTTCTTCACCATTTCGGCGTACAGGCCGCCGTCGGCTCCGTAGTTGATGTCTTCAAAGAAAAGGCCATACATAGTAGGCTGAATCTCAGCGCCGGGCTTGGCGGCATTGAGGTCGAGAACGGTCACGCCGGAATCGGTCGCACCTGCGGCTGTCGCCGCCAAAACGGCACCGGCACATAAAAAGGATGATAAAAGTCGGTTGATTTTCATGGAATATTAATCGGTTATGATTAGGCTGCAAAGATAGCGCTTTTTCCGGAAAAGAAAAAAGCACCCGGCTCGCGGCCGGGTGCTTCGGGAATATGTGTGGATGAGAATCAGCGCACGATTACCGCGGATGTTACTGCGGAGGTGCGGACCACGTAGATGCCGGGAGCTACGTTGATGGCAGCGGCTCCGGCTGCATCGGCGGTGGCTTTTGCAGCCATGATGCCTGAGGTTGTGAACACGCTGATGTCCGAACCGGCTTCTGCTCCGGCAACAATGATAATGCCTTCGCCTGCGGTGATGGCTGCCTGCTGTGCGGCTGCTACGGATTCAACGCCGGAATTGTCTGTCGCGGCTTCCGACAGGCAGGATTCTCCGGCGGTGTACACGGTGGAGACGTTGTAAACTGTATCCATTGCGCGGCTGCCTGATGCGGATGTATCGGTGAAGGTGAGTTCGGTCACAGGTTCGCTGTTGATGCACTCGCCGTCGCGGTAGATGTTGTAGCCTTGGATGATGTAGCGTTCGGTCTGGGCGGCACGGGTGTAGCTGATATCGTCGAGCATGAAGAAGAATTTATCTTCCGAGGTGCAGCGGATGGCGAAGTGGCGCGCTCCGGCAGGAACTGTGAATGTGCATTTCTTCCATGTCACGGGAACGACAACGCGGTCAACGTAGGTGAAACTTTCAGTGGTGAAGCCTTCGGCAAGTTCCGTGGTGAGGAATTCGAAAGTCTCAAGGCCGTATTTGTCGTTGTAGGAGCGGGCATACACGGTCACTGTCTGTTCCGTTCCGGGCAGGAGGGGCGAGATGAGCCAGTCGTCGTTGAGTCCGGAAGTCGCTGCGAATGAGCCGAGATATTTGTCGCCGGTGTGTGCGGCATAGTCTTCTGATTCAAAAGCTGAAGCGTCGAAAACGATGTAAGCCATGGGCGAGAACTGGCCGGGGAAAGTGTCGTCGCCGCCGAACGAATAGGTTCTTGCGCCGTCAACATCTATGAAAGTCCAGTCGTTCGCATCGTTGATTGCGAATGATTGGCAGTTTTCGAAGCTCTCGGCAATCGCTTCAGGTTCGGAGCTGAGAGCCGGAGCAGCCCATGTGAGCACAACTGAACCGTCGGCCTGAGTGTCGGCCACGAGGTTTTCGGCAACAGGATAGTCGGGGAAGATTATATCTGTCACGATTTCGGCGCCGGTGTTGTCGGCGGGATTCTCGTCGGCTGCATAATTCACGGCGATGGTGTAGGTCACGCTCTCGGGCCAGTTTACTCCGGGATGTTCAGTGAATACAACCGTAGTGGAGGACGATGCTGTGAGGCTTCCGATGTTTTTGGTATCCACTACCTTGCCGTCGCGACGCAGCTCTACGGAGAAGGCTCCGGCGTCGGTGGCTCCGATGTTGCGCACGGTTGCAGTGATGCTTTCGTCGCGTCCTGTCTTCATCTGCGAGGGAATTGCGAACGCTTTGAGTTCAAGGTCGCTGGCATACGGGTCTTTTACTGTGAATCCGTCGAAAAGAGGATAATAGCCCATGCCGGTGGCAAGCGGATGTGTCTCCACTTCGATGCCAACGATTACAGATGTGCCCTTGTAGGCATCGAGAGGAATCACGGCGCTTCTCCATCCGTCGCTGTCGCCGAGCGGGAATACCGCTCCTTCGACGCGCTGACCGTTAACGACGGCATATGCAACGTCCGTGCTCGGGCCGCCGGAAGTGGTCTTCCATGTGTAGTAGAAGAATGTGAAAATGGGATTACGGGCATCGGCGGGAATAGCCACCTTGCCGGAACCGAGACTTGCAACGGTGCCGTTTTCAGGTGTCAGACGCAGTACGAAGCCGTCTTCGTCAAGGTCGGTCGAGAGCGGTGCGATGCTCCAGTTGCCCCAGGCGGTGATGTTGTGGGTGAGATACATCGCCGAATTCACGCGAAGTTCCATCGGCAGCGCGTAAGGCTTTCCTACGGCAACAAGAGGCGATATTGTCGGAGCGGAGGCTCCTGCTTCGGTCACGGCTGTTACGTTGTACTCGACAAAAGTCTGTGAGTTTGCAGAGATTGCGCGGAAGGTGTGGCTTGTTCCGGTGATTCCGGATGCGATTTCCTGACTTTCGTCTGCTGCGGAGGTGATGGTGTAGGTAACGAGCGACGGATTGATGGTGTGGCCGTATTCATTGGTGTTTACTGCATCCCACGACAGAGTAACCATGCCGTCACTTTCTGTCTCGACAAGTTCAACGCCTGTGGGTGATGCGGGCTTAGCCATGCCGATGAAAACGTTGACGCTCATTGCCGTTCCTTCACGGCCACCAATCACCGGAGTGACGGTGTAGGTGTACATGCCTGATTCGGAAACAACATCCGAGGCCGTACATTCCTGTCCTGCTGCAACGCCGGTAAAATCCTTTACATGCTCGCCGTTGCGGGTCACGTCGATTCGGTCGATTGTGGTTAGTGGATTCCCTTCTGAATCGGTCGCCGGAGCTTTGAATGATATTGTGGCGGAGAGTCCGGCATCAGGGTCGGGAGCGCCGGTAAGCTCGGTTACAGCCGAAGGTAGCGTGGCCGCTCCGACAGCCTCGATGGTGAATTGCCTTACAAAAAGCGACCATTGGTCTTTTTCGCTGCAGCCATGGATGCCAAGATAGTAAAGGCCTGTGGATGTGGCTGTGAAACTGCCTGTGTTAGCCTGATATGAATCAAGATCTTTCTTGGAATTAACAGTTGCAACCTCTGTTACGGGAATGACGGTAGTAGTCATGGCTTCAACAGTAGGCGCTGCACCGACATATACGCCCATGCGTTCCACGGTTCCGGTATCGGCACATCTGGTTAGAATAGAGAAAGAATATTCCATTCCTGCTTCAAGGCGTACAGGTTGGGTGATAAGCCAGTCATCCATGTCGAGGTTGGAATTGTAGTTGATTACAGCCTCCTTGTTGCTGTACTTCCAGGTTTTGCCGTCGCCGTTGGCGTCAATTACTGTGTACTTGTTCAGCCCATCGTCTTGTGTGAACGTGGCCGTGTACGGAGGTGTGATGGCTACGTCTGTTGCGCGCAAGGGTCGCGAGGCTTTGACTGATGCCTTGTTTTGGCTTTCGAGACGGATTTCAGAACCGGTTCCGGGGGCGAAACGTGATGTCCCGACAGGAGCGGATGCTGCCGCGGATGCGATTGTAGCAACCGACAGCGCAACGACTGATAGGAAGTGTTTCATTGTGTAGGGATAATTGTTGGTTGATGATGTTAGTGTAATGGAAATGATACAAAATAATTCCGGCGGTAAATGTAAATATAAATTTTGATTTACAAATGATATTTTTAGAAAAATTGCTGATAAAGCGAAAAAAAAGAAAAAACCGGTCAAGTCATATGGCGACCTGACCGGTTTTGGGAGCGGTAAACGGGGCTCGAACCCGCGACCCTCAGCTTGGGAAGCTGATGCTCTACCAACTGAGCTACTACCGCATGCGTGTCTGTTCCGAGGACAAAGTTAATGCTTTTTTTGTATCTTTGTTTTCTGATAACCAAAAAATATTTCCATGAAAAAGATATTTTACACTTTAGCCTGCGGATTCATGATGGCCTGTACAGCCGGAGTCAATGCTGCCGAAAGCGATATGGCGGCTTATCTGATGGTGTTTCATAAGGATGATACCCACGGATTGCATATGGCCGTGAGCCACGACGGATACACCTTTACAGCCCTTAACGGCGGGCGCCCCGTGATTGCAGGCGACACGATAGCCGAGCAGCGCGGAATCCGCGACCCGCACATTTTCCGCGGTCCGGACGGCGCTTTCTATCTCGCGATGACCGACTTGCACATATTTGCGCAGAAAGAAGGCTACCGCGACACGGAGTGGGAGTGGGACGGCAAAAAATACGGCTGGGGAAATAACCGCGGCCTTGTGCTGATGAAGTCGCGCGACCTGATGAATTGGTCGCACTCTATCGTGCATGTCAATGAACTTGACAGCGCCCTCAGTGATATAGGTTGCGCATGGGCACCGGAAACGGCATACGACAATGAGCGCGGACGCCTGATGCTGTATTTCACCATGCGTTACGGCACGGGGATGAATCGCTTGTATTACGCGTATGTAGATGACGATTTCACCCGTTTCGAGACTCTTCCGGAACTACTCTATGAATATCCCGACAAGCGTACTACGGCCATCGACGGCGATATCACGCGCGTTGGCGACAAGTATCATCTAATGTATGTGGCTCACGACGGCACCCCGGGCATCAAGCAGGCGGTAGCCAAGGACATCACGGGCCCGTATGAATTCCTGCCCGATTGGATTGATCCCGAACCCAAGGCATGTGAGGCTCCGAATGTGTGGAAGCGCATCGGCGAGGACAAGTGGGTGCTGATGTACGACTGCTACGGCATCGACACCCATAATTTCGGATTCATGGAAACGTCTGATTTCGTGAATTTCACTCCCCTCGGACACTTCAATGAGGGCGTGATGAAAACCACCAACTTCACCTCCCCCAAGCACGGCGCCGTAATCCACATCACCGCTGCCGAAGCCGCCGCCCTGGAAAACCGGTGGAAGTAGGCGACAGCCCGGACGGTCAGCCTTCGGTGTGGAAGCTGGTGAAGGAGCTGCGTTCCTGGGCGGGGATGCCGAATTCTTTACGGGCCATGTCGATTGCCTTGATGAGGAAGGCCATGTTGCGGCCGAGGTTGCGCATGGTCTGGAGGCCTTCAAGGTCGGCTTCGACATCGGAGGCCGTGAAGCCGTGCACTTCATTCCAATAAGTCGACGATACCACAGGCATTGAGCTTATGGTGAAATATTTGTTGATTTCGTCGAAAGCTGATGTGGAGCCTGCGCGGCGCGACGATACCACGGCCGCCCCGACTTTCATAGTCTTGTCGAATCGGCCCGAGGTGCTATAAAACAGGCGGTCGAGAAAGGACAGGAGCTGGCCGTTGGAGCCAGCGTAGTACACGGGGCTGCCGATGAGCAGGCCCTCGGCTTCGGCGAATTTCGGAGCAGTTTCGTTTACGGCGTCATTGAACACGCATCGTCCGTGCTCGCGGCAGAAATTGCAGCCTATGCAGCCGCGGATATCTTTGGTGCCAATGTTGACACGTTCGGTTTCGATGCCGCAGGCGGCCAGAGTGGTCTCGACTTCGCGCAGTCCGCGGTCGGTGCAGCCGTTCAGGTGCGGGCTGCCGTTGATTACCAAAACTTTCATTAGTCTTCGAGGAAATAAGTTATAGAAGTGACTACGCGCACGGTCTTGATGTTAGGCGTGTACTGGTCGCGGTCGGAAATTGAGAACTGTCCCTGTGAGGCGGTCTTGATTTTGCCGAGGGAGCTGTGGGAGTCGGCGGCGAACTTGTCAGCGGCCTCGCGTGCGTTCTGTGTGGCTTCGGCTATCATCTCGGGCTTGATTGAGTTGAGGTCGGTGTACTCGTATTGTGTCGAGTATTGGTAGTCGCCTGCAACGATAGCGATGCCCTGTTTGAGAAGTTCGGTCTGCTTCTCGATGAGCTTGCGCACCTGCTCAACGTTCGATGATGTCACTACCAGCACGTTAGTCACCTGATAGCGGTAGCTGAGTTCCTGAGAGTTGTATCGGTCGGCGGTCCGGTCATACACAGAGGGTGCGTTTACTGAAATTTCCTGCTCGGACAGGCCGTTGCTTGTAAGGAAATTTTTAATCGCAGCGTTTGTGCGCTGGATTTTGTCGTATATCGCAGGGAGGTCGTTGCCGACTTCCTTAGTAACGATGGGCCAGGTTACTTTATTTGCCGGGACTTCCTTTTCGCAGAGTCCGCGCACGGTAACGACACGGTCGCGGTTGGTGAAATTGTCGATTCCGCCTTTAAGGCAAAATCCGAGAATCACGATGGCTACGGCCACGAGTGCCGATGAAATGATGATAGATTTAGCTGACATGATGTGAGTGTATATGATGTGATTGAATATGATGTGTGGGTTATAGACCGTCGGTCATTGCGGCGAAACGGTCGTTGTATTCGTTAAGAGCGTGATAGTCGCGCAGATTGCTCTTGTCGAGGTTCCCGGCAAGTTCGGCACGGTAAAGGGATGAACTGAATGTGAACAGATAGCCGAAGCGGTCCATGAATTCCGGGTCGGCCTGGAGCACGCGTGCGGCGCTTTCCTGCTCGTCGGTATCGGATATTTCCGAGAGTTTACCGGTTTTGTCGATAAGGTATTCCAGAATAGCCTTGCTCTGCGAAATCATGCTTGCATAATCTTTTTGCGAAAGATTTTCGCCGCGTTCTATCTTTTCCGAGAGTTCCAGACATGTGTCATAATTGTAGCTTTCTGACGAACATGCGCAGAAAGCCAGCATGACAGCCATAAGGCATATTGAGGCAAAAGCCTTTAAGGGTTTCATGATGCGGAAGTATGTGATTTAGTCGTTATGTATCTATTTTTAAACTCTGCCGGAGGGTGGAAAGTTTCTTGATTCTGCAAATTTATAGTAATTTTGCAATATTAAAAAGAAAAACCGACATGAGAATAGACCTTATCACCGTTTTGCCGGAAATGCTGGAATCGCCCCTGGGGTGCTCTATCGTGAAACGTGCCCAGGACAAGGGCCTGTGCGAGATTCATGTGCATAATCTGCGCGACTACACCACCAACCGCTACCGCAAGGTCGACGATTATCCCTTCGGCGGTGATGCCGGAATGGTGATTCAGATTGAGCCGGTGGACCGTTGCATCAGCGCCCTGAAAGCCGAGCGCAACTACGATGAGGTGATTTTCACCGCTCCCGACGGCGAGGTGTTCAATCAACGTATGGCAAATTCTCTGTCGATGCTCGACAATATTATAATTCTCTGCGGCCATTACAAAGGTATAGACTACCGCATACGCGAGCATCTTATTACCAAGGAAATCTCAATCGGCGACTATGTGCTTACCGGAGGCGAGATGCCTGCGGCAATCATTACCGACGCTATCGTGCGTCTCATCCCCGGAGCGATTGGCGACGAGCAGAGCGCCCTAAGCGACTCCTTCCAGGACAATCTTCTCGAACCCCCGATTTATACACGCCCGGCGGTATACAACGGCTGGGGCATACCGGAAATTCTTCTCTCCGGGCATCAGGCAAAAATCGAGGAATGGCGCCACGAGCAATCCCTCGAACGCACCCGCCGTCTCCGTCCCGATTTGCTTAAGGATTAAGGGATTAAGGGGGAGATTAGGGATTAAAGATTAAAGATTAAGAAAACTCCGCCCATGCGCGTCAGGACGCCCATGAGATAATATACTATATGTTTTCCGATAAAACTGTGTAGCAGTGTATAAGCCGCGTTCAGCGACTGTAACGCTGATATCAGCGCCTTAATCCTTCCTCTCTAATCTTTAATCTATAATCAAATAAAACTAAGGGCTATGAGGAAGGCGGCCATTACTATGGCGAGCACTCCTGAGGCTATGATGGCGGTGATGCCGAGGTTGCGCCATGCTCCGGCGCGACGTGTACATGCCAAAGCTCCGCATACGATTGCCACCACGGCTATTCCAAGCGAAACATATCCGTTGGCCCACATTGCGGCAGCCCATGCCACAAGGGTGAGGACGGCGGCTACAACGGCCAGGGCGACGCGGTATCCGGCGGTCGGTTCGGGCGCTTGCTGAGGGCTGTTTTCCGGAGTCTCGGTTCCGGAGGGAGCTTTAATGGGTTCGGAGGTGTGTATATCGGTGGCGGTCATTGCGTACATGTTTTAAGATTTTTTGCAAAGATACATAAAAAATTACAATCCTTGTGTATATAATACAATTTTTGTGAAAAAAAGTTTATGAAACTGTTCTGTTTCTTATTCGCACATGTTGTAATAAACATATAACACGGAAAAACCGTAACTTTGCACCGTTATGAAGATAAAAAAGCAAGCTGACCCCGATACTCCGAAAGGAATCACCGTGTATTGCGCCTCGTCGACAGACCTGGCGCCTGAATATTTTGCCGCCGCCCGGCATCTTGGCGAGGAGATTGCCCGCCGAGGTCTTCCTCTTGTCACCGGCGCAGGCAACATGGGGCTTATGGGTGCTGTGAATGACGCTGCAATTGCCGCCGGAGGTCGCACAATAGGTGTGATTCCGGAATTCATGGTGGAGCGCGGATGGCAACACACCGGACTTGACGAGCTTATCGTGACTTCCGGCATGCACGACCGCAAGGCCACCATGGCTTCGCTCGCGCATGGAGTCATCGCCCTCCCCGGCGGTATCGGCACCTTTGAGGAGTTGTGCGAGATAATCACGTGGCGACAGCTCGGGTTGTTTACGGGCAACATCGTGATACTCAATATCAACGGTTATTACACGCCGTTGCTCGACATGTTTGCCGCAGCGATAAGTCAAGGCTTCATGCGCCCCGACCATGCACGGCTCTATACCGTAGCCACCACGCCGCAGGAAGCCGTGGAAATGGCACTCGCCGAACCGGCAACAACATTCTCACCTAAATTTTAGATATGTCCGAATATAGCATGCCCGAAACGTTTGCGCAGGCCGACAGCATCGGATTCTCCACTGCTGTGCTTGACTCGATTTTTGCCAATCCGGCTTATGGGCTGCCCGCCGACAGCGTGGCTGTGGACGGCACTCCGGACGGAGTGCATGTCGCAGTGGTGGAGCGGCCTTCCGGTGCCGAGGAAGGTATGCTCGGAGCCGCCTATCGCACTCCTGTGGGGTCAAATTCGTTTCTGCTCGGCTTCCTGCTGCTCATCGTGGTTGTGATATCTGTCAATTCCGCCTCTTTGCGCAGGATTCTGAAAAATTACTATAATGAACTCTGGAGCATACGTATCCGCCCGAATGTGTTCGACGAGAATCCGTCGTCGTCGCGCTCGATGTCGGTCATGCTTGCGTTGCAGTTTATTGCCATGGGAGGGGTGTGCGCCTATTACGGTTGCGTACCCATGCTTGAGGCAACGGGTATTGCCGCCGTGTTCTCCTGCATGGCTGTGGTGGGAGTGTATTATCTCTTTCAACGTTGCGCCTACTGGCTGTTGGGCTACGCCTTCGCCACCCCCGACCGCCGACGTCAGTTCGTGGCCGGCTTCGCGGCCTCGCAGGCCTTTGCCGGTATGGCCTTTATCATTCCCGCTTTCCTGCTGATGGAGTTTCCGGCATGGCGCGAGGGCACGCTGATTTTCTGTGCCGGAGTGTATATTTGCTCTCGATTGATATTTATTTCCAAGGGATTTAGAATTTTTTACCGTCAGATAGGGTCTTTGCTTTATTTTATTTTGTACCTTTGCAGTCTGGAAATAATTCCTTTATTTGCCGTGTATTTCTGCCTGGTCCGCCTGGTTGAGTACACGTATTGATTATATATACATCCCTAACTATTTTTAGAAGAGTGAAAATAAAGAAAATCTTGGTCTCCCAGCCTAAACCTGCCTCCGAAAAGTCTCCCTATTTCGAGATTGCGGAGAAGTACGGTGTGGAGATGGTCTTTCGCCCTTTTATCAAGGTTGAAGGCCTTTCGGCGAAGGAATTCCGTCAGCAGAAAGTGTCGATTGCGGATTATACGGCAGTGATTTTCACAGCCAAGACAGCCATCGACCATTTCTTCCGTCTGGCAGAGGAGACTCGTGTGACAATACCTGTGACACAGAAATACTTTTGCACCAGCGAATCTATCGCCAACTATTTACAGAAATATATAGTCTACCGCAAACGTAAGATCTTCGCATCCAAGACCGGTAAGCTCGATGATCTTCTGCCCTCGATGCTCAAGCACAAAGGCGAGAAATTCATTTTCGCGGTGTCGGATGTGAACAACGGCGTTGATTCGGCGATGCTCGATGAAAACAAGATTGACTACACACGTGCGGCAATGTACCGTACGGTAAGCAACGATTTCGGTCCTGACGAAAAGCTCGACTACGACATGCTCGTGTTCTTCAGCCCCCAGGGAATTGAATCCCTGCTGAAGAATTTCCCCGACTTCAACCAGGGTGAAATCTGCATCGCGGCTTTCGGTGCTGCCACCTGCAAGGCTGTGAAGGACGCCGGACTGCGCCTCGACATTGAGGCTCCCACGCCTGAAACACCTTCGATGACGGCTGCCATCGACCAGTATCTTGCCAAGACAAACGGCACGCCCGGTGATGAATGACAAGCCGACATCCCTGCGACTTTACAAGAAAGAAAAACTCTGCTCCGTTGTGGCTGTTGAACAACTCTTCAGCCATGGCGGAGCTGACTTCTCCGCGCTTGCCTATCCTGTAAGGATTGTGGCGAGACGCAATCCGCGACGCTCTTCCGACGCTCCGGTGGCATTTCTTATTTCTGTGCCGAAGAAGCGTCTGCGTCATGCTGTGGACCGCGTGAAGATGCGCCGCAGAATCCGAGAGGCATATCGCCTCAACCATCACAATTATTCTCTTGAAGAAGGTGTGCGCCTTGATGTGGCATTTGTCTATGTAGGCAACGGCCTCGAGCCGTATCCGACCATTGAGCGTGCCATGCGCCGTCTGCTTTCGGGTCTAAGCGCCGCCTTCCCTCCTGTATCGTCCCCCGCTCCTGAATCCGATGTCGAATCCGCTGAGTGATTTCGCGGTGTGGATGCTGTCGCTCCCCATTCATTTCTACCGCACCTGTATCTCGCCGCTGACACCTCCGAGCTGCCGCTTTACGCCCACGTGCAGCGCCTATGCTCTTGAGGCCTTGCGAGTCCACGGCCCGTTCAAGGGACTTTGGCTGGCCGTGCGCAGGATTTTGCGGTGCCATCCTTGGGGCGGAAGCGGATACGACCCTGTGCCACCTGCCGATAAATGATATGCGGGACCTCTCTTCGTTTGCCGATATACATACACATCGCGCCGATGCCGGTGCCGATGCGGTGATTTCTGTCGAGCCGGGGAATCAGATGCGCCCCGACCGCTGGTATAGTATCGGAATACATCCGTGGAGTACAGCGGAAAATATAGGGGAAGATATGCTCAATCTTTTGGAAGATGAGGCTCGTGCCGATAATGTTGTCGCCATAGGGGAGTGCGGCCTTGATGCGCTTCGGGGCGCCCCATTAGTACGGCAAGAGGAAATTTTCAAGCGCCATGTTGCTGTCAGCGAGGAACTCGGCAAGCCTTTGATTATCCATTGTGTAAAGGCTTATGACCGCCTGATTGCCCTGAGAAAGCAGCTTAAGCCCCGGCAACGCTGGATTATCCACGGATTCCGCGGCAAGCCACAATTGGCTTCCGATTTGCTCAGGCACGGTTTTGACCTGTCGTTCGGCGAAAAATATAACCCGGACACCTACGCTGCCGTCCCCGCCGGGCGCCGCTTCCGGGAGACGGATTAGCGGGTGATGAAATGCCCTGCCCACGCCGCGGCAAAGCCTGCTGCACAACTTACAGCCATGTATAGCAGCACAATGGGGAAACGGGATGAGTCGAACAGCAGATAGTTTTCGTGGGCGAATGTAGAGAAGGTGGTGAAGCCGCCACAGAATCCTACGGTGAGAAAAAGCCGCATTTCCGGCGAAATGGGGATGTTGCGGTCAACAAGTCCGTAGATAAGGCCAATGAGAAAACATCCGGCGATATTAACGCAGAATGTTCCCCACGGAAAAATTGAGGATACCGACTCCGTGACGACTTTGGATACAAGATAGCGCGCCATGCCACCGAGGCAGCTTCCGGCGCCTACTATTAAAAGTGATTTCAGCATAACGGAATGAATCAACCCCGCACACCCGTGGCTGAGTGCCTGAGGTGTGCGGGGTTAATATTTGTTCTGAAAAGTCCTTGGATTAGTTGATTTCGACAAGTTCAACATCGAAAATCAGCATCTCGTTGGGACCGATTCCGGCCTGAGGTGCACCGTTTTCGCCATAAGCGAGTTCGCCGGGGATGTAGAGGGTTGCTTTGCCACCCTTGCCGAGAAGCTGGAGGCCTTCAGCAAATCCGGGAACAACTCCCTGGAGGGAGAATGTGATGGGGCCGTGGTCTTCGGAGCTGTCGAATACCTCACCGTTGAGGTGACGTCCGGTGTAGTTTACGGTCACGTTGGCTGTTGCGGCGGGTTTGTCGCCGGTTCCGGGTTCGTTAATCTTGTAAGAAAGGCCGCTTGCCGAAGTCTGGATTGCGGGGTCGGCAGCCTTTGCTTCTTCCACGAATTTCTGTGCTGCCTCGCCGTTGGCTTTGGCTGCGTCCTGGGCTGTTGCTGCTGCTTCGGCTGCTTCAGCTTCCTTTTCGGCCTTCATTTCGTCCTGAGCGCGCTGGAGGAGTTCGCGGAACTGTGCGTTGGCTGCTTCGGGCGAGCCGATTGCAAGCGTGTCGTTGAGGAAAGCCTGCTTGAAAGCCTTGAGCACGGTAGCCTTGTCAAGTTCCACACCTGTCTGAGCCTTGAGGCCTTCAAGTTCGTTGAGAATCTGGCTTCCGACCTGGATACCCATGAGAACGTTCTTGTCGTCGGCCGAACCCATGGCGAGCTGCACGCCTTTGAGGAAGTTTTCCTTATCTGATTTTTCGTGATTGTCGAAGCGGTTGTAGTCCTGAAGCAGGATTGTGCCTACAAAGTTGCCGTAAGCCACGGCGGTGGAATCGGCCACTGCTGAGGTGGCGCATTTGTCGGAATCGCATTTGCCGCAAGATCCGGCCACGAGAGCCATTGCCGCGCATGCACCGATGAGAAGTTTCTTCATTGTTACGAGAGAATATTTGTTAATAAATGATTGAATGTCTTGGTTTTGCCGGATGTCACTTCCTGACGGCGGCAAGCTCCACCTCGAAGCATAATGCTGCTCCGGGAGGAATCACGCCGGGTATGCCTTCGTTGCCGTAGGCGAGCGAGGCCGGCATGGTGATGCGGTAGCGTCCGCCGGGACGCATCATCTGCAGTCCTTCGGTGAAGCCCGGGGTAAGGTCGCTCACGAGGAAGTCAACCGGAGCTTCCTCCGTAGTGATTTCATCGAATACCGAACCGTCGGACAGTGTGCCGCGGTAGCGCAGGGTTGCCGTCATTGTGCTGTCGGGCGGTGTGCCTGAGCCTTCCGAGAGGGTCTCGAATACGAGCCCCGACGGAGTTGTTACTGCGCCCGTACGTCCGGCGGCGGCACTCAGAAAAGCCGCTTCCTCGGCCGGGTCGGCAGCGGGAATCGGCTGCGCCTGCGGGCGAAGTTCCTCGAATTTACGGTTGAGGAAAGTATCGGCCTGCGCGGGAGTCATTGCCAGCTGTTCGCCGGAAATCATCTTCACCAGTTCCGATACAAATGCTTCGCGGTCGACCTCGAGTCCCATCTTGGCGAAGTTGGCGAAAGAGTCGTTTACAACTCCGCCTACAAAAACAGCCAGTGCCGTGGCGGTTGAATCCGTCGCGGCCACAGGTGTCACGGGCTTCGCCGCAGCGGCGCCATGAATGGCCGCGGCGGCGAAGAGGACTGTTCCGAGTGTTCTTTTGATGCGGGTCATTATTCCTTGCCTACAACTTTAAGCAGGGTAACGTCGAAGATAAGAGTCTGGTTCGGGCCAATGATGCCACCGGCACCCTGAGGACCGTAGGCGAGCTGCGAGGGGATGAAAAGACGCCATGTGGAGCCTGCGTTCATCATCTGGAGAGCCTCAACCCATCCGGGGATAACCTGTGTCACGCCGAAAGTTGCGGGCTCGCCGCGCTCTTCGCTGGAGTCGAAAACAGTGCCGTCGATGAGTTTGCCGGTATAGTGCACCACCACCTGGTCTTTAGCCTCGGGTTTGGGGCCGTTGCCTTCGGTGATTACTTCGTACTGGAGTCCGGAGGGAGTTGTCTTCACTTCCACGCGCTTGCCGTTTTCGGCGAGGAACTGCTCGCCGGCTTTTGCGTTGACGTCGGCCATTTTCTTGGCTTCCTCTTCCTGCTTGGCCTGAAGGGCGGTGAAGAAAGTCTGGATTTCCTGTTTTGCTTCGTCGTAGCTCATGCGGGGAGCGAGGCCGTCGAATACAGCGGCAACGCCGTCGGCGAAGTCCTGAACGTTTACTTTCTCAATTCCCGATGCGCGGAAATTCTGTCCCATGCTAAGGCCGAGGGCGTAGCTGAGACGATCGAAGTTGTTATTTTCCATGTTGTATATCAGTTATATAATTTATAAATTTCATTTTTCTTAATGTTAAAGCCTTGCCTTAACATATCAATAGGCAAAGGTACGGCTTTTTATCCACACATCCATATCCCGATAACACTTTTTCCCTGTACATGGTTAAGGGTATAAAACTAAGAAGTGTTAATAATTTGTGGACGCGGCGTGTTTTGATTAACTTTGAATATCAAAGAAACGTTTTTCCAAGTCATGACAGAACATCCTGAAAACGACGAACAATACGCCTCTCTTTCAGTCAACAGCGGCGTGTCCCAGCCCCCGATAGTCAACCCGTATCTCACGCGGCGTCCCCGTCGGAAGCCGCTCCCTGCGGCTTCCGAGCTTGTAGAGGGCATACTTAAAGGCGACATCACCACGCTTAGCCGGGCCGTGACTCTTGTCGAGAGCCTTGCGCCGGAGCATTACGCCCTGGCGCAGGAAGTGATTGAGAAATGCCTTCCACATTCCGGCAACTCGCGCCGCATCGGAATCACGGGAGTGCCGGGGGCCGGTAAGAGCACATCTATCGACGTGTTCGGGCTCCACGTGCTCCGCGACGGCGGCAAACTTGCCGTACTGGCTATCGACCCGTCGAGCGAGCGCACCAAAGGTTCGATTCTCGGCGACAAGACGCGTATGGAAAAACTTTCGCAGCATCCCGGAGCGTTTATCCGCCCCAGCCCGTCGGCGGGGTCGCTCGGCGGCGTGGCACGAAAGACCCGCGAGACCATCGTGCTTTGCGAGGCCGCAGGTTACAACAATATTTTTGTCGAGACAGTAGGTGTGGGACAGAGTGAGACAGCCGTACATTCCATGGTGGATTTCTTCCTGCTTATTCAGCTCGCCGGAACAGGCGACGAGCTCCAGGGCATCAAGCGCGGAATCATGGAGATGGCCGATGGTATCGTAATCAACAAAGCCGACGGCGACAACGTGGGTCCGGCTCAGCTTGCCCAGGCTCAGTTCCGCAGCGCCCTGCATCTGTTTCCGCCCACACAGTCAGGTTGGTCGCCTGAAGTGCTGTGCTATTCCGGATACTACGAACTTGGCATTGCCGAGGTGTGGGAAATGATTGACCGGTATTTCGCTTTCGTAAAGGAAAACGGTTATTTCGAGAAGAAGCGCCAGCAGCAGGCGCGTTGGTGGATGTACGAGACCATCGACGAGCAATTGCGCAAGAATTTCTTCGGCAACGAACGCGTGGAGGAACTTCTGAAAAAGAACGAAGGTCTGGTGCTTGCCAACCGTCGCTCAAGTTTCGCCGCCGCCGCCGAGGTGCTTAAATACTATTTTGATTCATTAAAGGCATAGAAACTTTCAATATGAAAAAGATTTATATGGCTCTGATTGCGGCATTGGTTTGTGCCGGAGTCACATTCGCAGCCTCCAAGGAGGATGTGACGGTAAAATTCGATGCCACGACTTTCGATTTCGGCACGATATATTCCGATAACGGTCCTGTGACCCATGTGTTCGAGATGACAAATGAAGGCAGCGTGCCCGTGGCTATTCTTTCAGCCTCGACAAGCTGCGGATGCACACGTCCCGAATTTCCCAAAAAACCTGTTGCTGCAGGAAAGACAGCTAAAATCAAGGTTAGTTTCCTTCCGGAGGCTCAGAAGGGCGAAATCCGTCGCGATATCAAACTCCGTCTCAAGTCGGCATCGGGAAAGAACAAGCGCGTGACCTTGAAAATCGAGGGTGTCGTTGTTCCAAAAGATAAATGACAGGTATAAAACCCAACGTGGAGATGCCTCACGGTATCTCCACGTTAGATAAATAAACCAATCATTATCACATTTCTTGCAATGGAAAAAGTAATTTTGCTATGTACTAATACAACGCACGGAGGTGCGGATGGTTCGCGGCAGAATGAAAAAAAATTACGATTACAAATCTTTTAACATCCATGGGCTTTTAAGTTGCACACAATTGTGCGTAATTTTGTAGCGTAAGCTCCCTATATACAAGTGATAAACATCGGACAGGCTACACATGGCAAGAAATATCTTATCAGAAAAGAAAAATCAAAAAAATAATATACACTATGGCAAAAATCGAAAAAACCAAGAAAGGTGCCGCTAAGGAAGTTGATCCCAAGGCAGCCCGACTCGATGCCCTCGCTCAGGCAATGGGCAAAATAGAAAAGGCCTATGGCCGCGGAGCCATCATGAAAATGGGCGACGAAGTGGTTGAAAAAGTTGAGGTGATTCCCACCGGATCCATCGGTCTTAACTATGCGTTGGGTGTCGGCGGTTTCCCCCGCGGACGTATTATCGAGGTCTTCGGTCCGGAATCGTCCGGTAAGACCACCCTCGCTATCCATGCGATAGCCGAGGCTCAGAAGCGCGGCGGCATCGCAGCAATTATCGACGCCGAACATGCCTTCGACCGTTTCTACGCCGAAAAACTTGGTGTTGACATCGACAACCTTCTTATTTCCCAGCCGGACAACGGCGAGCAGGCTCTTGAGATTGTCGAGCAGCTTGTGCGCTCTTCCGCCATCGACATTATCGTGGTTGACTCCGTGGCCGCTCTCACTCCCAAAAACGAAATCGAAGGCGAGATGGGCGACCGCAGCATGGGTCTCCAGGCGCGTCTTATGTCGCAGGCCATGCGCAAGCTCACCGGTACAATCGCAAAGACTAATACCACCTGTATTTTCATCAACCAGTTGCGTGAGAAAATCGGTGTTATGTTCGGACCGAGCGAAACCACCACAGGCGGTAACGCGCTCAAGTTCTACGCTTCAGTACGCGTTGATATCCGCAGCCGCAACCAGATCAAGGACGGCGATGATGTTCTCGGACGCCGTGCCGCAATCAAGGTTGTGAAAAACAAGGTAGCTCCCCCCTTCAAGCGTGCCGAATTCGATATCATGTTCGGCGAAGGTATCTCCAAGGCAGGTGAAATTATCGACCTCGGTGTTGATCTGAACGTAATCAAGAAGAGCGGTTCCTGGTTCAGCTACAACGACACCAAGATTGCCCAGGGCCGTGACGCCGCAAAGCGTGTGATTCAGGACAACCCTGAGCTTGCTGCCGAACTGGAAGAAAAAATCATGGAAGCACTCCGCGAAAGCGAGAAGCACCCTGCCGGAAAGCCCGTCAAGAAGACTACTGAGAAATCAGAAGAATCTGCTCCCGAAGCCGACGACGATATGCCTACACTCGACTTCGACGACGAACTCCCCGACGACTTCTCTATCGAGGAAGACATTTAGTCGCCTTGTCCGCGGAAGATTGAAAAGTAGCTTAGCTACAACAAGCCGCATGGCGGCGACAATAATAATAGACCGAACCACATGCTGCTTAAGCTGCAGGTCGGTCGGGTAATAATATGTAATAGAATAATCAAGCTCCATAGGATCGGAATAATTTTTGACACTTATTCCGCTTCTATGGAGCTTGTGATTTTCGTTGCCAAGGACCGCGAACACTATTCGGTTGGAGACAAATCGGCGTCCTACGGACGCCATAATTTCAGAGCACCATTGCCACGCACACCTCCGCCAAAGGCTCCGGTGTACGTGGTTACTTGTAAATCGGCGTCCCAAGGGACGCCCTTTGTATATTCTCTTAGGAGACTATGTTACGGCCTTATTGATGCGCGTTCGGAGAACGCAGATTTAGCAGTAACCCCGTACACCGAAGCCACAGGCGGAGGTGTACGGGGTATATCATACTAACGAAGGGGCATCCGGAGGATGCCGATTTGTTTCCGATGGAATAGGGCTCTTTCGGCGAAAGCGGCTTGGTAGATATGCTGGTGGGCTTAGACTTGCTCACTCATCAATTGAATAATTGAGGAAGTCCATCAGGGGCTTGAGGACGCGGAAGGTGAGGGCGGCTTGTTCGGGCCAGTCGGACTTTTCAAAGAATGAGCGGTCAAGTATGTGTTCCTTGCCGTATTCGGTCAGGCGCAGGAGCTCGGCCTCGGGGTGATTGCGGTCGTAGCCTTTGGGAATCGTTTTGAGCTTGCGCCCATACCAACCGGGATAAAGCCGGTTGAGCTCGGGGTCGGAGATAATTTCCCGGAATTCGTCGATATTGTCAACTATGGCCGCACGCAGCTTTTTGAGCATCGGCGACGGCGGACACCATACACCTCCGTAGAGCGCGCACTCGTCCACGCCGCAGTGGATGTAGTATGCGGCTTTGTCCCAATGGCGTCCTGCCGGGGAGAGCAGCGCTGAGAAATATGTCTTGTATGGAGTCTTGTCGGGCGAGAAACGCGTGTCGCGGTAGATGCGGTAGAGACAACTCTTGGCATCCACGTGGGCGAGCGACGGGTCGAATTCGGTTGCCATTATGTCGATAAGACGTTGAAGGTCGGCAATCCACGACTGACGTATTGCCTCATATTCGGGCTTGTGCATCGCAAACCATTCGCGATTGTTGTTGTCGCGCAGCCCTTCAAGAAATTCAAAGGGAGAAATCATTTTTATGCAGGAGGTGGGTTATTTTTCGGGTATCTCTTCCCATTCCGCATCGGAAATCTGCGGTTCGGGACGGAAATCGGTCTTGGTGGTCTCGGAGTAGGTCACGGTTTCGGAAATTTCCTCGAAAGCGACATATTCGCCCACCGACGGGTCAATTTTTTTCTTCTTGCGATGAGGTGCACCGTATGGAGCGCCTGAACGGTCGGCCGAGCCTTGGTTGCCGGAATTGCCGCGGAAGCTGTTGTACAGGTCGCGGAATTGCTTGCGAGTGCGATAAACCTGCAAGGCAATCTTGCCCAACGGCACGATGATGAAGAATATTATAATGAATAAAAGGAGAAATGTCAGCATGTGTTTTTAGAGATTGTTTGAAGATTCAGCGTTGCTTTCAGATATGTTTTCTGCGGACAAGCGAAATCAGGAAGTAGAGCAGTATTGTCCATGCGAGGCCTGAAAGGCCATAGAGTGCCACGAACACGATTGCGGCCACGATGATAGTGTAGCGGCTGAAATTCTCGCGCAGTTCGAAGTTCTTGAATTTAAGCGAGAACATCTTGAAGCGTCCTACCATTGCGAGCGACAGAAGCACCGTGAGGATGACGATGATGGCTGTGCCGGGATAACCGTAAGACTGAATCCAGGCGCATGTGCCGATCCAGAATATGGCATTTGCAGGAATGGGAAGGCCGCGGAAAGTGGTTGCCTGTTCGGTATCGTTGTTGAACTTGGCGAGACGTAGTGCTCCGAATACCGGAAGCAGCAGAGCCGTGTAGCAGAGCCAGGGCGTGGCTGAATATTCGAGTGACACGTTGAGCAGCATCATTGCGGGAGCCACACCGAAGCTGACGAGGTCGGACAATGAGTCGAGGTCCTTGCCAAGTGGAGAGAAGGCTTTGAGAAGACGCGCGGCGGCTCCGTCACAGAAGTCGAAGAGCGCGGCGGCGGCAATTGCCATGTAGGCCCATTCCAGTCCTGTGAGCGAACCGAAATATTCGCCGGAGTGAAACGACATTATTATTGCTACACAACCGGAGAGGAGGTTAAGACATGTAATTGTATTGGGGAGCCACTTGAGCATGTTGTTTTCTTATTAGAGGGTGTTTTTACTGTGTGGCGCTCGGCGGTTGCTTATCCGTTCAGGCCTGAGCCTCGGGATGCAGGCGGCCTACTTCGGTTACGCCACCGGTGGTCTTGTCGCCTATCTTGACGTAGATTTCAGTTCCGAGCGGCAGATAGAGATCCACTCGCGAGCCGAATTTTATGAAGCCCATGTGGTCTTCGATTGAGGCTTCGTCGCCGGGCTGTGCATATGTGACGATGCGGCGGGCCATGGCGCCTGCAATCTGACGCATGAGCACGAGCTGCCCCTCGGGGGTGCGGATCACGACTGTGGAGCGTTCGTTCTCGGTGCTTGATTTTGGAAGGTATGCAGCCATGAAGCGTCCCGGATGGTGCTTGGTGAAGACAACTTCGCCGTCGACCGGAAACCAGTTGGCATGTACATTGAAAATGCTCATGAACACCGACAACTGTATGCATCGGCATTTGAGATATTCGCTTTCGAAGGTTTCTTCAAGAGCCACCACAGTGCCGTCGGCGCTGGCTACAACCACGTTTTCGGGGTTGCCGTGGAACTGGCGGCGGGGTGAGCGGAAGAAATTCACCACAAGCAGATAGAAAACCGCCGACACAACGCTAACGCTCGCCGCAATGGCGTAGGGACGAACCCAAAGCCACAACGGGATGTTGATAATCAGCAGGATAGCCAGCAGGATTATCAAGATATGAGTGCCTTCATGATGGATTTTTACTCTCATTTTGCGAGGTTAGTGCTTGTAGTAAATGCAAAGATACGAATAAGTCGAGAGCAATGCAAAAATTTTTTTTGACATTGCCGAGCGAGAGTATCTAAGACCGAAGGTCAAAGATACGAATAAGTCGAGAGCAATGCAAAAATTTTTTGCATTGCGTTTATTAAAGTTCTACACGGGAGGCACGCACATCCACATCCATGAATACTGATGCGAGCGATGAAAAATGCTCGGCATCGTCGGTGGTGAGATAAGTAGCGTTTCCTCCGCGGGTGATTTTACGGTCGATTTCGGGATGGCGGCGCAGATAGTCGACAAGCGATTCGGCCACGATTTCGCCCTGCGACAGCAAGGCTACGCCTTCGGGAAGGAAGCGGCGTATTTTGTCGAGGAGCAGAGGGTAGTGGGTGCATCCGAGAATCAGCGAATCTATGTCGGGGCATTGGCCGAACAGTTGCCGGATATATTTGTCAACGAAATAATCAGCCCCCGGATCGTTTGCCTCACGGTTCTCGACCAATGGCACCCACATGGGGCATGCCTGGCTGAACACGTGGAAGTCAGGATGAAGTTTGGCAATCTCGATGTCGTAGGATTTCGAGGCCACGGTGCCGGGAGTTCCGAACACGCCTATGTTGCCGTTGCGGCTGTAACGGCCCACGGCTTCCACTGTCGGACGGATAACACCCAATACGCGCCTGTCGGGGTCGAGCCTCGCGAGGTCGCGTTGCTGGATTGTGCGCAGGGCCTTGGCTGAGGCAGTGTTGCAGGCGAGTATCACCAGATGGCATCCGCGGCTGAAGAGATATTCCACAGCCTGCAAGGTGAAGCGGTACACGATGTCGAACGATCGTGTGCCGTAGGGAGCGCGTGCGTTGTCGCCGAGATATATATAGTCGGCGTCGGGGATTGCCTGACGTATGCTGCGCAGTATCGTGAGGCCGCCGAATCCGGAGTCGAAAACTCCTATCGGGCCGGGTGCGTCCGGAAGTGTTAACATTTTTAGTGTGAATAACCCCGGGGAGCGCTGACGGGGCTACGGCAGGCTCCACGGGGTATATTTTTATATATGATTTATATTATAATGTATAATATAATAATGTGTCCTTATGCAAGGCGGGACTTGATGGCTTCGGTTTCTTTTTCGTAGCCGGGCTTTTCAAGAAGGGCAAACATGTTTTTCTTGTAAGCCTCAACGCCGGGCTGGTTGAAGGGATTCACGCCGAGGATGTATCCGCTGATACCGCATGCAGCCTCGAAGAAGTAAATCATCGAGCCAAGGCAGTAGGGCGAGAGTTCGGGAAGGTTGATGAGGATGTTGGGCACACCACCGTCGACGTGGGCGATACGGGTGCCGAGTTCGGCCATCTTGTTAACTTCATCCACGCGCTTGCCTGCGATGTAGTTGAGTCCGTCGAGATTTGCTTCCTCGAAGGGAATCACTGTTGTGTGCTGCTGTGCGGCAACGGAAATCACAGTCTCGAAGATTGTGCGTTCGCCGTCCTGAATCCACTGTCCCATGGAGTGAAGGTCGGTGGAGTTGTCAACTGCAGCGGGGAAAATACCCTTGTGATCCTTGCCTTCGCTTTCGCCGTAGAGCTGTTTCCACCATTCTCCGAAGAAGTGGAGTTTGGGATTGTAGTTGACGAGAATCTCGATTTTTTTGCCTGCCTGATAGAGGGCGTTGCGGGTCATGGCGTAGGTGAGGGCAGCCTTGTCGCTTCCGTCGAGGGTTGCCTTCTGCATGTCGGCCGCGCCTTTCACGAGGGCGTGGATGTCGAATCCGGCCACGGCGATGGGGAGCAGACCTACGGGGCTGAGCACTGAGAAGCGGCCGCCCACGTTGTCGTCAATTACGTAAGTTTTGTAGCCTTCGGTAGTGGCGAGAGAGCGGAGGGCGCCCTTCTTTGCGTCGGTGATTGCCACGATGCGCTTGTTGGCTTCCTCGCGTCCGAGCTGCTTCTCGAGCTGATCCTTGAGAAGGCGGAAAGCGATAGCGGGCTCGGTTGTGGTGCCGGATTTGGATATTACGATGATGCCGAATTTCTTATTCTTGAGATAGTCCTGAAGTTCGTAGAGATAGTCTTCGCCGATGTTCTGTCCTGCGAAGAGAACTTTGGGACCATTGTCGTTGCGGTATGCTGCGAATGAGTCGCTGAGCGCTTCGATAACGGCTTTTGCTCCGAGGTAGCTGCCTCCGATACCGATGGCAACCACTACTTCGCAGTTGTCGCGCAGGGATGCTGCGGTGGCGTTGATGTCGTCGAGAAGGTCAGCGCCGGTGCGTGTTGCCAAATCAACCCAACCGAGGAAGTCGTTTCCTTCGCCGGTGTGGTCGGTAAGTTTTGCGAGACTCTTTGCCGCTTCGGGAGCGAGAGCTTCAACGGCTTCGGGAGTAACTGTGCCGAAGACGTCCTTGATATTCACTTGAATCTTTTCCATTTTTATGTATGTTTTGCCCTGCAAAAATAGTCATATTACATTAATATATGAAATTATAGCATGATTTTTTTGCAGATTGTCCCGGCGAGGACTATATACAGCCCGTGGGGGAGTGACGGAGTTATGATGGATGTGTCGCTGTCGGCAACGGTGTTCACAAGCAAGATTCCCGAGGTGGAGAATACGGCTACGTTCTCTCCGGCCATTCCCGAAACTATAATTTGCCCTGCGGCGACCTCGATTGAGCCGGAGGTGACGATTCCGGCATTTACTCCTGCAAGCGGGTCGGCACAAGGGAACACCGGGAGCGAGGGAAACCAGTAGTTGCTTATCATAGGGTACTCCTTGACGAGCGAACCGCCGGATGTGTAACGGCGCACGACATAGGTCGGATCCTGGAAGTTGTGGAAAAGCGACATGTACACCTCACCGTTGCGCGGGTCTATTCCCATTGAGCAACCGTAGAGATTCCAGTTGCCGTCTTCCGCGGCGAGGTCGAGGTACAAGGAAAATTCTTCCCGGTCGATGTCGTAGCGGTAGATTTTCTGTCCGGAGAACCAACTGTTTTTCCCGCCTTTCCACAGCAGGATATTCTCGGTGTCCGAGGCGCAGAAGGCATCCGGCGTCCACGCATACCATGAATTGTTCGGAGCGCCGATTTCCGCCGGAAGCTCTATGACGGATGTTTCAAGCGTGGCGGGGTCGACGCGCAGAAGATAGGGCAGAGTATTGCCTGTGCCGGTTGTACCCTTGGCGATGGAAACCCATAGCATGCCGTCTTTCGACTTCACAACGGAGCCTATTCCGGCCTCTTCCGAGACGGCAGCCATTGATATTGTGTTCACCACTTTGTCCTGCGCAGGGTCAATCACGAGAAGCCCGGCCTGCTGGTGGGCGGCGAAAACCTTTCCGGCGGCGAGCACCATCGTGCCGCTCTGTTCGTGGTAGAGCGAGCCGGTCGGGTCGTTGTTCGGCTTGTCATCGCCGACATTGGGATTGGCCGAACCTTCAACCTGACCGGTGACGGTGAATGAATCGAGGTCGAACACCCACACACCGTTGCTGGTGGAGATATAGCCCTTGTGCTCATCAACGCCCACGAAGCCGCGGCCGTCGCATTGTGCCCCGGACGGGTCAATCAGGTCGCTTTGGAACAGGATTTTCAAGGTGGATGCGTCAGCCACGGTTATCCGTCCGCCCTTGATTGCCGCGCCGGGGTCTTTCTCCTGCTTGGCAATCAGATAGAAACGTCCGTTCCAGATGGCGCCGTATTGGTTGGTGCATCCGAGTTCCATGCCCGGATTCTCGGCCTGAATCACCCGGTATTGCCAGTAGTCGCCGTCGGCGTCATCGGGTCTCAGATAGTTTACGGTGGAGTTCTGATGGCCGTACCAGTCTTCGTTGACGAAGAAAATGCCGGAGGAATAATCCGTTTCCGCGAAGGCGCAGAGACCCGATGCTGCCAGTGTGGTTGTAAGTATGGTTCTTGAAAGAGCGTTCATCGTACGAGATATTTTTTTATGATTGTGTTTCCTTTGCTGACTCCATACAGGATGTAGATGCCCGGTGTGCTCACGGGGCGCACGGTCATGCTTCCCTCGCGGCATGAGAATGAGGCCACTGGGCTGCCTGAGGTGGAAATTATGGTGAACTCATAGCCTTCACATTCCGAGATGGAGAGGGTTCCGTCGGCATGTGTTTCCACTTTTCCACGGTGCATCTCGCTTTCGGCGCAATGGCTGAGGTCGGGTATGGAGTCGTCGCCGTCATTGCGGCAAGAAAGCACAAGCACCATACGTGGATTCACAAATGTGCCGTCCGAAACTTTTTCAAAACCGTCGCTGTCGGTGTAGCTTGCATAAAGATTCCAGTTGCCTGTGACATTCTGATGTTCAGAGTCAGAGATGCTGCCGTCGCCATTGGAGTCGTAGGATATGGCTCGGATGGCGGTTCCGTCACGCTCTACCGTGAAACGGCTGTCGGAAGCGAGAACGGCGTTGACAACCTCGGATGCGCGGTTGTCCCATCCTCCGCTCCAGCGGTAGCCATAGACGAGATTGGCGGGAGTCTTGCCGTCGTTGAACTGCACCACCACAGCGGCGAATTTCTCGCCGTTGCCTATCCAAGTGCCGATGCTGCCGAAGTCCACGGCATATTCGTAGGGCGCAGGTTCGGTCATTTCCTCAGCATACTCTTCAAGGGCGTAATCAAGATTTTCGGCCGGATCCTGAGGAGTCATTTCGGGATTGTAGTTCCACCAGTCCACGCTTCCGTTTTCGAGAATACGGCTCGACATCCCGAGTCCGGAATATGTGGGTTCGGAATCATCCGAGCCCACCCAGTAGCTCCAATATCCGTCGTACCATCCGGCTTGCCAGCAGGTAAGTGCCGGATCGTGATATTTGCTGTCGGTGTCAACTTTCCAGTAGTCATAGTCGTAGGCGGGATAGCCGTAGCGGCGCGCGTTTATGGGATGGTCGATTATTCCCGTTGTACGTGATTTCTCAATTGCGGCGGCACACATTTCGGGGGTGTCCCATCCGGGGGCGCCGGTCTGTCCCATCATCGTGTTGGGGGTGAAATAATCGAAGGAAACGGCGTCCTTGGCCTCGTCAAAGTCAAAGTATAGGCAATCTGTGAGGCTGCGGTTCTTGCTCAATCCCACTCCGTCGAGTGTGTAGCCCATTGAGCCGGTGTACTGTATGAGCACCGTGAGTGAGCGGCTCGCGCGGGCTACGGCTCTCATCATATCCTCGCCTGAGGCATATCCGTCCCATCGGTATCCCCATACGCAGGCACGCGGTTCGGTGCCGTCGTTGAACTGAACCACCAGCGCGGCTTCATTCTCGCCCTCGCCTGTCCAGTGTTGTATTTTGTTGAAGTCGACCTGCGGAGCGGCATGTACTGTACAAGCCGTGAGCAGGAAAATGCAGATGTTTGATATTTTTTTCATAATTTGTATTATTGTGGGGCTGATATTCTGATTTTACGGGCATTGCCGGATTTATCCACCGTGATGTAGAATCCGGCCGACAGCGGGTAGCTGACCGCCCGGCCCGAGAGTGTATAGATTCGTTCGCTTGCGGAACTGTTGTCGCTTATTGTCGTCTCCGGAGCGTATGCCCCGGCGCATGAGTGGGAGTAGTTGAGCGGACGCACCGGGCGGGAGGCTCCGGTGTAGCCGTCAATTATATCTTTGTGAGAGGGGTAGCAGTCGTGGCGGTTGAAATTCCACACCACAACTTCGTCGGGTTTTATGGCGCGGGTGGCATAGCACATGCCCGAATAATTCAATGTCGAAGAATCCACGCCGCCTATCCATGCAATCCAGTTTCCATCGTTCCAGCCCGAATTCCAGTGCCGGGAGGGGCTTATGTCACCGACCTGCCAGTGGTCGTAGTCGCGGCATGCTGTTCCGTAGGCTGTCACGTCGACGGGGTGTTGTATTATATGACTTCCGGCGGCAGCTTCATTGATGGCGTGGCGGTAGAGACGCGGAGTGTCGTCGCCGGGACCGATTATTGTGATTCCGTCGGGGGCTGTGGCGTAGTAGTTGAAGGTGATGCGTCCGTCATTTCGTGCCGCATCAAAGTCGAAACCGAGATTTCCGCATATGTCGCCTGCTGTTGAAAATCCGATTCCGCCGAGGGTGTAGCCGTTTTCGGCATTTGATGTACGTTGTTCCAGAACTTCTATCGTGCCGCACTGAGCCGCGATTGCCGCAAGCATGTCGCGCGAGTTAATCTCCCGGTTTCCGCTCCATCGGTAGCCCCATACGTATGTCTCCTGCGCCAGTCCGTCGTTGAACTGCACAGCTATTGCCGCCCGGTTCTCGCCTTCCCCGACCCAGTGGACAATCTTGTCCCAGTCGAGTATGAACTGAGCCGATACGGACTGCGGAAAGCCTGCCAGAAGCAGAAATGGAAGTAAGTTCCGGATGTTCATGTGTATGATTGGTAAGGGTGTGGTAAAAGGCAAAGAAAGGCAAGATAATGGTTTCCTTATTATCCTATATATCCTAAAATAGCCTTTCTTTGCCTTTTTACCTTATTAGCCTGTTCTGTTTTGCCTAAATCGCGATTTTCACGCTCACGTTTTCGCCACGGAGCACATAGACACCCGGGGTGAAGTTGAACGCAGCGGTGAAGTTATCGCTGTCGGCATCGAATTCAGCCATGAGCACACCTGCAGTGTTGTACAGTGCGAAGTGCTGTCCGGCATAGCCTGTGATGAAGATATGGTTGCCGGATGTGCGGATTGACTTTTCGGCGCCGAGTCCGTTGATGCCGGTCTTGGCATTGACTTTCACGGGAACGGAAATCATGTTGGTGCGGCCGTTGGATTCGGCTGTCACGAGAATGTTGGTCTCACCGGCTTTCTTGGGGGTGATGGTGAGAACGTTTCCTTCGAGCGCATATTCGGCGACAGGAGCGTCTTCGTCGGCTTCATCGGCCTGTGCGGCTTCAGCAGGAATAGAGAAGCGGATGTTGGCCGAGAGATTGTCAAGGTCGGAAACACATTCGCCGAGGTCGACAGTCTGGGTTGTAACGGCCTCCGGATCGCTTTCTTCCGAGGGGAGTGTGGTGAGGTCGAAGACCACGGGAGCGAAATCGGGATTGAGTTCGGGCAGATACTTGTCGGGGAAAATAGGCAGGCACTGGAACCAGTAGTAGGGCTCGAGATAGAACGATTCGGTGATTTCACCCGTGGTGCCGTCGACGAAGTGGGTCCAGTTGTTACGGTAGTGCCCCGAAGCGTAGTTTTCGGTTGTCATCACGATAAGTCGGTTGTTGCGTGCGTCGAAGCGCGATGTGCCGTAGGTCTTCTGCTGTAAGAAAGTACCGTTCGATTTCGGTTCTTTACCGTCGAGATTGAGCGAGAAGAAGGGCTGGAGACCTTCGGTGGATTCGCCGATGCGGTAGCGGTAGTATCCGTTGCTGCCACCGGCGATACCGGCAGCTCCGGTAACGAACCACAGTTCATTTTCGGCCAGGGAGCCGAAGAACTGAGTGCTGCGCCATGCACCCCATCCGCAGGCTACGCGGCCACATTCGGCGGGAATAACCACGCTTTCGCTCTCTTCGAGTGTCTCGGGGTCGAGAGCCACAAATTCGGAGCAGGTGTTTGTGCCGTCGGTGGTGTAAGTAGCATACCATACGCGTCCGTCAAGGCTCTGTGTGATGCCCTGCACGTTGGCGTCTTCGATAAGTTTGATGATGCGGTCGGTGGTGATGTCGATTACAAACACGCCTGTGGACTGTTTGATGCCGAACACGTATTTTCCGGTAGAGAGCATGTCGCCGATCTGGCCGTTGTAGAGGTCGGTGTTGTTGCCGTCATCCTCCACTGTGATTTTTCCTGTCACCACGGGTGCGGTCGGGTCGGATATGTCCACTATGCAGATGCCGTTGGTGGTACCTACGTAGATTTTGTCGGGGGTGGCTCCTGCAACCGCGCGTCCGTCGCCGCCTGTATCGGCGGAGTTGGTCGGGTCGGCGAGGATGTCGATGCTGCCGAGACGTTTCAGGGTCTTTGCGTCGGCAATAACAAGACGGCCTCCGCCGGGCAGAGGATCGCCGCCGTCGGCATGCTGCTTGGATGCAACGATGAGTTTGTCGGCCCAGATGATGCCGTACTGGGATGTCGCGCCGAACGACATTCCGGGATTCTCGCGTTCATAAGCCTGATAAATCCATTCGTTGTCTTCGGTGATGTAGTTCAGGCCGCCGTTGGTGTGTGTGAACCATTCTTCGTTGAGGATGATCGTACCGTCGAGGTAGCCGTTTTCAAGGGGTGTGCGGTCGGGGTCGGCCACATTGACGGTGAACTCGCGCACGTAGGGTTCTGCCGATGTATCCTTGGGAGTTACGGTGACCGTAAGTTTGCACTGGCCGATGCGATGTCCCGAGAGTTCATAGAACTGGATACGTCCGGGGTTCCAGTAGTTCACCTTGTACATTGAGGCGATGAGATTGTCGCGGGTGTCGCCTGCCTCGGTGAGAGCATAGTCGATAGAACTGTATTCGGCATCGGCGGGTGTGATTACGGGGATAAGGCCGATGAGGTGTTTGGGGTTGAGGGTTATTGTGCCGTCCTCTGTTCCCTCACCGAAATTGAGGTCGCTGATCCACGGCTCGGGTTCCTCTGTGCCGTCGACTATGGTTTTGAATTTGCCCCACTGTGCATGGGCCCGGAAGGCTTCTTTCATTCCGGCAGGAACTGTAAGGGTAGCGTTTTCGTATACCTTGTCGGCGAATACCGGGGTTTCGAGAACTTTGTTGCAGAGTACGGTCACATCAGTGATTTCTTCCTGGTTGCTGAAGATAAACGGCGACACTTCGCGTCCGATATGAAGAGACTGAAGGGGCTTGGTGTTGCTGTAAGGGGCATCCCAGCAGGAAAGGGGTGTCTCGCTTTCCTCGACAATTATCTTGGTGAGGTAGTCGCAGTCCACAAACACATCGTAGCTGATGCTCTGAAGACCGGCACGTAATGTGAATTCTGAAATTTTGGTTTTGCGCAGACAGTAGTTGCCCATTGTTTTGATTCCGTTGGAGAACCACACGCTTTCCAGGCGTGTGCATCCGTCAAAACCGCACCACGACATTGCTTCGTCCCAGACTACTGTTTCGGGAACAACGAAGTTGTAGATGTAGGTGCAGTTGTTGAACGCTCCGCTGCCGATACGGGTAACGGTAGATGGCACGGTGGTGAAGGGAGTCTTGTTCTTGTCGCAGAACTCAAGCCACTCGCAATAGCAGAAACACTGGTTTCCGATAGTTTCCGTTCCTTCGTGGAGAATGAGATACTCGAGCTTGCCACAGCCGTAGAAAGTCTGGAAACCGGTGTTTTTTACCGTTCCGGGAATTTCAATCTCGCTGATTGATGTGCTCATGTAGGCGTAATCGCCGAGCTTCTCCAGATTGGGGCTGAGGGGTGCGGAGGTAAGGCGCTGGCGATAGGAGAAAGCCCGGGTGCCGATCTCGGTAACTGTCGAGGGCATAGTCACCGAGGTGAGGTTCTGGCTATTTGTGTCGTCGAAGCATCCGCGGAAAGCGTTGTCACCGATTTTCACCACGGTGTAGGTGTTTTTGTTGTACTCTACTGTTTCGGGAATCACGATGTCTCCGGCATAGCGTGAGCCGTAGCTTTCGGGGTCGTTGAACTTCTCGGTGTAGCCGGTGGGGCATGTCACTTCCACCGTTGAGGGAGAGAGGATGTTGTAATAAATCCCATTGTCTTCGAAATCAGCGCCTGAGGCTGCCATACAAGCCAGTAAAGGCCATGCGCAGGCGAAGACTGTTTTCTTTGAAATGTTCATGATTGGGTTGATATTAAGTTAAATATAGTTTGGATTTTCGGGAGTGTTCAGCTTTCCGGCATCGGGTCGGAGGGGATGGATGTGCCGGTGGAGATGTGGAGGTCTTGTGCGCGGCATATTTCGGTGGAGGTCTCTCCAAGCCAGCCGCAGTATTGGTTGACGCCTGTGTAGACGCGTATGAAGTCGGCTCCCGGCAGGTACACGGGGTTTCCGTCGGCGTCAACGGCAAGCGATATGTCGAATGAGTTGAGGTCGGCGTAATCGTTGGGATGATTGTCGACGTAGCCGTAGTCGTAACAGTAGAGGACGTAGTATGTTCCCGTGCCGCTCAGATCGGCTGCGTTCGGAGCGAGCAGGGAGCCGGAGAATGTCAGGGCATCGGCGTCAATCCACCGGGGGTAGTAGTCCTGAGTGTGGAAAATATTCTTCGCCACGTATCCGCTTTTGCCCTCGGAGTCGGTCCAGGGGATGTAGCGGATGTCAGACAGCATGCCGCTTTCGTCTTCTTCCGGGGCCGCCGACGGGTCGGGTCGGCTGTAAGTTATTGAGTAGCCGTGCAACGTAGCGGGCTTGTAGTACTCGCTGCCGGCGAGTTCGTACCACGGGTCATCGGGGATTCCGTTGCAGTTGGCGTCATAGCTCACCATCACTATTCCCGGCTCGGCCGAGCCGCCTTTCTTGTCGGGCTGTGTGAGCTCGTAGAAAGCATTGCCCCAGATGCGGAAGTCGGGCTTGCCTGGTATGTTCACCACCGTGTGGTCGAATCCGAATGTGACATAGCCGCCATAGCTACCGAGTGAAATCATGATGTCGTTTGTGCCGGAAATGCTCTCCTCGGCTTTCTGAAGCATGTCGGCATAGGTGTCGCCATCTTCGTACATCGGCATTTCATTCACGAACTGTCCCGGCGCCGGGCAATATTCATATACCCGCGAGATATAAGGGCTGTACTCCACCTCCTCGTGGCGCACGGTGATATGACATTCGTGCAGGTAGGGGCTATCATCGTCCTTGACTTCAAAGCGCAGCAGGTATTCGCCTTCCTCGGCCTGCATGAATACATAGCTGCGTTCAAGGCTCACGGTCTCTTCCGTGCCGTCGGGGTGGCGCAGGGTCCACTCGTAGCCATTGCCCGTGAAGGCCGGTTCGAGCGCCAGCTTCTGCATGCGCGACACGATGTAGGCATCGTCAACCCCCAGGCTTACCATCGGGGCGGAATCGCTGCATGAGGTGGCGAGAACCATCAACAGAGCCATGCCGGGAAGTGTGAGTGAAGAAAAGTTATGTGTCATCGCGGTAGGAATGTAATATGTGCCGGAATATCCCCGGTGCGTACGCTCCATTTGCGGCGTCCGTCGGGGGAGAAGCAGTAGAGTGTGCCGGAGGAAACGTAATTTTTCGCGTCGGTGACAAAAATGTCGCCTGTCTCGGGATGGATGGCAATTCCGTAAGGCACAGTGATTTCGGCATCGGTGCCGTCGGTGATGAAGTTGTCGGAAATCTGGCGCTTTGTGTTCACGTCGATTATTCCGTAGGTAATCTTGTTTGAGGCCGTGGCGTTGCTCCACTCGGTGGCGTAGAAGTACATCTTGTCGCCGAAGAAAGCCATGTCGGAACATGCCATGGGAATTGTGTCGGTGACAACCATCCGGTTGTAGCCCGGTTTCTTATCCATGACGTACAGGCGCGACGGGCGGCTCTGATAGTCGCCACGCGATGTCACCCACAGTTTGCCGTGGAGGTCTTTCTTCAGACGGTGCAGGTTGATGCCAACGGGAATCTGCTGCACCTGTTTGAAATCCACCATCTGGATTACCGACACGGTATTGTCGTAGTTCGGGGCGCGGTAGCCTCCGGAGTTGGCTACGTACATGTAGTCGTCCACGATTTCCATCTCTTCGGGCTGGTAGCCGACGGTGACTTTGTCGACAACCTGCATCGTGAGCGTATCCACCTTGTACACTGCGCCCTTGGGAGCGTCGGGGTCAATCTGTACCGGCCCCACGTATGAACTCACGTAGGCGTGCCCGCGGTGGAATCGGATATAGCGGCAGTTGGGGATGTCGACCTGGCCGAGCCGCACACCTGTGCGGGCGTCCATCACCTCCACCTTGTGCGAGCAGTTCACCACCACGTAGAGCCGTGAGCCATAGATGCCGATGTCGTTGCCAACGTCGCCGAGTTCCTTGATGACCGTCGGGTTCTTTTCGGCGTAGAAGTTGCGGGCATACAGTCCGGTGAAGTAGTCGAAATAATCGAGAGTGCATTTATTTGAACCCATATTGCCTTCGTTGACAAGGTAGAACCCACGAATCCGGGTGTCGGACGAAGGTGTCTCGGGAATGATGTCGTACTCCGTCGGCACCACGAGCTCGTCTTCGCGACAGCCCGTGGCACAGATCAGGAGCGGCAGAAAAAATAGTGGTATAATACGCCACATAAAAATGAAAATTGTTGTCAGTTAAACATCTGGGTCTATCTGACAACAATTCTTATGCTATGCGGCTTGATTGGCCTGAGGCCAATTGCCATGATGGATGGGGCATGTAAGTAACGGCGGAAAGCTCTGTCACCCCAAGGAGTGAAGGATTCCGGTTATCTTGGCTCGTCCGCGCAAGCTGTCGACAGATAGAGAAAAAGGCAGGTCTTCTGACTTGTTTCTCTCCGTCGGCGCCTTCCCGGCCTTTCAGGGCCAGTGACATATCTGCCTTGGGAGTGGATGCGAAACTCACAGCAGCGGGACTGTCCGGGATTTTCACCCGGTTCCCTTTTAATTCTCAGCGGCCTCCGCCGCCTCTGAAACCATTTTCCACCGCAAAATTACGAAAATATCCGGAATTATACCATAAATGGTATAGTTTATTTGTTTTTGGCTGGATTATATCATTTCGGGTATAATATCGGGGCGGTTAAAAAAGTTTCGGAGCAATTATATGAATATTTTCTATTGGGTTTCTTGTACCGAACTCGCGCTAAAACATTAAATTTGCGAAATGAAAAAGAAAACGATACGCGAAATGGGACGCCTGACGGTGGAGGAATTCCGCTCGGCAGGAAAAATACCCCTTGTGGTGATGCTCGACAACGTGCGTTCGCTGCATAATATCGGCTCTCTGTTCCGCACCTGCGATGCTTTCGCGGTGGAGAGTATAGCCTTGTGTGGCATAAGCGCGACTCCGCCGTCGCCCGAGATTCACAAGACGGCTCTCGGGGCTGAAAATTCTGTGGAGTGGTCGTATTTTCCGACTACCGCCGAGGCCGTGGCGCATTTTCGTGCGCAAGGTTACCTGATTGCATGCCTCGAACAGGTCAACGGCAGCCGTCAGCTTCAGGATTTCCGCCCCGAGCCGGGTCGCAAATATGTTCTGATTTGCGGAAATGAGGTCGATGGGGTCGACCAGGCCATTGTCGATGCCTGCGACCTGTGGCTTGAAATCCCTCAGGCTGGTACGAAACATTCGCTCAATGTCACGGTGTCGACAGCCGTGGCTATATGGCATTTCTTCAGTAATACAGTAAGATAATATGACTCAGGAAGTAAAGATGCCCGCGCCGTTGCGTAAGGGCGACAAGATTGCGATATGCTCTCCGGCGGGTATCATCAAGCCGGAATATGTTGAGGGTGCTGCCAAAGTGCTCCGCGAGCAGGGTTGGGAGCCGGTGATTATGCCCCATACACTTGGAAAGTGGGGTAATTACAGCGGTACCGACAATGAACGCTACTCCGACCTGGCGGCTGCGCTTACCGATCCGGAAATCCGTGCGGTATTGTGCTCCCGCGGCGGTTATGGCGTAGTGCATCTGATGGACCGGCTCAATACTCTTCCTGTTGCCGACGACCCCAAGTGGGTAATCGGTTTCTCTGACATTTCGGCGCTCCACGCCCTGCTTGCGACAAAAGGTGTGGCAAGTATCCACGGCTCCATGACCTCGCACGTGATGTTGGGCCCGGACGATGTAGACAATGCGTCGCTTTTTGCGATTCTGCGCGGCGAAAAGCCGGTGTATACATTCCCGAGCTTCAAATACGACCGTTGCGGTGTGGCCTCAGGTCGTCTGTATGGAGGTAATGTGGCTGTGCTGGCTGAGCTCATCAATACTCCATATGATATCCTCAAGCCTGACACGATTCTTTTTGTGGAGGATATCGCCGAACCCATCTATAAGATTGAACGCATTTTCTATCAGCTGCGCCTGAGCGGAGTGCTCGCAAACATCCGCGGACTGATCGTGGGACAGTTCACCGATTATAAGCCGGATGAAAATTATGAGGACATGGAGAGCATGATCCGCGACATGGTTGCCCCATATTCCTATCCGGTGGCATTTAACGCGCCGATAGGGCACGTGTTTCATAACATTCCGCTTATCGAGTCGGCTCAGGTGACGCTCAAGGTCAGTCCTTCCGGCACCAACAGTATCATTTACTGGTAAAATCCCGGTCGAGGACGAATTGCGCTTCAGGGCCTTCGTTGAAAATCAGGTCAAGTATCGACAGTCCGGGTATGAATCCCAAACGGTCGGCACGGACTTGATAATATTCTCCTTCGGGAGTAAACTCGCTGAAATCGGCTCGACGGAAATCTGCCGCGTCATCGGGTATTGATGCGCCGGGTGCGGATATGAATTCGACTTCGCAGGGTAGCTCGAGAATGGCTCGGGTGAGTTCGTCGGTGCGGCGTAGAAGCTCGGTGAGCTTGCCGTGTGGCGAGTTTTCGAGTACCGTCTTGAAGCGGTCGATATAAAATTCAAAATAGGGAGTGCGGCCATACGAGGATTCAAGGGCAGTCACATGCTTTTCCCACCAGGTATCATGGGGCGACACATTCATGTCGCTCCATTTCAGTTTGTACCCCTCGGGCAAGCCGGAGGGGCGGCTTACGGGCACGGTGAGCGTGAGTTGCCCCGTATTTCCGGCCACAGTGTGTCTGTGTACGCTTTTCTGCCGCTTGTCGTGGGGTATTGTTCCGTCGATTATCACGTGGCGGAAGCGCGCCATGAGCGCATAGTAACCCGTTTCCGCGAAGTATCGCGGAGGAAACACTGCCGTGTCCGGAAAATTATTTGTCGGGATTGGCATCTCGGAAGATTCTGTTCCAGCGTATGCCGCCGTTGAAGATACTGCGCTCGCGGTCGAAGGATATGAGCACCATGATAGGTGTGCCAACGATGTGGTCTTCAGGCACGAATCCCCAGAATCGCGAATCCTGGGAGTTGTCGCGGTTGTCGCCCATCATGAAGTAATAATCCATCGCGAAGGTATAGCTGTCGGCGGGTTTGCCGTCGATAAATACTTGTCCATCCTTGATGTATGCGTCGTGGTGTCCTTCGTAATTTCGGATGCAGCGGTTGTATATCAGCCAGTTGTCGGGAGTAAGCTCTATTGTCATTCCCTTGGCTGGAATGGTAAGGCCGTCGGTGCCGCCATAGTCCGAGAGAGTCCATCGGGAAGCTATGCCCTCAGGGAATATATAATCATTCTCAGCGGGAGCACCGGCCATGAGGTGATTGTATTTTATGCGGTCTTGAAGCAGCCCCATTTCTGCAAGTTCCGCGGCCATACCCTCGCTCAGAGGAACGATGTAGAACGACGACGAAGTGGTGGAATTGGGCAACAGGCTCATCGCGTTGTTGCGCTCCACTGCGTTGGCGCCCACGGCGAATATGTCGGATTTGGCTATGCCGAGCTTGTGGAGTATGTCTTCGGTAAGCTCCGAAGATGTGGCTATCAGATAGTTGAACTGCGCATGCTCGGGCATTGCCTGGGCTTTGCCGTTGATGTAGATGGTGTCGTCGATGATTTTGAAATTATCACCGGGAAGACCGACCGCGCGTTTCACGAAGTTCTGACGGCGGTCGACGGGGCGGTATATCACTTCGCCGAATTGTGCCGGATTGGCCTTGATGGCCTCGCGTCCGTACCTGCGCACGAGCACGTCGTAATATTCGGGAGTATCCTCATAGCGGCTTGTTACGGTATCACCGGCCGGGAAGTTGAACACCACGATGTCGCCTTCCTCGACATTGCGAAGTCCCTTGAGGCGTTTGTAAGAAACCGAAGGCGATTCGAGGTAGCTGTTGCAGTTGAGAATCGGGAGCTTGTTGTGCACAAGAGGGAAGTGGACAGGAGTCATCGGTACTCGCGGACCGTAAATCATCTTGTTAACCCAAAGATAATCGCCGGTGAGAAGGGTTTTTTCAAGCGAACTTGATGGAATCTGGTAATTCTGGCCCACAAAAGCGAATACGAAATATACCAAAATGAGTGCGTACACAATAGCATCCACCCAACTCATGACCGAGCGCACGGTTTTATTTTTCGATTTTTTCCACCATGTGAAAGGAATGTAGCCCGTGATGTAGATATCGAACAGTAAAAAAATCAGCAAAGCAAGCCACCAGTTGCCCATCCATGCCACCCAGGCAAGGAAAATTAAGCTCACAATGCCGAAGCGGATCCAGCGTGTTGTCTTGATTTCACTGATACGGCGTTTGAAATCGGCCGAGAAAGATTTATTGTCGTTGGAATTTGTCATTTTCAAGCATGCTCTAAATAAGTAATGCAAAAGTAGCAATAAAAACTGCCGTCGCAAAATTTGCCCGATACATGATTTTGAAAAATATCTAAAAATTATTGAATGGGATTTTGTTAAAACAATCCTTTTTTCCCCTCTTGTGCCCTCTTAACCTTCCTTGCCTTTCTTGCCTTCCTTGCCTTCTTTGCCCAAAATCCCCCTTCGGCTATATTTATTAAATATTGTGTAATGGCTTATTAATTGTGAATAGATGTTAAAAGTGTGTTTTACGGCATATTTTTTTGCCGGAATATTTGGAGGGAAT
>CAJURN010000011.1 GCA_910589055.1 uncultured Muribaculaceae bacterium
TGCTGAATTCATTCATCTTTTTCGTAAATTCGCATCCGCCAGTTGACTTCGCATATGCGCAAATAATCCGCAACTCATCCGCAATTCCGACAAAATCCTGTTCATTCCCGATGCGCTCGCATATATGCTCACCGGCAATGCCGTGACCGAGCGTACTGTGGCGTCAACTTCCCAAATGCTCAATCCATACACGGGAAAGCTCGACGAGGAATTGCTTCTCGCTGCCGGTTTAGCCCCGGATAAGTTCGGTCGCATGGTCGAGCCGGGAGAAGTTATCGGCACGTTTGAAGGCATACCGGTTGTGGCTGTCGCAGGACATGACACAGCATCGGCCGTACTCGCAGTGCCTTCTCCCGACAATAATTTTGCGTATCTGAGCTGCGGAACATGGTCGCTTCTCGGAGTGGAGTCGCCACGGCCTGTTATCAATGAAAAGACACTTGAATACAATTTCACCAACGAGGGCGGCCTTGACGGCTCAATCCGCTTATTGAAGAACATCTGCGGACTTTGGATTTTAGAGCAATGCCGCAAGTCTTTCAAAGATGCGCCTGAAGATGTAGGGCGGCTTGCCGCGCTCTGTATGGAGTCGGAATGTGAGAGCATAATCAATCCTGATGCCCCTGACTTCGTCAATCCCGACGATATGACAGCCGCAATCGACAATTATTGCCGGGCAACAGATCAGGACATTCCGGCAACGACAGCCGACTACACGCGTGTGATATTCCGCTCCCTTGCCAAACGCTACAAGGAGGTACTCGGATGGCTCAAAGAACTTTCTCCGATAAGAATCGAACGTCTGCACGTCATAGGTGGCGGTTCGTTGAACCAATACCTCATGCAGTTTACCGCCGACGAGCTCGGTATTCCGGTAATTGCAGGGCCAACGGAATCGACAGCGCTGGGCAATGTGCTGTGTCAGTTAAGGGGAATAGGCGAAGTGAAAACCCCGGCCGAGATGCGTGAGATTTCAATCAATTCAACCACTACAAAAAAATATATTCCAATCAAATAACATCATGAAAACTGAAAATCTGAAAAAAGCGTATGAAATTGCCAGCGAGCGCTATGCCGCAGTGGGAGTCGACACCGAAAAAGTACTTGAGCAGATGCAGGATTTCCATCTGTCGATGCACTGCTGGCAGGCCGATGATGTCGCAGGTTTTGAAAATCAGGGCAGTCAGCTCACCGGAGGTATCCAGGTCAACGGCAACTATCCCGGCAAAGCCCGCGATATCGACGAACTGCGTGCCGACATACTCTATGCCATGAGTCTCATCCCCGGTAAGCACCGTCTGAATCTTCACGAAATCTATGGCGATTTCAAAGGAAAGGTTGTCGACCGCGATGAAGTAACCGTCGAGCATTTCCAAAGCTGGATTGACTGGGGAAAAGCTAATGATATCAAACTGGACTTCAACTCCACCTCGTTTTCCCATCCCAAGAGTGGCGACCTGTCGCTGTCAAACCCCGACAAAGGCATCCGCGACTTCTGGATTGAACATTCAAAGCGCTGCCGTGCGATTGCACAGGCTATCGGAGAGGCTCAGCACGACCCCTGCATCATGAATACATGGGTCCACGACGGATCAAAGGACATTACCGTAAACCGCTATATGTACCGCGAGCTGCTCAAAGATTCCCTCGACCGGATTTTCGAGCATCGCTACGATTGGATGAAAGACTGTGTGGAGTCAAAAGTATTCGGAATCGGACTCGAGAGCTACACCGTGGGCTCAAATGATTTCTACACCGCATATGCCTCGAAGCGCGACATGATGATAACTCTCGACACAGGCCATTTCCACCCGACAGAGTCGGTGGCAGACAAAGTATCGGCCATGCTGCTGTTTGTACCCGAACTGATGCTTCACGTGTCCCGTCCTGTCCGTTGGGACTCCGACCACGTTACAATCATGGATGATCCCACAATGGATTTGTTCAGCGAAATTGTACGCGCAGGAGCTCTCAACCGTGTGCATTATGGTCTTGACTACTTCGACGGCACACTCAACCGCATCGGTGCCTACGTGATTGGATCGCGCGCCGCACAGAAGTGTATGCTCCGCGCGCTGCTCGAGCCCACAGGCACCCTGCGTGAATATGAACTCGCCGACAAGAAATTCCAGCGCCTCGCCCTCCTTGAAGAATGTAAGAACCTTCCCTGGAACATCGTATATGACGAATTCTGCCTGCGCAACAATGTACCCGTAGGCGAGACTTACATCCGGGAAGTTGAAAAGTATGAAGCCGACGTGACAAGCAAGCGATGATAGCGTTAGGATTACTCATTATTGCCTTGGGAGCCTTCTGTCAGTCAAGTTGCTACGTTCCCATCAACAAGATCCGCTCATGGAGCTGGGAAAGCTACTGGATTGTACAGGGGCTTTTCGCATGGCTCATCCTGCCGTTCTGCGGAGCATTGCTCGCCGTGCCCGAAGGTCATTCGCTGGCAGAGCTGTTTTTGCGCGACATGGCCTCCACGTGGCTCACAATCGGCTTCGGCGTATTATGGGGCATCGGCGGTCTCACATTCGGATTGTCGATGCGCTATCTCGGCGTGGCGCTCGGACAGTCGATTGCCCTCGGTACATGCGCCGGACTTGGCACAATTCTCGGCCCGGTAGTCTTGAATTGCCTGTATCCGGATCAAGGGATGCTTGCCACACTCACGGGCGCGGTAATCACAGGAGTTGTAATCACCCTGCTCGGCATTGCGATAATAGGAATCGCAGGCTCCATGAAAGCATCCTCACTCAGCGAGGAAGAGAAGAAATCCGCTGTCAAAGATTTTAATTTCCCTAAAGGAATAGCCGTTGCCCTGCTTTGCGGACTTATGTCAGCATGCTTCGCAATCGGCCTGGCCGTCGGTGGCGAGATACGTTTCGACAACGTGAATCCCATGTATGAAACCCTCCCGGCCACATTCCTTGTGACCCTCGGCGGTTTCGTTTCCAATGCAGCCTACTGTTTCTTTCAGAACTCGCGGAACAACACCTGGAGCGACTACGGCAAACGTGAGGTCCTTGGCAACAACCTTATCTTCTGTCTCATTGCCGGAGCTTTATGGTACAGCCAGTTTTTCGGCCTGTCGCTCGGCAAGGGATTCCTTACCGGAACGCCTGTGCTCCTGGCTTTCGCATGGTGCATCCTGATGGCGCTCAATGTGGTATTCTCCAATCTATGGGGTATAATCCTCAAAGAATGGAAAGGCTGCTCGAAAAAGACAATTACAGTATTAACAATCGGAATCGTGGTGCTTATAATTTCCACGTTCCTTCCTCAAATCATATAAATCATGTCAATTTTAGATAACAGACCGGAGTTAGCCCGACAAATCAATGAAATCGCGGAAGTTGCAGGCTATCTTTGGACGAAAGGATGGGCTGAACGCAACGGTGGCAACATCACCGTGAACATAAGCGAGCATGTCGACGACCGTATGCTTCAACTCCCGGCTATCAGCAAGCCTGTTGCTATCGGTGCTACTCTGCCAAATCTCAAAGGCTGCTGGTTCTACTGCAAAGGCACTCAGAAGCGCATGCGCGACCTCGCCCGCCGCCCTATGGGGAATGGCTCTGTCATCCGCATACTCGACGACTGCGCCCACTACGAAATCGTGGCCGACGAGCCCGTGATGCCCACATCCGAACTGCCGTCGCATCTCGCCGTCCACAACTACCTTATCGGAAAAGGCTCCACATACAAAGCCTCCCTTCACACCCACCCGATTGAACTTGTTGCGATGAGCCACAATCCCGAGTTTATGAAAAAAGACGTGCTTACGAAACTTTTGTGGTCCATGATACCGGAAACGAAGGCCTTTGCTCCCCGCGGACTCGGCATGGTGTCGTACATGCTCCCCGGCTCCAACGCGCTTGCCGACGAAACTATAAAAGCACTCGACGATAACTACGACGTGGTAATGTGGGAGAAGCACGGTGTATTCGCTGTCGAGGAAGATATCATGTCGGCTTTCGATCAGGTGGACGTCCTCAACAAGAGTGCCAACATCTACATGTGTGCCCGTTCAATGGGATTTGTTCCCGATGGCATGAGCGACGTGCAAATGCAGGAGATTTCCGATGTTTTCCATCTTCCGAAATAACGGTCTGAAATGAAATTTGTAACACCCTTTATACTTTTCGCATCCGTCTGTGCAGCATCCATTCCTATGGCGGCACAGACGGATGCCTACATAAAGCTCCACGACAGCAACGGACGGCATCCGCGTGTATCCTCAGTGACATTTCCGGGCAACTCCGACTGGCAGGCGGCATACGATGCGATATACGGCCACGGCGCGGTAATCGAAAATCCGCTGGTGGCCTACCGTATCTACATGGACAACCGTCAGAGTCTTGATTTGTACGTCAAGCACACGCCGCAGCTCGAACTGGATGTGACAGGCTTCTACACCACTCCCCAACAACTGTCCCAAGGCTACGGATGCGATGTGCTGTGGGCCGGAAAATCAATCGCCGCAGGGTCGTTCCGCGGCTATCGTAGCGGTGAGATTCAGACAATCGACACGGTGGCGTCCCGCACCCAGACAGTTCTCTCGCCATCGGCAGTTGAAGTAATCGACAAGGATTGGATCTACAACGGGCATCCGGTGCAGATGCGACAGACCTACACCGTAAGTCCCGACTCACGCGATTTATGGGTGGAAATAGAGCTTGACGGCTATCTTCCCTCCGACTTATTCTGTACAGGAATCCAGAAACTCGAAACTGACAATCAAGGATTCGTCGAAGCCTCGGGAAAGGCTGCTTCCTGGGGAAGAAATATTCCCGACAAGAGCCATCCGGAAATGGTTGAGACGGTGGGGCTCGGTATCATTGTTGATTCGTCAAATGTGGTTGAAGTAAAGGAAGACAATCTGAATTTTCTTGTTTTCGTAAAACCTGATGCTGATGGAAAGATACGTTATCGCGTTATTTCATGCGGCACACGTGAAAAGAACGGCTTCAAGAATCATAAGGACTGGTTCAGCTATATCAAAGGCCTGAAATAAAAAATGGTATCAACAGAAAAGAGGCCGGACACTTTTTGTCCGGCCTCTTTTCTGTTGATATAAGGTACTTATTATTTACGGGAAATAACGGGAGAGTCAGTGAATTTCTTTGCTACGGCTGCTTTCTTTGCGGGAGCGCCGGCAACAGGTTTGAATTCAGCCCATTCTGTATCTTCATAGTCATTGAAGCTCAGACGGAGCACTGTGGTGTTGCCATCCTCATCCTTTGCGCCGATAAGGATTGACTGCCATTGGTCTTTATCGAAATCAGAAGTAGTGAATGTGTATTCACCCCACTTGTTGATTTCAGAGGTTACATCAAGAGCAGCGCTGTTTGCAGCGATTTCCCAAAGTGTGTAGCCGTCATTGAGCTTGTCGTCGCAGTCGTTTTCGGTCATAAGGCGAACATATGCTTCCTCAACATTGCTGGGAGTGATTTCAAAGTTGACGCTTACAGAGCCATTGCCTTTTGACTTGCTGAAGATATTGATCTGAGGACCTTCTTTTTCCTCACCGACAGCCTCAATAGTAACAACCCTGTCGATAATGTCGCCGTTCACGTCGATGGCACGTGCGTAGAGAGAATATTCTCCGGCATCATAAACGGGCCAGATTGAGTTGGAAACGCCGGGATAAAGCTCGCCTTCGCCGTTGAGGAGGTCAAGGGTGTAGAGGGCGCCCCATGTTCCGAATGTGAAATCAAGACCGTACATCTGGTTGAAGATGTCCAGGTTTTCTTTAAGGCCATAGAATGTGTATACATTCACGATTTCAGGATCACCTTCAAACTTGTACTGCAGGCCGTATTCGTTCTGCTCAACAAATGTCACGTCGAAGTTGTAGGACGACTGGCCGGGAGCCTGAGTCTTGATTTCGCTGAATGTGAAGGTGTCCATGGGCTCCTGAGTTGTGGGGTCAACCTCCCATGCGCATGCGTAGTAAAGAGTATTGGGAAGCACTGTGAACTTGCTGCCTGTGCCGTCAGCTGCACCGTGGGTCATATTGTAGGTCTGGGTTCCTTTGCCGAAATATGCGTCGTAAGGAATGAGAGCCTGAAGTACGGCAACTTTATCTTCATCGGAAAGATTATCGAAAGAATCGCCGATTTCACCCATTGCAATAAGGTTGGCCTGATAGTAGGAGATGATGCCGTGGGCATATGCAACATTGTCGGAAGTCGTACCTACTGAATAAGAAAGGGTGTTTTTGCCTGCATTGTTGGCTGTAATCCAGAGATTTTCGTCGTGTACACCGTCGGGGAGGTTGAATGTCACATATTCTACATCTTCAACATTGTACTTGCCGACAACGCGGTCGCCCTTAACGAGATACATTGTGTCCTGGGCGGAGAGCTGGAATGTAGCTGCGAGACCTACGGCAGCTGCCATGAGTATATTTTTCTTCATGTTTTTGGCTTATTTTTTAATGATTTTAACTGTATTTCCGGCCACCGACACTACATACATGCCGCTCTTGGCTCCGGAAAGATTGATTGTGGCATTGCCTTCGCTTGCTGTGGCTGACTGAACAAGTGCTCCGTTAAGGTCATACACTTTTACCTCGGCACCTGCAGTTGCTCCCGCAACGTTTACAAGTCCGTCGGTAACAGTGGGCCATACGGCAACGTTACCCTTGCTGACAATCTCCTTGATGGAGGTTGATTCAGTGCCGACCATGATACGGTCGATGTCGCTGATTGCGTGCTGGGTGCTGTTTCCTTCCGCCTCATGTAAAGTGATATACTCCGTGCCGACTTCTATTCTTGATACGGCATTGAGCAGCACTTCATGCTGGGAACCGTCTTTGCCGATGACTACAACCGCTTTGTCAGCCGCAGCCGCCGAGAAAGTTCCGGCAAGGAAAAGCATCACTGAAGCTGTACCGCATACGAGCGATTTGCTAAAGAAATGTTTCATGCTGATTTTTTAATAAGGAATTAAAACTAAATAGATTAATATGATTGGTTTTCGTGATAACTTATTTTATTGCTGCAAGTCCACCCATTGCTGTCTCTTTGTAGAGCGAAGGAATATCATGGCCTGTCTGCTTCATCACTTCAACGATTCGGTCGAAGTCTACGGAATGGCGTCCGTCGGAGAAAGCTGCATACAGGTTGGCGTCGAGAGCTCGCGCTGCGGCGTATGCGTTGCGTTCGATACAGGGAATCTGCACAAGCCCGCACACAGGGTCGCATGTGAGTCCGAGGTGATGTTCGAGTCCCATCTCCGCTGAATACTCAATCTGAGCCGGAGTACCGCCGAACAGCTGGGAAGCTGCCGCGGCAGCCATCGCACATGCAACACCTACCTCACCCTGACACCCTACTTCGGCACCGGATACCGAGGCGTTGAATTTCACGATATTTCCAAAAAGTCCTGCCGTAGCCAAAGCCCGCAGTATGCGCCGCTCGCTGAAGCCCTTGGATGTGTACAGATGATACAGTACCGCCGGAACGATGCCGCACGAGCCGCAGGTGGGCGCGGTGACAATCTTTCCGCCGGAAGCATTTTCTTCAGATACGGCAAGTGCGTAAGCATACACAAGTCCTCGGCTTTTCAACGAAGAGTTGTAGCCCGCGGCATGAACGTAATAGCTCACCGCCTTGCGTCTGACTCCAAGGCCGCCGGGAAGAACTCCCTCGGCCTCGATGCCGCGCTCGACAGCTTCCTTCATCACGTTCCATACTTCATGAAGATAATCCCATATTTCCGCGCCTTCTGTCTCTTCGACGTATTCCCAGTAGCTTTTTCCGGTCTGCTCGCAATAGGCCTGGATGTCCTTGATGTGAGTGAGCTTGTAAAGGCTTTCAGCGGGCTTGCGGTCATGACCTTCTTCCACTATATCTCCTCCACCGATGGAATACACTGTCCACGGCTCGGACGGGCGCCCTTCAATATCGTAGGCCACGAAGGTCATGCCATTTGTGTGGAATGGCAACACGGTTTCCGGCTTCCATTCTATCGAGGCAGGAGCTACGGGAGAAAGGGCTTTGAGAATAGCCACGTCGGTCAAGTGACCCCGGCCTGTTGCTGCTAACGCCCCATAGAGAGTCACCTCAAACCGGGTAGCTCCGGGATGGCGCGCGGCAAATTGTTCGGCAGCCTTGCGCGGTCCCATGGTATGGGAACTCGACGGGCCGTTGCCGATTTTATATAATTGTTTGATTGATTCCACTGCGTAAAGTAAGGATTATTTAAGAGACAAAAGTACGAAATTTTCGTCTCTTTTCCATACTATACATTGGAGAGAATCTGTTATTTAACATATTTTTCGGACTACCGGAGCTTCTTTGCAGGGATTTTTTCCGCTACCTTTGCGTAGCTTTCCCTTACAAGGTCTTCTATGAACTTATCCGACAGTCCTCCGAATATGTCAACCTGATTCCAATATTTTTTGTTCATGTGCCACGCAGGCGTGATTTCCGGGTATTTTTCCCGTAATTCAATAGCATAATCCGGATCACACTTGAGCACAAACCACGTGGGCTTGTCCGCATCAATCATGGCAAATATCTTTCCGGCAAGGCGGAAGGCCACGATTGACGGATAAGTGCTGAACGGAATATCCTCGGTTGCAAGCGGCATCCGGAGACAAAACTCCCTAAGTTGCTCGATATTCATTTACCAATGATTGTAATGTACAAGATTCTCGTGCCACTTATTCTTGGGCTTATGGTCGTGAGCGGGATAGCCGACAGGAATTGCCGCGAAAGGCACTACCGATTCCGGGATTCCGAGTATTTTGCGCACCGGATTCTCCCTTTCGCTGTGAGGATATATGCAGGTCCATACAGCGCCAAGGCCAAGAGCATTGGCTGCTACAAGTATGTTCTCACTCACAGCCGAAAGGTCCTGAACCCAAAGTACATCGTCCTCTCCGGGAAGAAAGTGGGCTGAATCTCCACAGGGAATTATTGCCAGAGGTGCATGCGCGAGCATTTTTGCATATGGTAGAGCCTCGGCCAACGCATCAAGAATGGCGCGGTCCTTGACAACCACAAACGCCCACGGCTGACGGTTGACCGCCGATGGCGCCGCCATTCCTGCCCGCAGGAGCTTTTCGACAACATCGTCGGGCACGGTCTTGTCCGGGTCATATACTCTGACACTCGTACGTGTCATTATCGCATCAAGTGCGGAATCCATATTCTTATCAAATGAAACAGACGTCATAATCATGAAGTTTTAAAATCATGATTATAACGTCTGCAACGTTGGTTTTGTTTCTTATTCAAAGATATGTTTGAACTTTGAGAAAATTCGGTTCTTGTCGGCGTCCGAGGCCTTGATGTTGGTTGATTCACGAAGGCTCTCGAAAGTCTTGCGTTCCTCGTCGGTGAGCTTTTCGGGGATGTAAACCATCACATTGATAAGCTCGTCGCCGCGTACTCCCGTTTCAGGATTGGGAAGGCCTTTGCCACGCAGGCGGAGAACCTTACCGGGCTGTGTTCCTGCCGGAATTGTCAGGCGCGCACGGCCTGAAACGGTAGGAACTTCCACTGCGCCGCCGAGTGTAGCCGTGGGGATGTCGAGCATGAGATTGTAGATCAAGTCGGCACCGTCACGGATAAGTTCGGGATGTTTCACTTCCTCGATAACAACGAGCAGGTCGCCGTTCACGCCGCCATGGCGCGGAGCGTTGCCTTTGCCTTTGACTGTGAAAACCTGACCTTCGGAAACTCCGGCCGGAATCGTGAAACTCACTTCCTGCTCCTTGCGCTGCACACCTTCGCCGTGGCAATAGGTACACTGCTCGGTAATCACCTTGCCTGTTCCTTCGCAGGTGGGACAGGTCGTGGTGGATTCCATCGGGCCGAAAATCGAATTCTGGACGCTGGTGATTGTTCCGGTGCCGTGGCAGTGGGAACATGTCGCGAAAGCAACGCCGTCCTTGGCTCCTGTGCCCTTGCAATGCTCACAAGCTACGAACGTAGGGATTCGCAAGGTCTTTGAAACACCGTTTGCGATTTCCTGGAGCGAGAGCTTTACGCGTATGCGCAGGTCGGTACCTTTACGCTGGCGTGCACGCTGCTGACGGCGTCCGCCTGTGGCGGAACTGAATCCGCCGAATCCCGCACCGCCGAAGATATCGCCGAATTGTGCGAAAATATCCTCCATCGACATGCCGCCGGAATAGTGGAAACCTCCGGCACCGCCGCCAGGGAATCCCTGGGGACCCATCGAATGGCCGAACTGGTCGTATTTCTTACGTTTTTCGGCATCGCTCAGCACGTCATAAGCCTCGGCAGCCTCCTTGAATTTTTCTTCAGCAGCCTTGTCGCCCGGATTACGGTCGGGGTGATATTTAAGCGCGAGTTTGCGATACGCTTTTTTTATTTCGTCGGCATCAGCGTTTTTTCCGACACCGAGCACTTCATAATAATCTCTCTTGTTTTCCATAAATTGCTATTGCCGGATTATTCGCCTACCGCCACTTTGGCATGACGGAGAACTTTGTCGTTAATCATATATCCTTTTTGGGTCGTGTCGACAACCTTTCCCTTCAGATCCTCCGACGGAGCGGGAATGGTTGCGATAGCCTCGTGGAAATCGGGGTCGAAGTCCGCTCCGGTGCTTTCCATGGCTTTCACACCATTGGACTGGAGGAACTTGATGAGCTTGTTGTAGATCAGCTCCATGCCTTCCTTTATTGCAGCCGCATCCTCGGAGCCTTGGGCTGCCACGAGACCACGTTCAAAATCATCGACAATAGGAAGAAGACCCTTAAGCACGTTTTCGGAAGCGTTCTTGATGAGGTCGGCTTTCTCACGGACGGCACGCTTGCGGTAGTTGTCAAAATCGGCCATAAGGAAGAGATAATCTTTCTTTTCCTTTTCTATTGCTGCACGAGCCTCTTCAAGCTGAGCCTGAAGGTCGGCGTAAGCAGCCATTGCCTCGGCCTCACCGGCAGCTTCCTCGCCGTCGTTCTCTGCGAGAATATCTTCGATTTCAGCAGCGTTATCCGCTACATCGTGGATAGGTTCTTCTTTAATATTATCGTCGTGTTTATTTTTGCTCATAGCTGAAAAGTGTTATGTTTCTGTTTTATTCCAATACATACAAAAACCTTGCCAAAATAGCTTTGGCATATTCCTGTACTCATAAAATACAACAATTTATAGCGTGAAACGTTCAATCGCCCTGCAAACGCTCCAGATAAGTGTCCATATCGCTTGCGGACAAAAGCTCCCGAAGGCTCTCGGCTCTGTCACAATCCTTGAAAAGTCCGAACACCGAGGCTCCCGAGCCTGACATGGCAGTATACACCGCTCCGTATTCCTCGAACTTACGTTTCAAAGCCGCAATCTCAGGGCGCAAGGGAAATATGGAATCTTCAAAATCGTTTCTGACTCCCGACCAGTTTTCAGGCGCGAGACTTAATGTGTGTTCAAGGTTCTCATCCGGGCGCAATTCTTCAGGGGTAACACCTGCATATGCCTCTTTGGTGGATACGGCTTCGGTTGACGGTTTAGCAATCAGTATGCACCCCACTCCGCCGAGATTTACTTCCGTGTCGCGGAGCTGCGTACCGGTTCCAGTCGCAAGCATAGGACGGTTGTAGATGAAGAATGGGCAATCGGCGCCGATTCCGGCCGCAATCTCAGCCATCTCATTCTCGCTCAGTCCAAGCGAGAACACGCTGTTAAGCCCGATTATCGTATAGGCCGCATCGGCGGAGCCGCCTCCTAATCCGGCACCGTCGGGCACAACTTTTCTTAGGAATATATGAGCAGGGCCGAATCCGGGAAGCTGTAACTTCTCAACCGCACGGTATGCCTTCATGACAAGATTTTTCTCCTGCGGACAATTCATGACAGCGTCGCTTCCGCCGAAAACCTCAAGGCGCGTGCATCCGTCGGGCGACGGCACTATTTCAAGGATATCGCACCATCCAACCGGATAAAGCACCGACTCTATGTCATGGTAGCCGTCAGTGCGCTTGCGGAGAATACGCAATCCGAGGTTGATTTTCGCGTTTGGGAACAGTATCATAATTCTATCAATTCATCGTATGAGAAATCACGTATTGCCGGGGTGCCTACGACCGAATCCCACAACATGGGCGACACGCCGTTGCCGGGACGTTTCACGGTGATGTTTTCCTCGGTAAGCAACTCGCCTTTCCGGATGTCTTTGGCTGCAACAATACTTTTTCTGGCAACCTCGATATTCGGGCGCTCGGCTTCGGCGACCTCCTTGACACCGTTACCTAAGGCCGCTTCAACCTTTCGTATCGCACCCACCATCCGGCCAAGCTCCTCAGGGTCGAGCGACGCTCTATGGTCGGGACCCGGAAGCGTCTTATCAAGAGTGAAATGCTTCTCAATGACTTTTGCACCCATTGCCACCGCGGCAACAGGAATCTCAATTCCGACAGTATGGTCGCTATACCCCACAGCTCCGCAGCCCAATGTAGCAAGCGCATCCATGGCGCGGAGATTCACAGCTTCGGCAGGAGTCGGATACTGGGTGGTGCAGTGAAGCAGGATTATATCCCTGCGGGGGATACCGTTGCTTTCAAGCACTTCAACGGCTGTTTCAACTTCGTCAAGAGTCGACATTCCGGTTGAAAGTATAACACGGCCTCCTGTGCGGGCAATCTTGCGCAGATAAGGGAGGTTGGTGATTTCGCCCGACGGGATTTTCCAATAATCCATGCCGAGTTCCGCCAGGCAATCAATCGACACGAGATCGAAGGGCGTGCTCATGAATTTAATGCCGGTCTCATCACACAACTGTTTCAACCCTTTGTAATCGGACAGCGGCAGATGTATGGCGCGGCACATCTCGAGTTGACTCTCGGCTGCGCCCGTGGTTTCTTTCTGATATTCCGCCTTGGGAGCGAATTCAGATATCACGAGTTCCGGAACTGCGGTCTGGAATTTGATGTAGTCCGCTCCGGTTTTTTTGGCGGCATACACCATCTTGCGGGCAAGCTCAAGGTTGCCGTTATGGTTCACGCCTGCTTCGGCTATTATGATCGTTTTGTGTTGTGTCATTTCTGTTCAGGATAAAATACTACTTCCTGCATATATCTTGCAATCTCGACTCCGGGAGTGGCGGCCATGAAGGAGTCTTCGCGCCCGAGTGCTTCACGCACAATAAGGCGTGGAATATCCGCTCCGGCATGCACCGAGCACACGCATCCCCCTCCAAGGCGGGGATTGATTTCCATGAGCATGATGCGGTCAGTATCCCTGTCGCGTAGAAACTGTACGGTCACGGCTCCGCGAAGTCCGGTCTTTTTCAGTGTCAAAGCTGTCAGCTCAGCTATCTCCGGGTTATCAATCGTTACCGTGCGGCTTGCCTCTCCACCTGTGACTTCAAGGCGCATTCTCGGACTGAGAGCAAGAATCTCGCCGCTCGAGACGCCGACGTAACAGTCCACCGAAAATTCATCCCGGTTGTCGATTCGCTCCTGAATCAGATAGGAATCTGCATCAAGCAATATCCGTTCGAGAGCTTCAAGGGAATTGATTTCGATTATTCCCTTGGAAGCAGAACCGTTGCGGGGCTTGGCGATAAGGCGAAGACAAGGGTCTCCGGGAGTATATGTGGCCGGTACGGGCAATCCGTGCCGGGAGAAGATTTCGGCTGCCTTTACTTTGTCAAACATGCTTTCGGCCACTGTCCGCTCGTGATTGCACGGCACGAACACCTTTCCGGGATAACGGGTCGCATATTCCGCCGCAACCCCGACAGCACCGTCGACGAACGGCACGATGATACTGATATTTTTCTCGTCAACCATACTGTCGATATGAGCATAGACGTCTTCGTCGCTCCATCGTTTTCCAATGATGATTTCGCCTTCGCATGCCACGGGCACATGGGCATCCATCTCGTAGCTGAAAATGCTTCCGGCCACGCCTTCCTTTTCAAGCGCGGCCTTGAACATGCGTGCCATCGACACCCGTTTGGCTCCGCCGAGAAATAGAATGTTCAACTGAGACTTTTCCATATCTCCGGACTCAACGGTTGTAGATGTCGGTTTTATACTTGGCAATATTCTCGGCAACGGTGAACCATTCGATGGTCTTTTGCAGGCCTTCTTTCAAGCTGTGCCTGGGGCGCCAGTCGGTAAGGCTGCATATAAGCGTATTGTCGCCACACAGTCGGTTAACCTCGCTTTTGGCCGGGCGCAACCGTTCCGGATCGGTCTCGTAAGTAACATCAGCCCCCATAAGTTCGGCAATCATGGTGAGCGTGTCGGCCATGCTGATTTCCGTTCCGGTAGCGATGTTGATGTCGCGGCCTTCGATTCCCGGAGTACGTCCGAGCGCGATGAATCCGGCAGCCGTATCGGCTACATAATTGAAATCACGCGTGGGCGTAAGGTCGCCGACCTTGATGCGGCGTGCTCCGTTGGCAATTTGCCCTATGATGGTAGGGATAATGGCGCGGGCGCTCTGACGCGGGCCATAGGTGTTGAACGGACGCGCCGTCACCACCGGCAGGTCAAAGGCATTGTAAAAGCTCTGCGCGATTGCATCGGCGCCTATTTTCGTTGCCGAATACGGCGATTGCGGCTGGCGGGGATGCTTTTCGTCGATAGGCACATATCGGGCCGTACCGTAGACTTCGCTGGTGGAGGTGACAACAAGACGTTCGGTGCCGCAGGCCTTGGCGGCCTGACACATGTTGAGGGTGCCCTTGATATTGGTGTCGACATAGCTGTCGGGCGCCACGTAACTGTAAGGAATCGCGATAAGCGCTGCCAGATGGAACACCTTCGTGCATCCGCGCACTATCTCCATACAGAAATTCGGGTCGCGCACATCGCCGCACACGATTTCAAGATTGGGATGCGACACTCCTTCGAGCCAGCCCCAGTTGTTGAAAGAGTTGTATTGGGCGAGCGCTCTCACCTTATATCCTTCGGCGAGCAATGCCTCGGTGAGGTGTGAGCCTATGAATCCATCGGCGCCTGTCACGAGTACAAGCTCCGTGGTCGATTTTATATCGTCTTTTCTTACCATGTCTTGCGAAGATAATATGTATAAAGCTCACCGTCGCTGAATGTTCCAGTAAGCACCATTTCTTTGGATGTGTTCTTTACAAATTTAAGCCGTATGATTTCATTTTTCGGAAATCCCAACCACGACGGCGCGGAATATTCTCCTGTTCCGGCTGGCTGATTGTCGTCGAAATGGGTATAGTCAAGCAGGAGTTCTCCGTCCGCTTCTTCCCACGTTCCGATATGGTTGTCGAACTCATGTCCCGGGAATATCTTGTATATGAAGATTATATTGTTCTGGAACGACCATATGGTAGTTTCGGAGTCGAAATCCTCCGCTTGAGTTCCGTCAACGTCCATCCGGTAAAGGCTCCATGTGCCGAAGTAATGGCCTATATCGCCGTTGTTCATGCGGCATGAGCCGAGAATAACCGAAAGTATGCCGGCGGCAATCAGTGTTATGATTATTGATACTCTCTTCATTTCTTCGGGTGTTTGACTGTTATGTTTCCTGAATACCTGATGGCAATTGCCGCGCCGAAATTATTTCCTCGAAGCGTGCCGTTGTCAAGGGCGAGAGAGCAATCGAAATTCCATCCTTTCAACCCAAGAGCTGACGGCGTCCACGACACCCCCACAAGGGCCGAGGTGTCATGCAAGGCCACAGCCTGCGGCTCGCGACCGCTGCCCCATGCTTTCTGATAGCTCACTTTGGCTATCCATTCGATGTCGCTTGTAATATCACCTCCTGCGGCCAGATGAAATCCCTGCGCACGGTTGTGGGCGAATTGCCAGTATCCGTCGGTATTGTACACCGGCGAAAGGAGGAATGGAGTTCCGATTGCCATGCCGTAATAGGCATAGGGGCCGTACACGTCGTTGTTGAAATAATTGTCACCTCCGGTTGCCTCGGTTGTGATGTCAGTACCGGGCCGGTCGTTGGGAGCAAAATGCAGGGGGCCGCTGTGATTGCGGAAATCAAGGTATTCCACCACGGCTTTTTTGAACCATCCGGGGCGTCCTGTGTCATAGCTAAGACCCCAAAGTCCGTCCCAGCCGTTGCGGCGTCCGATGCCGGAACCATCCTCCCAAGGCCATTCAAAGTAAGCCTCAAGAGTGCCGTGATTGCCGGGGATATTGTATCTTGCATTGAAATCCCACGAACCGAGCGAGCTGCCGAGATAGTAGCCTTCGCCACTTCCAAGCGAGGGGAAGAACATTTCCCACAGGTCTTTTACGCGGAATCCGCGGTCGACACGGCTTGTGACTTCACCGCGGTGGTAGTACCTTGTGTTACCTCCGAAAAGTCCTGCTGTCTGCATCCCCACAGTCACCGAAAGCGGCTGCGAGGGCTTTGTGCGGAAGTAGCAACGTTTGTAAGTATAGCAAAGGTCGTTTGCGATAAGGCCGGTGTAATAATTGTAACGGTTTTCGACGAAACTGTTGTCGAAAAGCCGTCCGTACATTATCCGTCCTTCAATCTGCACCCACCCGTTGGTAAAAGGTATGTCCTGGAAATCGACGAATCCCACTTCCACTCCGGGAATGGGATTGGCATTATTGCTCCTTACAAGATCCCCCGAAGAATATTTGCCGTCAACGATATATGACTTATGGGGTTTCATTCCGACTGTCATGAACACCCCCCTGAACTTGACGCTTCCGTACAGGCTTATGAGTTTGACCGCAGGCTGACGCACAGAATGTGTATACCACCCTTCTCCGGGTGCCCAACGGTCGTAGTCGGCTCCGGACGACACTCCGGCGAGAGCCTCCACTCCGGCGCTCCAGCTGAATCGCGAATCCAGCCGCATCGCTTTTTCCGCCGCGACATCTACGTAAGCTCCGCGCCCTGCAACGTATCGGCCTTGATTCCACGACCCGAGCATATAGGGGGCGAAGTTGCCCGATGATGAATAGTTCATATTCAATGAAGCCCGGTAGGATATGCTGTCAGGCATCTCTGCCTGCACCCCGGGGGCGGCAGACACAGCCGCAAGCATCGGGAACAATATTTTTTTCAGGTGTCGTAATGACATATAAGATATTCGCTTGATTTATTTGGTAAAATTACAAAAAATTTCCGGTTCAAGCAGGGAAGTTCCGCATTATTGCACAGCGCTGCTGACGGCATGTTTTTTGACTTCAAAATCGTCATTTTGCAACACACTGAAATTCATCGCATTGCGAAAAAGTTCACTCCGAGAGCTAATTTTTTCGCGAAAATATTTTGTCAGAATAAAAATTGTGCATAACTTTGCACTCGCAAACGGCGGGATAGCTCAGTTGGTTAGAGCGTCGGATTCATAACCCGGAGGTCCCGAGTTCAATTCTCGGTCCCGCTACAAAATAAACCAATCATTCATCATAAATGCCACTCATCCGGGTGGCATTTTTCTTTATAAGTCGATTGGTTTGCTTATATTTGTATTATAATTCCAAAAGCACCATGGCAGAGACAGATATCGAAAATACAGAGCGCGACGACCGCAATCTCCTTGAGAAAAACGGCGGAAATTATTTCCTCGCGACATTCGCCCTTATAGACCGATGGCCCATTTCACTTATCGCGAAACGAGCCATCAAGATTTTTATCATGGCATGTGTGCTTGCCACTCTTGCCATTATGCTTTCCTGGCCTTTCTGGTATCACAAGATGAATTAGAAGAAAAGACCGAGGCCGAATGTGAGCCCGTTGAGCGACGAAGCCCCCATAACCAAGTTGTAATTTACCGAAACAGACACCCCGGCAAACGGCTCGGACGTCGAGAACGGGATATAACCTGTTATGCCCGGTGACAATACAAAATATTGTTTCGACGAGCTTTCCTTGACTTCAATGTTATTTTTGAAAAAATCCGTTTCGGAGTTCAGGTAGCTGATTCCGAGAACCGACTTTTCGACAAAATAGTCTCCAATGCCACATTCTATCGAGAAATACCTCAGATTCACACCGGGACGGAACATGAGATTGAATTTTGGCCTGAGATAAGACTTTTCCCATCCTGCTGTTTCCGGGTTGGTCTCCGACTGGAAATAGTAGCCATTTAAATTGTCTTTTTCAACATACTGCGTAGCCAATTTGTCCACACCTTTTGAAACATTGAATTCAAAACCAAATTGGAAATACGACAGATTGCCGCCGATGTAACCACCGATATATGATTTGGAATCGAAGCCGCTGTAAACACGCATGTTGAATTTCTTCAACATCGGACACAGCGCCCATGTGGGATAGTACACATCTTCCGGCTTCGGCTTTTGCACATACACAACCTTTTCCGTGACGACAGTATCCGCGCGCTGTCCGGGCAAGGATGCCATGTCCGGCTGCACGACGAGCTTATACACTCCGTTTTCGGCAAGTTTCTCGTTTCCGAGCCAGTCGCCGAATTCCACCATCAGGGGATGATGACCCGGACACATTATCTGCAAGCGCCTTGACTCTTTCCAGACCCAGACCCAATACTCGGATATGTGATATTCCACGTCGCCGACAATATCTCCCTCAAAACGGACATTTTCAACCGGAAGCTGCACCTTTATCATGGCGCACTTCGACACACCGTCGGTCGACGCACGCTGCTTATCCACGGTGAGAATGTGCATCGGATCTCTTTCCATTGACATAATCCGGGGAGTTACCGCTCCGGCCTGAAAAGACAGGGCAACGGCTAATACAAGTGATGATATAAGTTTTTTCATATCGGGTGAGGGATTTGAAACGATTTGAAAAGAAATGCACCCCGGCCGCTTATGATTGCTGCCGGGGTGCATAAAATCATTTTCAGGCAAGGGCTGCGAGGGTTTCGCGAAGAGCCGACAGCTTCGAGGTGGCATCTTCGAGTTTCTTGCGCTCATTGGCTACGACAGCTTCGGGCGCATGGGAAACGAAGCGTTCGTTGGAGAGCTTTTTCTCAACCGACTGCTTGAAACCTTCAAGATATGCAATTTCTTTTTCGATGCGTTCTTTCTCGGCCTCGACATCAATCGAATTAGCCATGGGGATATTGAATTCGAGCGTACCCACAAGGAACGACTGTGCGGCAGCGTCCTTTTCAGCATTGCATACGATTCCGGAAAGATTGCCGAGCTTGGCAACAAGCGCATGCAGTCCGGCGGGGAGATTGCCGAGGACGCGAAGCTCGAGCTCTTCCTTCTGAGGAATATTCTTGCGCACTCTCACGGCACGTATTCCGGCAATCACTTCCTTTGCCATCTCCATTTCGTCGAGCATGGCCTTGTCGGCCTCTCCGGCCTTGGGCATGCTTGCATACATGATGGACTCGCCTTCGCGACGTTCGGCAAGGTGCTGCCAAAGTTCTTCAGTAATGAAGGGCATGAAGGGATGCAACAGACGAAGGAGCGAATCAAAATGAGCCACTACGGCTTCGTAAGTCTTGCGGTCGATAGGTTTCTGGTATGCGGGCTTAACCATTTCAAGATACCACGAGGAGAATTCATCCCTGAACAGGCGATATACAGCCATAAGAGCCTCGCTGATGCGGAATTTCTCGAAAAGGTCGTCGATTTCAGCAATGGTGGCGTTAAGTTTTGATGTAAACCACTTGTCGGCCATTGCTGCAACTTCAGGTTGGGCTATCGTGTCGTCAACTTCCCAACCTTTCACAAGACGGAAAGCATTCCAGATCTTGTTGCAGAAGTTACGTCCCTGCTCCACGAGCTTGTCATCGTACATGATGTCATTTCCGGCCGGTGCGGCAAGCATAAGACCCATGCGGACACCGTCGGCACCGTAATCACGGATAAGATCGAGGGGGTCGGGAGAGTTACCGAGTGTCTTCGACATCTTGCGGCCGATGGCATCGCGTACGATACCGGTGAAATATACATTGTCGAAAGGCTGCTTGCCTACATATTCGTATCCGGCCATAATCATTCGGGCAACCCAGAAGAAGATGATGTCCGGGCCGGTGACAAGCGTTGCCGTGGGATAATAGTAATTGATCTCCTCGTTGCCGGGATTATTGATGCCGTCGAACAAGGTGATAGGCCACAGCCAGGAAGAGAACCAGGTGTCAAGGGCAGCCTCGTCCTGACAGATTTCATCCATGCGCAATTCCGGATTTCCGGATGCGATACGAGCCTTTTCAAGAGCTTCCTCGGCGTTGCGTGCAACGACAAAAGCCTCCGGCTCATCCTCGCAGTTGTAGAAGTAGGCCGGGATGCGATGACCCCACCAGAGCTGACGGCTGATACACCAGTCCTGGATGTTTTCAAGCCAGATGCGGTATGTGGTCTTGTACTTTTCAGGCACGAACTTAATCACGTCGTCCATGACGGGCTTGAGCGAACGTTCGGCGAAGTGCTTCATGTTCACAAACCACTGGAGCGAAAGACGCGGCTCAACGGGCACTTTAGTACGTTCCGAAAGACCGATGTTATTGGTGTAATCCTCTACCTTTTCGAGTAATCCGGCTTTCTCAAGGTCAACCACGATAGCCTTGCGGCAGTCGAAACGATCCATGCCTACATACATTCCGGCAACCTCGTTGACGGTGGCGTCTTCGTTGAAGATGTCGATTGTTTCAAGACCGTGCTTCTTGCCGAGCATATTGTCGTTCTTGTCGTGGGCGGGTGTAACCTTCAGACAGCCAGTACCGAATTCGATATCCACATAGCGGTCTTCAATCACCGGAATCTCGCGGCCTACAAGAGGAACGATAACCTTGTGACCCTTGAGCCATGTGTTCTTCGGGTCTTTGGGATTGATGCACATAGCCGTATCGCCCATGATTGTCTCAGGACGGGTAGTGGCAACCACGGCATATCGGCGACCTTCGGAGTCGGTATGGATTACCTGTCCTTCCTCGGCAGCGGCAGGCTGAGCGTCGTCATCAGCCACGTAATATTTCAGATAATAGAGCTTCGACTGCTCCTGCTCGAAGAATACTTCATCATCGCTGATTGCGGTGCGGTTCACGGGGTCCCAGTTCACCATTCTCCATCCGCGGTAGATAAGGCCTTTGTCGTAGAGGTCGCAGAAAACCTTAACCACACTTTCCGAACGTTTCTCGTCCATTGTGAAAGCGGTGCGTTCCCAATCGCAGGATGCGCCGAGCTTACGGAGCTGCTTGAGGATTATGCCACCGTGCTTCTCTGTCCATGCCCATGCGTGTTCAAGGAACTGCTCGCGGGTGAGGTCGGTCTTTTTGATGCCTTCCGACGCGAGTTTTGCGATTACCTTCGTCTCGGTCGATATTGAAGCATGGTCGGTGCCGGGAACCCAGAGGGCGTTCTTTCCCTGCATGCGGGCACGACGCACAAGAATATCCTGGATTGTATTGTTGAGCATGTGACCCATGTGGAGGATACCTGTCACATTTGGCGGGGGTATTACAATTGTATAGGGTTCACGAGCGTCAGGTTCGGAATGAAAAAGTCGATGTTCAAGCCAATAAGCATACCAACGTTCCTCGACGTCGGCAGGATTATATTTCTGAGGCAGTTCGTTCATATAATTATATGGTTTATTATATATTTGAATCAGACGAATGGTAGGATTCTTGTTTTAATTGGCAAAAGTACATAAAAATCACGAGATATCCACTCGTTTAATCTCAAAAAGGAGGTCGCAATAATAAAAAGAGGGCAAATCCCGCGATGGGACTGCCCTCCTCCGTATTTCGGATAGTATTTTCTTAGAACAGGCTCCAGCTTACGGTTAGACCTGCCATAACGATAGATACCATCGACATGAGTTTGATGAGGATATTGAGGCTCGGACCGGAAGTGTCCTTGAAAGGATCGCCCACAGTATCACCGACAACGGTGGCGCGATGTGTCTCACTACCCTTTCCGCCGAAGTTTCCTTCCTCGATATATTTCTTGGCATTGTCCCATGCTCCGCCGGAATTAGCCATGAAGATTGCAAGCACGAATCCTGCGGCAAGACCACCCACGAGCAGACCGATTACGCCGGGCACGCCGAATACAAGACCGGTAAGGATGGGAGCAACAATTGCGAGCAACGACGGGAACACCATCTCTCGCTGCGCGCCCTTGGTTGAAATCTCGACGCAACGTGCATAGTCGGGCTCGGCTTCTCCGGTGAGGATGCCCTTGATTTCACGGAACTGGCGGCGCACTTCCTCAACCATGTGGGCGGCTGCGCGGCCAACGGCGTTCATTGTAAGACCACAGAAAAGGAAGGCCATCATGCTGCCGATAAACATTCCGGAAAGTACCTTCGGATTCATGAGTGTTACATCAAAATATGTCATGAAGTCGGTGAAAGATGCTTCATGCAGCGGACGCACGATATTGCCGGGAAGTTCGATTACGGTTGTTCCGAGGCGGGACATGCCGATGCGGAGTTCCTCGACATACGATGCTAAAAGGGCAAGACCGGTAAGTGCGGCAGATCCGATGGCGAAGCCTTTGCCGGTGGCTGCGGTTGTGTTGCCGAGAGAGTCGAGGGCGTCGGTACGCTTGCGCACGCCTTCGCCAAGTCCGCTCATTTCAGCGTTGCCGCCTGCATTGTCGGCGATAGGACCGTAAGCGTCGGTGGCAAGCGTGATGCCGAGTGTCGAGAGCATACCCACCGCAGCAATGCCGATGCCATAAAGACCCATTGCCACATTGGAGAAATCAAATCCTGACGCGAGCCAGTATGAAAGAATAATACCTGCAACAACGGCCAAAACAGGAACTGCCGTCGAAACCATGCCGAGACCCACGCCGGAGATAATTACTGTGGCGGGACCCGTGGTGCCGCTTTCGGCGAGCTTACGGGTAGGTTTATATGACTGGGATGTGTAATATTCTGTGGAACGTCCGATGACAACGCCAACGGCAAGACCAACAACCACAGCCAGCGAGATATTGACCCAGTTGGTGAGCTGAAGCACCCAGAGAATCAGGAAGGTGGCGCCGATGATAAGTATCGAGCTGAGATTGGTGCCGAAAGCGAGCGAACCGAGAAGGTTCTTCATCGTAGCGTTTTCCTTGGTGCGTACGGCGAAGATGCCAAGAATTGAAAGGACGATACCAACTGCTGCAATAAGCATAGGTGCTATCACCGCCTTGTACTGCATTACCGTGTCACCCGCGCCGATAAATGCGGCAGCGCCGAGGGCAGCTGTTGCAAGAATCGAACCGCAATAGGATTCATAAAGGTCGGCGCCCATACCGGCAACGTCACCCACGTTGTCGCCCACATTGTCGGCGATTGTAGCCGGGTTACGGGGGTCGTCTTCGGGAATACCGGCCTCAACTTTTCCCACGAGGTCGGCACCAACGTCGGCAGCCTTGGTGTAGATACCGCCTCCGACACGGGCAAAGAGCGCCTGTGTGCTCGCGCCCATACCGAATGTAAGCATCGTGGTGGTAATCATACACAATTTGGCAGTCGGAGCCGTCGGGTCGTCCGCAACGAAATAGTCAAGAATCAGATACCAGAAAGATATGTCGAGAAGGCCGAGACCGACAACAACAAGACCCATCACGGCACCGCTTCGGAAGGCGACCTTCAAACCGCCGTCGAGCGAAGTGCGGGCTGCGTTGGCAGTACGTGCCGAGGCATAGGTCGCGGTTTTCATTCCGAGGAAACCGGAAAGTCCGGAGAAGAATCCGCCGGTAAGGAAAGCCACGGGAACCCAGTGGTTCTGGAGGTCAAAACCATAAGCCATAACAGCAAAAATCACAGCGATCACGATGAAAACGACGCTTACGATTTTATACTGCTGTTTGAGATAGGACATCGCGCCCTTACGTACGTGTGACGCGATTTTCTTCATAAGATCAGTGCCTTCGCTCTGCTTCATCATGCCGCGGTAGAAATACCACGCAAGAAGAAGCGCGAGCAGCGATGCCGCAGGCACTATCCAAAATAAGGATTTTTCCATTTGTCAGGGATTAGTTAAGGTTATAAATAATAATGATGGTTTTTCGACAGAGGGGGAATCAGGTAAACGCTGTATCGTTCTTCACCACATCCCTGAGCATATCCATATGCTTCCGGGCATTTTTTGTCATGAGATAGCTGTCGATGGCATCGGCATGATGGCGGCGGTGAAGGTCGGTACCTATAAAGTCCACAAGGCCTTCTTCAATCAGCGTTTCAGCTACCTTACGCTCAGCTTTACCGTAGTTCTCGGCAAGACTGAGAAGATTGATCTGGAATTTCAGACCGGCATCGTGAAGAGCCTTGTATCGGGAGAGTTTGGTATAATAATATGAATATCTCTCGGGATGCGCCAGGATAGGTCTGTAACCTTCTACCTGAAGATCAAATACAAGCTGGTCCAGATTCCACGGCTCGAGAATAAAGGAGTTTTCGATGAGCAGATATTTGTTGGGATATGGCATTATCACTCCTTTTTCCAATTGTTGCTGAAAAAATTCGTCAATCCTATACTCGGCGGAATGGGATACTTCAATATTATTTCCGCGGCGTTTCAGTTCCTCCTGCAGTTCCTCGAGAGCGGGATCAAGAATATCGGGAGTGTTCTCAAATGTGGTCTGCGTCACATGCGGTGAGGCGATAATCCGGTTGATGCCCCACTTCTGCATACGTTCTACCAAATCGGCAGACGTACTTGCGTCGGGCGAACCGTCATCTACTCCCGGGACAATGTGGCAATGTATATCGGTATGAAAACAGATTTCTGCCGGAGATTTCTTCTTCGTAAAAAAATCGAACATTTAATTCAGTGATTTAGATATGCTGTTATTAATACATCCTACTTATATACGCAAAGGTAATGAAAAAATCATCCATTTTGTTCTTTGAAATTATTTTTTCACAAAAAACGAGTCTTTTCCTCCTCCGGGCTTGTTTCTTGCAAAAATATACCTATATTTGCACAATGATTAGCGCCACGCTCTTCATTTCCCTTTGTTTGCAATCTTTTTGCATCAATTTCTGTCAAACAAATATCATTATCAACCAATACCAACTCTATGAAAAAATTTTTATTCAGTCTTGCGGCAAGCGCTTTCACTATTCTTGCCACATCCGCGACCTCGCAGGATGTCACTCTGTTCGGCCAGCTGTACAACGGCAATGGCGATCATGGAATCTTTAAGTTCTCATCCGGAGATAATGCCACGATGGAACGTGTGGCAGATATCGTAGCTGAGCCAAATTGTGGCGCGGTCAAAGCCGGCGACCGCTTTTATACATTAAGCGCGGAGGCAGGTGAATACGGAGCGGAATATGCAGCTTATGTGTATGACGCATCGGATGGCTACACCTTGATTACCCGTATCGGAAGCGCGTGGGGAATAGCAAAGCCTCAGCAAGTGCTCGCTTATAACCCTGTTGACAGCAAAATTTACACTGCATATCAGGAAAGCGGTTACTATGGCACGGAATCATACCTCGGCATACTTGACATATCAAACCGCACCATTACCCAAATAGGCTACGGCAGCCTGTATTTCGGATATGGAAACACTTACATTGTTGCAATGGCGTTCAATCCCGACGGAGAACTCTTTGCCATCGCTTCCAACTCAAATCTTTACAAAGTCAACACCGGCAATGCCGACCTTACCTATGTCGGTTCCACCGGAATTTATCCCGAATACGAGCAGTCAATGACCTTCTCGCCTGAAGGTGATGAAATATTCTGGGCGGCCTGCAATGATGACATCAATGCCCTTTACTCGGTCGACCCTGCTACTGCAAGCGTAAGCAAAATAAAGGATTTCACCAACAATGAGGAATTCGTGACTCTCTGGGCCGGTGACGTTGAAGCTGCCCCAAATGCTCCGGCTGCCCCTGAAGATATTGCTGTTGAATTCACCGATGGATCTCTTTCCGGCACAATCACATTCACAGCTCCCGGCCTTACCCATTCGGGCGACGAGCTGGAAGGTGAAATCGCATATGAAGTCTTTGCGAATGATGCAGTGGTTGGAAGCGGTTCAACTAATCCCGGCGAGAAAGCAGCATGTCTGATTTCCGTACCCGCATCAGGCCTTTATGATTTCAAGGTTGTACTTTCCAATTCGGCAGGCAAAGGTGGAAGCGCTACATTGTCCGGAATCTATGTAGGAAAAGACACTCCGATGGGTGTTGAGAATCTTAAACTTACGCGAGGTGATTCCGATTCTGAATTTGTTGTGACCTGGGACAATCCAACTTCCGGAGCACACGGAGGATACGTTGACCTGTCTTCAGTCAAATACCGTGTACGCCGCCTGCCCTCTTTCGACGTTGTATCGGAAGATGCCACATCACCCTTTATCGACACATTTGATTCTTCCGAGCCTGTGAAGCTGTCATATGAAGTCATGCCGTATATGGATGAAAACATTTCCGGACTGCCTCTCACAACCAACCGTATCATGGTGGGAGAAGCATATGACACACCCTGGTCTGAGGATTTCACATCTTATTCCGCCGCCCAAATCTGGACTGTTGCCGATGCTAACGACGACGGACACTCCTGGGAATACCAGTGGGACTTCGGATACTTCCGAATCTATGACAATGAAAATGCCAAGAATGACTGGCTGATTTCGCCCTATATAAAGATGGAGGCCGGATATGATTATGAGGTCTCTTTCGATGTGCGCACCATCGCTACTGAAGAACTCGAAGTGAAAGCCGGTACAGGCCTTGAACCGGACGACATGACATACACTGTTCTCGAATGTGAGACTATTCCCGACTCCGACTACACTTGGCTTACACGCAAATGCACATTCGCTTGCAAGGAAACGGGAAATCATCACATCGGTTTCCATGCCATGGCTTCCGATCCATACAATGCCTTGGCGCTGTATATCGACAATGTAAAAGTTGAGAAAAAAGGACTTTCATCTGTTGATGACATCCGTGCCGAATCCACATCGTCAATTGTTGTCGAGCACAACGGAATCCGCGCCATCGGAGCTGCCGAAGTGGAAATCTACACCGTCGACGGTCGTAAATTCACTTCCGCAAGCCTTGCCGACGGAGAAACCCTCCCCCTCCCCTCCGGATGCTATATCGTAAGAAGCGCAGATACCTCTATCAAGGCAATGATCCGATAATAAAACTGTATCTATACTATTTTTCAGGCGGAAAGTCCAACCGGATTTTCCGCCTTTTGCTTCTTAATTAATATGGCAATATGTTTCGTAGCCTATATTTGCCAACTCAAAAAATATTTATATCTTTGTGAGAGGAATAGACACATAACATAGCAATTTTTGAAGTATAGCATCATGGACTATTTTAGCTCTATATCTGTTATATTTCTGATGGATTGGCAGTTTGAATACCGAGAGTCGAATTCTTAAATGTCACGAATTATGGCGGAACAAATAAAAGACATATTTGCGGTGGTACCGCAGGACGATTACGACAATTTGATTTGCCGTATTGACGATTTATGGACCTCGGCAAAATATCGCGCAGCCGAGGCTGTCAATACTGAACTGCTTGAAGCCAACTGGCAGACAGGGCAATATATTGTTGAGTTTGAGCAAAAAGGGGAAATGCGCGCCGAATATGGGAAATTCCTTCTGACACGTTTGGCAAAAGACTTGACAGTCCGGAGAGGCAGAGGATTCAGCCGGTCAAACCTCATATATATGCGAAAGTTCTATCTTACTTTCCCAAAACGTGAGACGGTGTCTCACCTATTGACTTGGAGCCACTATTTTGAGTTGCTGAAATGTGAGGATAAGATGGAACTGCAGTTTTATTTTCAGGAAGCAATTAATCAAAAGTGGAAGGTTCGGGAATTGAAGCGGCAAATTAAATCCTCACTGTTTCATCGGCTTGCGCTGAGCACCGACAAAAAGGGCGTTTTGGCGCTCGCCCGCCAAGGCCATCCAATCCTTTCTGCTGAAGATGTAATTCATGACCCGTACGTATTGGAGTTTACCGGACTTCCGCATAAGAAACGCTATAAAGAGTGTGATCTTGAAAAAGCCCTTAAAGATAACATGGAGAAATTCCTACTTGAACTTGGGCGCGGATTTGCTTTCATCGGTCGCCAGTATGGGATGTCAATAGGAGGACGTCATTTCAAGGTTGATTTGGTATTTTACCACTGTATATTAAAATGCTACGTCCTGATAGACCTTAAAAGAAATGAAATATCGCATGGAGACATCGGACAAATGAACCTCTACCTGAATTACTTCAAAAATGAAGTCTGTATGCCGGATGACAACCCTCCCATTGGAATTGTTCTCGGTGCTAAACGCGATGAAGTATTGATGGAATATGCCCTTGAAGGCATTACAAATCAACTTTTTGTTGCCCGCTATCAGCTGTATCTACCAAAGAAAGAGGAATTGCAGGCTCAACTTGACAAGATTCTTAACGAAACAGATATGATGGATTAAACCTATCCAACTATACCATTTTCAGGCGGAAAGTCCAACCGGATTTTCCGCCTTTTGTCTGACTTGTTGAAAATATTACGGAATTTTTTCTTTAATTCAAAAATAATGTTTTAAATTTGCGTCTGATATCAACTAACCATGACTATTACCCAAAAAGGATAAAATATGGAACAACGCAAATTACAAATCCGCGACCTGACCCTGCGCGACGGCCAGCAGTCTCTGTTTGCAACCCGACTCAGCCAGGCTGAGATTGACAAGCTATTGCCGTACTACGAAAACGCCGGCTTCTACATCATGGAAGTCTGGGGCGGCGCAGTACCCGATTCAGTAATGCGCTACCTTGGAGAATCCCCCTGGGATCGTCTTCGCAGCGTATCAAAGGTCATGAAGGGAAAATCACTTCTTTCCGCGCTCTCTCGCGGACGCAACCTCTTCGGATACGTTCCTTATCCGGACTATGTGCTCGAAGGTTTCTACAAGGAAGCCATCGCAAACGGCCTTAACGTGATGCGAATTTTCGACGCGCTCAACGACATTGACAACGTAAAGGAATCAATCCGCCTTATCAACTCGCTTGGAGGAATCGCCGACGGAGCTGTGTGCTACACCGTCGATCCCAAGACTGAAGCTCCCGAGCCCAAGGGATTTTTCGCAAAACTTTTCGGCAAGAAGCCTGCCGAACCTGAAAAGATTTTCACCGACGAGTATTTCGTGAACAAAGCGAAGGAAATGGAAGCCCTTGGTGCCAAAATCATTACCCTCAAGGACATGGCCGGCCTCGTGAATCCTCTGCGTGCCGCTTCTATCATCTCCAAGCTCAAGGCAGCCCTGAAAGTACCCGTGGACTTCCACACCCACTGTACTCCCGGCTACGGTCTCGCTTCCAGTGTGATGGCTATCATCAACGGGGTTGACATCCTCGACACTAACATCTGGTGGTTCGGAGGCGGTTCGGCTGCACCTGCAATCGAACTCATCTATCTCTTCTGCCAGAAACTCGGCGTTGAAATCGAAGCCGACATGAAGGCCGTAGGAGAAATCCGTACCCGTCTGCGCGCTGCCCGCGAATCGCTCAAGGCGTTCGACCTTGGCAAGATGCCTCGCGAGTTCGATCCTCTCACCGACAAGCTCCCTGCCGAAATCGACGCCCAGCTCGACCGCGCAATTGCTGCCGCAAAAGCCCTTGATGAGGAAACTCTGCTCGATGCCTGCCATAAGATTGAGGAATACTTCGGCTTCCCCAAACCTAACGAAATTGTCAAGAACGCTGAGGTTCCCGGTGGCATGTACTCCAATATGGTGGCACAGCTCAAGGCTCTTGGCGCCGAGGACGTGCTCAACGATGCCATGGCACTTATCCCGATGGTACGCCGCGATGCAGGTCTTGTGCCTCTTGTTACACCTACCAGCCAGATTGTAGGCTCGCAGGCCGTAAGTGTTGCTCTTGACCGCAAAAAAGGCAATCCCGACTACTCCAACCCGTCCAACCAGTTTATTTCTCTCGTAAAGGGCGAATACGGCCATACACCCGTGCCCGTTGATCCCGCGTTCCGTGAGAAAATCACCGGAAGCCCCGTTGAGAAGCCTTACGACGTTTCTTCCTACAAGAAGCCTGAGAATCCTGTACTTCCCGAATATGGCAATGTGCCCCTTGCTTCCAACCGCGAGGAAGAACTGCTTCTTGAACTTCTCCCCACTGTTGCCAACACTTTCCTCCGCAACCTACGCGCCGAAGAATACAAAGCAACAGCCAAGGAAGAGGAAGCAAAAGCTCAGGCCGAGGAAGCTGCAAAGGAACCGGAAGAACCCATCACAGGCCCGACTCTCAAAGCTCCCATGGGCGGACGTATCATTTCTATAAATGTACAGCCCGGCGCAAGCGTGAAGAAAGGCGAGACCATCCTCGTTTATGAGGCAATGAAGATGGAAAATGACGTATCCTCCGAACGCGACGCAGTTGTTAAGAGAATCTTCGTCAAGCCCAACGATGTTGTCGGAACCGACGCCGTACTCGTTGAATTTGAATAATATTCAATCATAAAAGTCTGAGTGTCCGGCTATTTTAGTCGGACACTCTTTTATTAAACCACCCACTTGTCTCTTACGATGAGCGATAACATTCCCTCCTGCAATACGGATATACCCCGGATTATACATTACTGTTGGTTTGGCCGCGGACGAAAACCCCGCGCCATCCTGCGCTGTATCGAGTCCTGGCGGAAATTTTTGCCGGATTATAAGATTATGGAGTGGAATGAGGACAACTTCGACATGTCGCCCTACCCTTATGCTGTACAAGCCTACGGAAGGCGCAAATACGCTTTCGTGTCGGATGTGGCGCGATTACATGCCCTATCGCAGATGGGAGGAATATACATGGATACGGATGTGGAAATAATCAATTCTCCTCTTGAGATTCTTGCTTCCGGACAGGGCGTATTAGGATTTGAGAGTGATGAATTAGTGTCCACTGCTTTTATTGCCACCGCCCCGCACAATCCGCTTATCGAAAGTTTACTTGCCGACTACCGCTCGCGGTCTTTCCTGAAACCGGACGGAACGGAGGACACCACCGTAAACGTAAGGACACTTAGCGCCCGGCTTAAAGACTTCGGTATGCTTCCCACCGGCGAGCGCCAAAGCGCAGGCGGATTTGAGATATATCCGCAAGAATACTTTAGCCCTAAATCCTACATTACCGGCAAGATTCACACAACATCGCGCACGGTATGCATCCATCACTTTTCCGGCTCATGGGAGCCGAAATCTCGGCATCTGTATCGCCGGGTAAGAACCATCGCACTGGACTTGTTTGGAATCCGTACAGTGCACTTTCTCGGCAAAATACGTATGCTTTTCGTAAAGGAGTAATTACTTCTTCTTCGGCGGCTGTCGATGCGGCGGATGATTGCCGAATAACTTGCCTATCAAATCAGGACGTCCGATTTTATGAAGCGTGCGGGTTATATCAGCCCTGTATGCGGGGTCGTACCAGAAAAAGAACTTTCTCTGCTCGAGTTTCTGATCTTTGCTCACTGCGGTGTACACCTTTTCACCGGTATAAGGATGGTAGCCTGAATAATATATTTCCGTGGCTAATGTCATTGGCGTGGGAGTGAAATCCTGCACCTGCTCCAGATGAAAATTCAAGTCTTTGGTCTCAGCCGCAAGCAGTGCCATATCTTCGGCTCTGCATCCGGGATGGCTTGATATGAAATACGGAATCAGTTGCTGCTTCATGCCGCTGCGCCGGTTGACGTCGTCAAACAGACGCTTGAATTTATGAAACAGACTGAACGACGGTTTGCGCATTATCTTCAACACTTCGTCGGAAGTGTGTTCCGGAGCCACCTTAAGTCGGCCTGAAACATGGCTTGTGATAAGTTCCTCGTTGTACTTCCGGTTGGTTCTGTCAACTTCGGCATCCCCGGTAGGATGCATTGACAGGTCATATCTCACCCCACTGCCGATAAACGATTTCTTGACTTCCGGCAAGGCATCCACCGCATGGTAGATATCCAGCAAGGGGCGATGGTCGGTATTAAGGTTGACGCACGGAGCGGGATGCAGACATGAAGGACGCATACACTTGGCACATATGCTCTTATCCTTTCCTCCCATGGCGTACATGTTGGCTGAGGGACCTCCAAGATCTGAGATATAACCTTTGAAATCGGGCATTTTGACAACCTGGCGCACCTCACGCATGATTGATTCCTTAGAGCGCGATGCGATGAATTTTCCCTGATGGGCGGAAATCGTACAGAACGCACAGCCTCCGAAACATCCGCGGTGCATATTCACCGAATGGCGTATCATCTCGTAAGCCGGAATCACCTTGCCCTTGTAGCGCGGATGCGGCAAGCGGGTGTATGGAAGGTCAAATGATGCGTCAATCTCTCCCTGAGTCATGGCGGGATACATAGGATTGACCTTTACGGCAACATCGCCGGTCTTTTGCCACAAGGTGACACCGCCGTCAAGACGGTTGCTCTGCTGCTCGATGTGCTTGAAATTGGCCGACTGGAGCTTTTTATCTCTCATGCAGTCCTTGAACGATGACAGAACGATATTGGCCTCATCGTTGCCGTCAGGAATTTCAGCCGCAGGCCGAAGGACTACCGTCTGTCTTACATCGGTCATCGCGCCTATTTTCTCTCCCGAAGCCAATCTCGAAGCGATTTCAAGCACAGGCTTTTCCCCCATGCCATAAATTATCATGTCGAGCGAGGAATCGGCAAGTATCGAGGGGCGCAGACGGTCTTCCCAATAATCATAATGCGACAGGCGACGTAAAGAGGCCTCTATGCCGCCGCCCACCAGAGGTACATCGGGAAACAGCTCCTTCAGTATCTTTGAGTACACTATCGTTGGATAATCGGGGCGCATGCCGTGGCGACCTCCGGGTGTGTAAGCATCGTCGGAACGCAAGCGCCGGTTGGCCGTGTAATGATTCACCATCGAGTCCATCGCTCCGGGCGAAATTCCGAAAAACAATCGCGGCGCACCGAATTTGCGGAAATCGCGAAGGTCGTCGCGCCAGTTTGGCTGCGGAACAATTGCCACGCGATAGCCGGCTTTCTGAAGCGTGCGGCCGATTACTGCCGCTCCGAACGAAGGATGATCCACATAAGCATCACCCGAGAATATAACCACGTCGACATAATCCCACCCTAAGGCTTGCATTTCCTTTACCGAAGTCGGAAGCCAGTCGGTGGGTCGTAGACGCGAATAATCTATTGAAGTATTATCTTTTATTTCGATATCACTCATGATACTTTTTTCATATCTTCAAGACGAGCCTCAAGTTTGATAATTTCATCTCTCAGCCTGGCGGCAGTCATGAATTCCATTTCCTTGGCGGCTTTCACCATTTCTTCACGCATGCGGTTGATTGAACGCTGGAGCTCGGCCTCGTTCATGTACGGAACCACCGGATCGGCTGCGATATCCACCGATGTGGAATATTCCGAAGCGTACGGTACGGCCTCGGCGCTCCTGCGGCGCTCCTTTTTGTCGCGCTTGTCCGTCTGACGTGCCGGGCGCGAACTTGTACCGTAATCCATGTCCACCTCTTCCATCTCCATGCCAACGATGGCATTTCTGGCTTTGATAATCGCCTTTGGGGTGATTCCATGCTCTTCGTTGTAGGCAAGCTGTATGGCTCGGCGGCGCTCGGTCTCTTCAATGGTCTGCCGCATGGAGTCGGTAATCTTGTCGGCATACATTATCACCTCGCCGTTGAGATTTCGTGCCGCACGGCCTACGGTCTGAGTAAGCGAGCGGTGGCTGCGCAGAAATCCTTCCTTATCGGCATCGAGAATCGCAACCAGCGACACCTCGGGCAAGTCGAGACCCTCACGAAGAAGATTCACACCGATAAGCACATCGTACACCCCTGCACGCAGCCCGTCGAGAATCTTGATTCGGTCCATCGTATCGACGTCGCTGTGGATGTAGGCCGTCTTAATCTTCAACTTCAGGAAATAATCGTTAAGCTCCTCGGCCATACGCTTTGTAAGAGTTGTGACAAGCGTTCGCTCGCCTCGTTCAATCCTCTTCTGGATTTCCTCCATGAGGTCGTCAATCTGATTCAGAGAGGGGCGTACACGAATCAAGGGATCAAGCAATCCGGTAGGACGGATTACCTGCTCAACCACAACTCCTTCAACCTTTTCAAGCTCGTAGTCGGCAGGAGTGGCGCTTACGTAGATAACCTGACGAGTCATCCGCTCGAATTCCTCAAATTTAAGTGGACGGTTGTCCAAAGCAGCGGGCAGGCGGAAGCCGTATTCCACAAGATTCATCTTTCGCGAAAGGTCGCCGCCATACATGGCACGGATCTGCGGCACGGTCACATGACTCTCGTCGATAATCGTCAGATAGTCGTCCGGGAAATAATCAAGCAGGCAGAAAGGCCTCATTCCGGGCGCACGTCCGTCGAAATACCTTGAATAATTCTCTATTCCCTGGCAGTATCCGATTTCCTTAATCATCTCAACATCGTAAGTCACGCGTTCTTCCAGGCGGTGAGCCTCAAGTTCGCGGGCCTCACGGTTGAAGAAACGCACCTGGTCGCCGAGGTCGAGTTGAATTTGGGCAATAGCCGATGCCTGACGCGCGGGAGAAGTGACGAAAAGATTGGCCGGATATATGTTGAAGCGGTCGTGGGAGCCGAGATTTGAATTTTCTTCAGGGCGTATTGTTATTATGGACTCAATCTCATCGCCCCAGAAAACAACACGCACTATAATTTCTTCGTAAGCCAGACGGATATCCACCGTATCGCCCTTCACGCGGAAGTTTCCTCGCTGAAGCTCAACTTCAGTGCGGCAATACAGTGCCGCCACGAGCTGACGCAACAATGCGTTACGCGAGATTTTCTGCCCTACTTCAATCTTCACTACATTGGCGTTGAAATCCTGAGGATTACCCATGCCGTAAAGACACGAAACCGACGAAACGACCACAACATCCCTTCGTCCGGAAAGCAATGCCGAAATTGTCGAAAGACGCAGGCGCTCAATCTCGTCGTTAATCATCAGGTCTTTCTCAATGTACTTGTCTACCGACGGGATGTAAGCCTCCGGTTGGTAATAATCATAATATGATACAAAGTACTGCACCGAATTTTCGGGGAAGAACTGCTTGAACTCGCTATACAGCTGCGCGGCCAAAGTCTTGTTATGGCTCAGAATCAGGGTCGGCTTCCGCACATCCTGAATCACATTAGCCATTGTGAAAGTCTTGCCCGAGCCGGTGACTCCGAGAAGCACCTGCGATTCACGGCCTTCCTTCACGCCATCCGACAATTGCCGTATAGCCTGAGGCTGGTCGCCCGTGGGTTCATATTGGGAATTAAGATTGAAATCCATATAAATGTATATAACATGCAAAAGTACGAATTAGTAGGACGCGATGCAAAAAATCGCCTCTGTAAAATCCAAACATGAAATATTTTTTGAATGTTTATGAAAAAAGCGTAACTTTGCACTCGCAAAGCAAAAAACGGGCCTCAGCGCACACGGTTTTGCATTGACGATGGTCCGGTAGCTCAGCTGGATAGAGCATCTGCCTTCTAAGCAGACGGTCCCGCGTTCGAGTCGCGGCCGGATCACAACAACCTGTGAAGGCGAGAGAACCATTCTCCCGCCTTCATTTGTTTTATATTAAAGTCTCTCTGATATGACACAGTTTATCTTGACTATCGAAGATCCAAAGGATGTTTCTCTTATCAAGAAACTTCTTGCTAAATTTGACGGTGTGACTCTCAAAAAGAACAGTTGCAAACGTAAAACCGGCCTTGACGAGGCTCTGGAAGATGTTGCTGCCGGACGAGTTACACGATATGAATCCGTAGACGAAATGTTTGAAAAACTTGGTACTGAATTATAAATTATCGTAAGCCCAACCCACACAAACCGAATGTTAAGCACTTTTATTAACATATTCGCAAAAGCTTTGCGGCTATTTCAATAGGCTTTACAAGCTTGCCGCATCAGCTTTTCAACCTTAGCCCTGACCGCGTGACGGTTGGGGCTTTATTTGTCTTTTTGCTAAGCTTGTATTATCTTTGCGATTGAAGAACTTGAAGGAATGAAGCTTCGGCACATTGCCGCAACTCCAAACCAGCGAATTAGAAGAACTCAACCGTAATCGTTACGAACTTAAATCGCCAAACTCTAAAAATAAGCTCGAAACTCATAATAATTAAAGTTTGTCAAGTTCCCCGATTTGCCGGGACACGGCCTCGATTCGTTCGAGGCTTTTTTTTGTTAATAATGTTAGTGAACTCTTGCAATTTTATACTTATCTTTGCAATCGCATGGCATAGAAACTCATACTATATTGCGAAACTGCGTTATTGGCATGCCACGGTCATGATGGAAAACGGTTACTCTACTCTCTTTCTTGGTAACAGTAATGGATTCCACGTTTTCTGTATATAAACCTTTCATATAATCCGCTTAGAGAATCCGGTGGAAAAATTTAACTGCTTATAAAACGATATGTTTGCGGCTCTCTCCTGGCAATAATGATTGCCATGCCATCTTTAGCCCAAAGCGTTGATGGAACAACTTTTAGCGATGAATTTTTCAATTTAGATTCAACCGAACATATATAAAAAGCAAGTTCCGCGTAGCGTAATGCTGCGCGGAACTTGTATAAGCCACACCAAAGGATGCGATGAAACTCCGAGTAGACAGGATTTGAGTGCTCGCCGTCCTTTGTAATCCGCCTGGCATAAAAGCACCTCACGAATGAGGTTGGGGCCCGCCATTGGCCGACTAAGCTTGTCTCGGTATTTCATGTAAATTTGAAGAGTTTCCCAATCCACTTTGATGTGGTATGCTTTTGTTCCGAAATCATATTCTAATAAAGATTCTGATTCCGTCCGACTCTCTTGTCGCTTTGATTTTATAACGCAAAGTTAGCGCTTAGTGTTCAAACTCGCAAGAGTCGGGTGAATGTTTTTCAAATTTTTGGGTTAAAAATTCACTTCTTCAAAAAAAATCCGTAACTTTGCATGTTGTAAAGCATCATTATCCGACATAGTATTTAACTTCCTATGCTGAAAGCGACACTCCAGAAAGTTATAGATGAAGACATGGCCGAAATCTGGTCCATTCTCACGAGCGACGAAAAACGTCTCATCGCCGACAATCTGTCCATACACTCCTTCAAGAAAAATCAGATTATATATGCCGAAGGCGACCAGCCTGAATATCTATGGTGCCTGCTCAAAGGAAAGGTTAAGAAATTCAAGGAAGGTGTCGGAGGCCGTGTTCAGATTCTGCGCCTCATCCGTCCGGTACAATATTTCGGCTACCGCGCTTACTTCGCCCAGGAGCCGTATGTGTCAAGTGCCGGAGCTTTCGAGCCGTCGACCTTAGGAGCGATACCTCTCGACCTCGTGCGCGAGATTATATGCAAGAACAACAATCTCGCATGGTTCTTCATCCAGGAACTGTCGCGCAATTTGGGAGGCTCGGATACAAGGATAGTCAACCTCACTCAGAAACACATCCGCGGACGTCTTGCCGAAGCGCTTATCGTACTGCTTGACAACTACGGATACGAGGACGACAACTCCACCCTGAAGATTTACATGGCGCGCGAAGATCTTGCCAACCTTTCAAACATGACTACATCAAATGCCATCCGCACGCTCTCGTCTTTCGTAAGTGAGAAGATTTTGCTCGTCGACGGACGCCGCATAAAGATTATAAACGAGTCGATTCTGCGCAAGATCAGTAAATTCGGATAATATAATAATGTATTGACAATTCATCCCTTGCCGGATGAATTGTTTTTTTTAAATAAAAACCGTACTTTTGCAGTAAATTTTCCAACAATAAATCAAACCACTCCGCTACACATGGTTGTATTCTTCAAGAAAGGCGCAGACAAGATCTACGCAGTCGAGACAAACCACAGTTTCGACACTTCCGAAAAAGAAAAACTGCAATGGCTCCTTGACGGGGCACGTCCTTTGACGTCCACATCCGTAAAAGGCACCTTCATCGGGCCGCGTAAAGAAATGATAACTCCATGGAGCACAAATGCCGTCGAGATTACTCAGAACATGGGTCTCGTCGGCATTTCTCGTATCGAGGAATTCAATTTATCCCGCGACGAGGCTCCGAGTCATGACCCTATGCTCCAGCGCATCTATCAGGGCTTGACACCCAAGGTCTTTTCAGTTGACACCGTGGCTGAGCCGGTGGTTCATATCCAGGATCTTGAGTCTTATAACGAAGAGCAGGGTCTTGCCCTGAGCAAAGACGAAGTGGAATACCTTCGCGGACTTTCCGAGAAATTGGGTCGTCCCCTCACCGACAGTGAGGTCTTCGGTTTCTCTCAGGTTAATTCCGAACACTGCCGCCATAAAATTTTCAACGGAACATTCATAATCGACGGCGAGGAAAAACCTCTTTCTCTCTTCAAACTTATCAAGAAAACATCCTCCGAAAACCCCAACGGTCTTGTATCGGCATATAAGGATAATGTGGCTTTCGTAAAAGGTCCTAAAATCCAACAGTTCTACCCCGTAAATCCCGACCGTCCCGATTACTTTGAAGAAAAGGAAATCGACACCGTAATCTCGCTCAAAGCCGAGACCCACAACTTCCCCACAACGGTAGAACCTTTCAATGGCGCTGCAACCGGTACCGGCGGCGAAATCCGCGACCGTCTCGGCGGTGGCCGTGCCAGTCTTCCGATTGCCGGTACAGCCGTGTACATGACCTCTTATCCGCGCCTGAGCGAGGAACAGCGCTGGCAATACGCCATCGACCCCCGCAAATGGCTCTATCAGACTCCTGCCGAAATTCTTGTGAAGGCATCCAACGGCGCATCCGATTTCGGCAATAAGTTCGGTCAGCCGCTCATCTGTGGCTCACTGCTTACATTCGAACATGCCGAAAACGGCAAGACATATGCCTACGACAAGGTTATCATGCTTGCCGGCGGTGTCGGTTTCGCAGCCAAGAAGGACGCAATCAAGGGCGAACCCAAGCCCGGACAGAGCGTGGTGATTTCCGGCGGCGACAACTACCGCATCGGAATGGGCGGCGGAGCGGTATCTTCGGTTGAGACCGGACGCTACGCCAATGCAATCGAGCTTAATGCCGTGCAACGTGCCAACCCCGAAATGCAGAAGCGCGTATCCAACGTAATCCGCGCCCTTGCCGAAAGTGCTTTCAACCCCATCGTATCCATCCACGATCACGGTGCCGGAGGCCATCTCAACGCTCTTTCCGAACTTATCGAAAGTACAGGCGGACGCATCGACATTTCCGCGTTACCCGTAGGCGATCCCACCCTTTCGGCCAAGGAAATCATCGGCAACGAAAGCCAGGAACGAATGGGCATGGTGATTGATTCCGAGAATATTCCTTTGGTTGAGCGCATCGCTCAGCGCGAACGCGCTCCGCTCTATGTTGTGGGAGAAACAACCGGCGACCATCGCCTTACATTCGCCCTCAACGACGGCACCAATCCCATCGACCTTGAAGTGGCCGACATGCTCGGCAATTCGCCCAAGACGATTATCACCGACAATACTGTAAAGGCTGAATTTGAAGATGCGAAAACCGCATCTTCCGAAATCGAGAAATACATTTCGTCGGTGCTCATGCTCGAATCTGTTGCCTGCAAGGACTGGCTCACAAACAAGGTTGACCGCTCCGTGACCGGAAAAATCGCCCGTCAGCAGTGCGTTGGCGAAATCCAGCTTCCTCTGAGCGACTGCGGTGTAGTATCGCTCGATTACCGAGGCCGCAAAGGTATAGCAACATCAATCGGACACGCCCCTGCCGTTGCCCTGGCAAATCCCGCAGCAGGCTCACGCATAGCTGTGGCCGAAGCGCTCACCAATATTGTAGGCGCCGACCTCCACAAGGGTCTCAAGAGTGTTTCGCTCAGCGCCAACTGGATGTGGCCTTGCAAAAACGAAGGGGAGGATGCCGCACTCTACTCTGCCGTAGAGGCTTGCAGCGACTTCGCTTGTGCCCTCGGAATCAACATTCCCACGGGCAAAGACAGCCTGTCCATGACACAGAAATACTCGGCCGACGGAACCAAGGTCTATGCCCCCGGCACGGTCATTATTTCCGCTGCAGCACCTGTCAACAACATACGCCGTACAGTCAGCCCCGTAGTGCGTCCCGTAGCAAATTCCACATTATATTATATAGATTTCAGCAGCGACAGTCTCCGTCTCGGCGGCTCAGCTCTCTCACAGGTTCTCTCGAAAGTCGGTTCCGATACTCCCGACGTAAAAGATGCGGCAGCTTTTGCCAAGGCTTTCGATGCCGTGCAGAGTCTTGTGCGCAACCGCAAGCTCCTTGCCATGCACGACGTAAGCGCCGGAGGTCTTGTAACCACTCTTCTTGAAATGCTCTTCCCGAGCACACGCGGCGGCCTGAAATTCTACACCGACGGATTCAAGATGTACGGAGAGACCGACCTCGTGAAGATTCTCTTCGCTGAAAACCCCGCACTCGTAATACAGGTTGACGATGCCCGAAAGGAAAGTGTCGAAGCTCTTCTCGACAAAGAAGGCGTGAAGTACTTCCCCATCGCGACTCCGACCGATGAGCGTGTGATTCAGATCACACATGGCGACGACATACATCTTGTACCCGTCGATTCCATGCGCCGTGTATGGTTCACACCGTCCTATCTTCTCGACCGCATCCAGTCGGGCGAGGAATGTGCAGCGAAGCGCTTCAACAACTTCGACAAGCAGCCACTCAAATATCTCCTTCCCAAAGACTTCAAAGGCCGCCTTGCCGACCGCGGTCTCACCTTCGACCGCACGGAACGTTCCGGCGTCCGCGCCGCCATCATCCGCGAGAAGGGCGTGAACGGCGACCGTGAAATGGCATATTCGCTTTATCTCGCAGGCTTTGACGTGAAAGACGTGCACATGACCGACCTTATGTCCGGTCGTGAGACTCTCGACGACGTGAACATGATTGTGTTCTGCGGCGGCTTCTCCAACAGCGACGTGCTCGGTTCGGCGAAAGGATGGGCCGGCGGATTCATGTGGAACGAGACAGCCCGCGAAACCCTCCGCAGATACTACGACCGCCCCGACACGCTCAGTCTTGGGGTGTGCAACGGTTGCCAGTTGATGATTGAGCTCAACCTGCTCTTCGGAGGCCCCGACGCTCCGCGTCCTGTCAAGATGAACCACAACGTGTCGCACAAGTTCGAGTCACAGTTCGTCAACATGACCGTACCCCGCAACAACAGTGTGATGTTCGGTTCCCTGTCCGGCGTACGCACCGGCATCTGGGTTGCCCACGGCGAAGGCCGCTTCAGCTTCAACGCTCCCCTGTCGCAGTTCAACATCGTTGGAAAATACAGCTACAACGAATATCCCGCCAACCCCAACGGCTCAACCGGAGCGGTAGCGGCATTGGCTTCGGCCGACGGTCGTCATCTTGCGATGATGCCCCACCTCGAACGCGCGATATTCCCTTGGCAATGCGCATATTATCCCTACTCGCGACGCAACGAGGAAGTCACCGTATGGATCGACGCCTTCGTAAACGCGCGTAAATGGATTGAAAAACATATCTGATTTTCTTCAGGGTGCGCCCTCACACACGGTGGCGCACCCTTATTTTTTGAAAACAAAACCTATAAACCAATATGGGCGGTTTCTTTGGAACAGTAAAAAAGAGCAGATGTGTCGACGACCTTTATTATGGCGTCGACTATAATTCCCATCTTGGCACAAAACGTGCCGGAATGGCGGTTTTAGATAAGGCCACAGGCCACTTCACCCGTCAGATACACAATATTGAAAACTCCTACTTCCGCACAAAATTCGAGCAGGATCTGCCTGAATTTCATGGCGAGAGCGGTATCGGAGTAATATCCGACACCGATGCGCAGCCTATAATCGTGAACACCCGTCTCGGGCGCTATGCCATTGTGACGGTTGCCAAGCTCAACAACCTTTCGGAAATAGAACAAAGCCTGCTTTCTAAAGGAGTGCATTTCTGCGAGCACAGCAAGGACACGGTAAATCCTACGGAGGTCGTGGCCGCACTGATTGCCGAAGGGAAAGACATTGTGGACGGTATCTGCAAGGTGTATGAATCGGTGAAAGGCTCATGCTCGATGCTTATTCTCACCGAAAACGGCCTTATTGCCGCACGCGACAAACTCGGCCGTACACCGATTCTCATAGGACACAATCCCGACGGCGGATTTGCGGCATCGTCCGAATCGTGTGCTTTTTCAAATCTCGGATATAACCTTTGCTACAACGTAGGCCCCGGAGAGATTGTCCGCATCACGGCTGAGCACGGTATCGAGCAGCTCAAGCAGCCCGAGAAGGACATGCAGATATGTGCGTTCCTTTGGACATATTATGGATATGCTCCTTGCGTGTATGAAGGTCGCAATGTCGATCAGATGCGATTTGAATGTGGCAAGAAGATGGGCGAGTCCGACGATTCCACGGAAGAGATTGACTTTGTGAGCCCTATCCCCGACTCAGGAACCGGAATGGCACTCGGCTATTCAGCCGGGGCAGGCAAGCCCTACCTGCGCGGACTTGTGAAATACACTCCCACCTGGCCCCGTAGCTTCACCCCCGGGACACAGGAGCGGCGCGAGCTGGTGGCTAAGATGAAACTTATCGCCAACACAGAGTTGCTCCGTGGAAAGAATGTGGCTTTCTGCGACGACTCTATCGTGCGCGGCACCCAGTTGCGCGACAATGTCGCCGACATACGCAAAGCCGGAGCCAACAAAGTGCATATCCGCATCAGTTGTCCGCCTCTCATCTATCCCTGCGAATTTATCAACTTCACTTCATCACGCGGCCCGATGGAACTCATCACACGCCGTATGATTCAGAAGCTCGAACCGGATGCCACGCCTGAGCAGATTGCAGAATATTCCGACCATACATCAGAGCGCTATCGCAATCTTATCTCTGCGATTTGCAAGGAGTTGAACCTCGACAGCCTGTGCTTCAGCACCATCGACGACCTTGTTGAGGCGATTGGACTTCCCAAGGAACGTATCTGCACCCATTGCTTCGACGGAAGTAGCCGTTTCTGATAAATTCCTCAACCTTGGATGACAAAGTTTAACACGCCAAAATCGGGCGGAAGTGTGTTTTTTTTGCTTTAAAAGCTAAAAAACGCTAACTTTGCCAATCCAACCATTGAAAAAACGAAATTTTTAGTAATTATTTAATAACATTGTCATGAGTTTAAACATCATTGTGCTTGCCAAGCAGGTGCCAGACACCCGCAACGTAGGCAAAGATGCCATGAAGGAAGACGGCACTATCAACCGTGCCGCTCTGCCCGCTATCTTCAACCCTGAAGACCTCAACGCCCTGGAGCAGGCTCTCCGTCTGAAGGACGCCAATCCGGGTTCGACTGTTACTCTCCTTACAATGGGACTTCCCCGCGCCTCCGAAATCATCCGCGAGGCTATCTACCGTGGTGCCGACGCCGGAATCGTTCTTACCGACCGTGCTCTCGGCGGCGCCGATACTCTTGCCACTTCTTATTCTCTGGCTCAGGCCGTGAAGAAAATCGGCAACTACGACATCATCCTCGGCGGTCGTCAGGCCATCGACGGTGACACAGCCCAGGTAGGTCCTCAGATTGCCGAAAAGCTCGGTATTCCCCAGGTGACATACGCCGAGGAAATCCTCGACCTCAAGGACGGCTTCGTTACAGTGAAGCGTCGTCTCGAACATGGCGTGGAAACAGTGAAAGCGCCTCTGCCCTGCGTGGTTACAGTCAACGGCTCTGCTGCCGACTGCCGTCCCCGCAACGCCCGTCGTGTCATGAAATACAAATATGCCGTTTCTCCCACCGAGAAAAACGCTCTTTCCGACGACATGAAGGCATTTGTTGAGCAGCGTCCCTACCTCCAGCTTCAGGAATGGGGTGCGGCTTTCGTTGAGGCCGATCCCGAACAGATTGGTCTGGCAGGTTCGCCTACAAAAGTAAAGACTGTGGAAAACGTAGTCTTCACTGCAAAGGAGAGCCGTCGTCTCGAAAACAACGATGCCCAGATCGAAGAACTCATCAAAGAACTCATCACCAACCATACAATCGGCTAAGCGCCTAAAACTTCATATACGTTATGGCAGATAAGAACAATCTCATCGTTTACTGCGAATACGACGAAGGCCACGTGGCCGATGTAAGTCTTGAACTTCTCACCAAAGGCCGCGTTCTCGCCGACAAACTTGGTGTAAAACTCGAAGCAGTCGTTATCGGCGACAAGCTCGACGGTATCGAAAACCAGCTTTTCCCCTACGGCGCTGATACCGTGTACAAGGTTGAAGACAAGCGTCTCTTCCCCTACACTTCCAACCCTCATGCAGCCGTGCTCATCAACCTCTTCAAGGAAATCGAGCCCCAGGTTTGCCTCATGGGTGCAACCTGCATCGGCCGTGACCTCGGCCCCCGCGTTTCATCCTGCCTCCACAGCGGTCTTACAGCCGACTGTACAGCTCTTGAAATCGGTCCCCACAAAGACCCCAAGACCGGCAAGGAATACACCGACCTTCTCTATCAGATCCGTCCCGCTTTCGGCGGCAACATCGTTGCAACCATCGTGAACCCCGAATGTCGCCCCCAGATGGCAACCGTTCGTGAAGGCGTGATGAAGAAAGAAATCTACAACGCCGACCACAAAGGCGAGGTTGTAAATCTCGACCCCAAGAAATACGTAGCCGACACCGATTTCGTTGTTGAAATCATCGACCGCCACATCGAAAAGTCGAAAGTCAACATCAAGAACTCCCCCATCATCGTTGCAGGTGGCTATGGCGTGGGCAGCAAGGAAAACTTCCAGCTTCTCTACGATCTCGCTGCCACTCTCGGTGCGGAAGTAGGTGCTTCCCGCGCGGCTGTTGACGCAGGTTATATCGAACACGAACGCCAGATCGGTCAGACCGGTGTCACCGTTCGTCCGAAACTCTACATCGCTTGCGGTATCTCCGGACAGATCCAGCACATCGCAGGCATGCAGGAAAGCTCGATTATCATCTCCATCAACAACGACCCGAACGCTCCCATCAACACAATCGCCGACTACGTGATTACCGGCGACATGGAAGAAATCGTGCCCAAACTCATCAAATACTATAAAAAGAACTCCAAGTAAACCTGACATATATGGCAAATTTCTATACTGACAATCCCGATCTCAGACATCATCTGAATCACCCGCTCATGCGGAAGATTGTCGAACTTAAAGAACGCAACTACACCGACGCCGAAAAGTTTGACTATGCGCCCCTCAACTTCGAGGACGCCATGGACAATTATGACAAGGTTCTTGAAATCGTAGGCGACCTTTGCGGAGGCCTTATCGCTGAAAACGCCGAAGGTGTCGACCACCAGGGCGCTTCCTGTGCCGATGGACATGCAATCTATGCCGACGGAACAGTTGAAAACCTTGACGCATGCCGCAAGGCCGGACTCATGGGTATCTCCATGCCCCGCCGCTTCGGAGGTCTCAACTTCCCCATCACCCCCTACATCATGGCTGCCGACATCGTTAGCCGTGCCGACACAGGTTTTGAAAACCTTTGGGGACTCCAGGACTGCGCCGAAACCCTTTATGAATTCGGTTCAGAAGAACAGCGCGAAAAGTACATTCCCCGCGTATGCCAGGGCGAGACAATGTCGATGGACCTTACCGAACCTGACGCAGGTTCCGACCTCCAGTCCGTTATGCTCAAGGCTACTCAGAAGGAAGACGGCACTTGGGTGCTCAACGGTGTGAAACGCTTCATCACCAACGGCGACAGCGACATCCATCTGGTGCTCGCCCGCTCCGAGGAAGGAACTAAGGACGGCCGCGGCCTCTCGATGTTCATCTACGACAAGCGCAACGGTGGTGTTACCGTACGCCGCATCGAAAACAAGATGGGTATCAAGGGGTCGCCCACATGTGAGCTCGTTTACAAGAACGCTCCCGCCGAACTTTGCGGATCACGCCGCATGGGTCTTATCAAGTACGTTATGGCTCTTATGAACGGCGCACGTCTCGGTATCGCAGCACAGAGTGTAGGTGTGAGCGAAATCGCATACCGCGAAGCCCTCGCTTACGCCAAGGAACGCCGTCAGTTCGGCAAAGCCATCATCGACTTCCCCGCAGTGTCAGAAATGCTCGCTGTAATGAAGGCCAAACTCGACGCATCCCGCACCCTCCTTTATGAGACCTCCCGCTTCGTCGACATGTACAAAGTGTACGAAGACATCGCCCGCGAGCGCAAGCTCACCGACGAGGAACGTGCCGAAATGAAGAAGTACAGCAAGCTCGCCGATGCCCTCACTCCCCTTGCAAAAGGTCTTACCAGCGAATACTGCAACCAGAACGCTTACGACTGCATCCAGGTACACGGCGGCTCAGGCTTCATGAAGGATTACGCTTGCGAACGCATCTACCGCGACGCACGCATCACATCCATCTATGAAGGTACAACCCAGCTTCAGGTTGTGGCTGCTATCCGTCACGCTACAACAGGCACCTACCGCACACTCATGGACACATATGCAGCCACCGAGTTCAAGGCCGAGCTCCAGCCCATGGCCGAGAACCTCAAGGCTCTCACAGCTCTCTACGACGAAGCTGTGGCCGCAGTGCTCGCGGTAGGCGATCAGAAGTACACCGATTTCATGGCCCGTCGCCTCGTTGAGATGGCAGGCAATATCATCATGAACTACCTGCTTCTGCTCGATGCAAACCGCAATGACTCCTTCGTAGCTTCGGCAAACGTCTACAACAAGATTGCCAACGCCGAAGTGGCAAAGCACAGCGAATTCATCCGCAACTTCAAGCCCGAACAGCTTTCTTTCTACAACATCTAAGAAACTGATTCCGCTTCAGATTTAATCAGGGATGACAGAGGATTGATTCTGTCATCCCTGATTTTTTCATAACGCATCAAAAAATCAATTAAAAATAACCAAGAGCATCCCGCGATATTGCACCACTCTTCATTTTTTGCTAATTTTGTATATGATGAAGAAATCAGTCAGCGTTTTAATACTATCCGTAACTTTGGGATGCCTGAATATGGATGCCCTCGACTTCGCAGGCGTTTCCAAAAGTGTCATAAGCATATCCGCCGATGCCTCCACCGGGCTTGACGAGATTTACGTGCTCGACTCCACGGTCGGTGCCACAGCCTCATTTACCGCCGCGTCAGCGTCGGCAAATACCCGTTGGTACCGCTTTTCAAATCTCGGAGGAGCATATGCCGAAGAAATTACGCAAGTGACACGCAACGGTGCCGTATCCACAATCAATCTTTCATCCGGCGACATGGGCTATATCGTGGAGTCCGGCGACCGCAGATACTGTTATTGGGTCGTTGACTACTCTGCCCACTATCTTGACTTGACATCTGTCAGCATCAGCCCCGAGCAGGACTGCGACCGACTTAACCTGAATTTTTCCGGCAGAGCCGACGCAATTGACTACTACACGATAAATGGCCGGAAGATGGAATTGTCGCGCGATATTGAGGTGGACTACACCACCCTCGTGTTCAGCGAGGACGATTTCTCCTACAACCAGACACAGACACGCACCACGCTGTCGCACATATCATCCACATTTTCCATTCCCGCTCCTCTGTGCGACACGCATGTCACCCTTACCGGCGACAGATTTCTGACTCATTGGGGAGACGCCGAATCCATCACGTCCGACAGTTTCGCCACCTCGTCGGTGGCTGCTGAAAGCCGTGCCACGCAATCGACGGTAACCAACGACAACGAGCAGAGCGACGGCAACGACGGTCTCGGCGGTTCCGCTCCCTGCGAGATTACTTTTGAAGCCGCTGTGACCGATGCTGCCATCTTCCGCGAATGGCAGATTTCGAAGACCGCCGATTTCGATATAGTCGAAAACTCATTCAATCAACTCGAATTCACTTACACATTCAACGAAAGCGGCACGACCTACGTACGCTTCGTAGCCAACAATGCCGCCGGCACATGCGAATATATCGGTGCCACATACGACATTTTCATCGGCGAATCACGCCTTGAGATTCCCAACGCGTTCTCTCCCGGCTCGACCGAAGGTGTCAACGACATCTGGAAGGTCAGCTATAAATCGCTTGTGAAATTCGAATGTCATATTTTCAACCGCTGGGGAACAAAGATGACATCTTTCACCGACCCCTCACAGGGATGGGATGGAAAGTACAATGGCAAAACAGTCCCTGCCGGAACATATTTTTATGTCATAAGCGCGGAAGGCTCCGATGGAGTAAAATACAAACGCAGCGGCGACATAAACATCATCAACTTCACCACGCGCTCAACAGGCTCGGGTGGCTCATCCGCAGAATAAAGGTCAACTTTCGTGCCTTTTGCGGCGTTTTTCTAAATATTATCCAAGACACACATGAAGAAAACTCTTATAAAACTCTCTCTCCCCGCGGCTCTCGCAGTCGCTCTCGCGGCAGGATTGCCGTCGACACCGGCCGTAGAAGCGGAACCGCGCCATCACTCAAGCGAGGAAGGTTCGGCGTTTTCCAATGTTTACAGCCCGGAGATTCCTTCAAAGATGGAATTCTGCGGCAAGACAATCAACTTCGACCGAACCGATATGTATGAGCGCATCGACCGCGAACTTACCTCGCTTGCCTACACTCACGGCAACACAATGCTCATCATCAAGCGCGCCAACCGATTCTTTCCCATCATTGCCCCGATATTAAAAGCCAACGGCGTACCCGAAGATATAATTTACCTCGCTTGCGTCGAAAGCTCACTCGATCCCCGGGCCTACTCTCCCGCAAAAGCCGGAGGCATATGGCAGTTTCTCGCATCCACGGGCAAGCAATACGGTCTTGAGGTTGGCGACGAGGTTGACGAGCGATACAATCTTGAAAAAGCCACGGCTGCCGCATGCCGCTATCTGAAAAAAGCCTATGCCCAATATGGCGATTGGCCTTCTGTCATGGCATCATACAACGGAGGAATGACCCGGATTTCAAATGAACTTGCCGCTCAGGGACAGGACACTTCCCTTGATTTGTACCTTGTAGAGGAGACATCGCGCTATCCCTACCGCATAATGGCAATGAAAATGATTATGGAAAATCCGGCGAAATACGGCTTCCACCTTCAGGACAAGCAACTCTATCAGCCCCGGAAATATAAGACCGTTAAAGTAAGCGGTCCTGTCGAGAGCTGGCCCGATTGGGCTAAGGAGCAGGGAATTTCATATCTCACACTCAGGGAGGAAAATCCCTGGATTCGCTCCAAATCGCTCACAAACAAATCCGGGAAGACCTACGAAGTCAAGATTCCGCTGAAAGAATCAATGTCGAAAAAGCAATCGGGCATCACAACCTACAACAGAAAATGGACCGAATGAAACTCGATAATACCAAGCAAGAAAATATCAACGACGCCACCGGGACCGACGAGCCCGGGGGCGTTATCTCTGTCATAGGAGCGCGGGTAAATAACCTGCGCAACGTCGATGTGGACATTCCACACAACAAGCTCACAGTCGTTACCGGCCTGAGCGGAAGCGGAAAGTCTTCACTGGCTTTCGACACGATATTCGCCGAAGGACAGCGACGTTATATCGAGACATTCTCGGCCTATGCCCGCAACATGCTCGGCTCGCTGGAGCGTCCCGAAGTTGATAAAATCAGCGGACTCTGCCCCGTTATCGCAATCGAGCAGAAAACCATCAACAAGAATCCCCGAAGCACTATCGGCACCACGACGGAAATCTATGATTTCCTCCGACTTCTCTATGCGCGTGCCGGACATGCCCGAAGCTATATCTCAGGTGAGCCGATGGTAAAATATACCGTTGACAAAATCGTGGAGCTGATTCTCGAGAAATTCGACGGTCGTAAAATCATGCTTCTCGCCCCCTTGGTGAAAAACAGAAAAGGACACTACAAGGACCTCTTCGAACAACTCACCAAGAAAGGATTCCTGCGGGTGCGGACCGACGGCGAAATCCGTGAAATCACTCCGGGGCTGAGACTTGACCGATACAAGAACCATAGCGTCGAACTTGTGGTTGACAGGGTGAAAGTCAACGCAAAAGATATCGAGCGCCTTCGCGACTCCGTTGAGAAATCGCTTCATCACGGCGACAAGGAAATGATGGTGCTTGACGTCGAGGCCGACTCCGTGTCACATTACAGCCAGGAGCTGATGGACCCCGTGTCCGGAATTTCATATCACGACCCCGCTCCACATAATTTCTCATTCAACTCGCCACAGGGCGCATGTCCGCGATGCAAGGGTCTTGGATATGTAAATCTTGTCGACAGGGAAAAAATCATTCCCAACGAAAATCTCTCCATTCACGACGGTGCCCTCGCTCCGGTAGGAAAATATCGTGACAACCTTATTTTCCGCCAGTTGAAGGCAATTTGTGAGCAGCATGGCTTCACGCTGAAAACTCCTGTGCGCGAACTCACCCCCGAAGTGATTGACGAAATCATGCAAGGCTCATCCGCCCGTCCGGTGGCTCTGTCGGAGTCCGTGTCCGGTCTTGATTTTTTCAGCACCTACGACGGTCTGGTAAAGTACATCGAGATGCAGCAGGACGACGAGGCCGGTGCCGGTGCTAAAAAATGGAGCGGACAATTCTTCTCACGTGTCACCTGCCCCGAATGTAACGGTGACCGCCTCAACCGTGAGGCTCTGCATTTCTTTGTGGACGGCTATAACATTTCCGAACTCTGCCGCCTTGACATCGGCAAGCTCTATAAATGGTCCGAGACTGTACTCGACCGTCTGAGCGACCGAGACAGGAAAATTGCCGTTGAAATCATAAAGGAAATCCGCACACGCCTGCATTTTCTTGTTGACGTGGGACTTGAGTACCTCCAGCTCAACCGCGCTTCGGCCACTCTTTCGGGTGGTGAGAGCCAGCGAATACGTCTCGCCACGCAACTTGGCTCCGAACTTGTCAACGTTCTATACATCCTTGACGAACCGAGTATCGGACTCCATCAGCGCGACAACCACCGCCTAATATCCTCACTGAAACGACTTCGCGACGCATCCAATACGATTATAGTTGTAGAGCACGACAAAGACATCATGCTTGAAGCCGACTATATCGTTGATATCGGTCCGGGTGCGGGACGCAAGGGAGGAAAGGTTGTTTTCGCAGGCTCTCCGCAGGAAATGATGAAAGCCGAAACGGTGACAGCCGACTATCTCAACGGCCACCGTCAGATACCCATTCCCGCCACCCGCCGTCAGGGTAACGGAAAGACACTTTCGGTGCTCGGATGTACTGGCCACAATCTGAAAAACGTTGACCTGCATATTCCGCTGGGCACGCTCACCTGTGTGGCAGGCGTCTCGGGCAGTGGCAAATCATCCATTGTCAATTCCACCCTCCAGCCCATTCTGAGCCAGCATTTCTATCGCTCGAATACCGCCCCGCTGCCGTATCGTGAGATTCAGGGAATGGATAATATCGACAAAGTAGTGACCGTGGACCAATCGCCGCTTGGCCGCACTCCACGCTCCAATCCGGCAACATACACCGGCGTCTTCACTGACATCCGCTCCCTCTTTGTCAATCTTCCCGAAGCCAAGATTCGCGGCTACAAGCCCGGGCGCTTCTCATTCAACGTTTCAGGCGGCCGATGCGAGGCCTGCAACGGCAACGGCTATAAGACTATCGAGATGAACTTCCTTCCCGATGTGCTCGTGCCGTGCGAAGTGTGCCATGGTAAGCGTTATAACCGTGAAACTCTTGAAGTCCGTTTCAAAGGCAAGTCAATTGCGGATGTGCTCGACATGACTATCAATCAAGCTGTCGATTTCTTCGCCAATGTTCCTCAGATTGTCAAGAAAATCAAGGTGCTTCAGGAAATCGGGCTTGGCTACATCAAGCTCGGACAGCCTTCATCGACACTCTCCGGGGGTGAGAACCAGCGCGTGAAACTCGCCACTGAACTTGCCAAGAAAGACACCGGCAAGACACTGTTCATCCTCGACGAGCCGACGACAGGACTGCATTTTGAAGACGTGAACACACTGCTTGCCCTGCTCAACAAACTGGTCGACCGCGGAAATACAGTGCTCGTAATCGAACACAACACCGATATTATACGCGCAGCCGACCATGTGATTGACATGGGTCCGGGCGGAGGCGAAAATGGCGGCGAGATTGTAGCGGAAGGTACACCGGAAGAAATTGCCAAAGGCAACTCCCCTACCTCATCATACATTTTTAGCTGAGAAAGGGCAATATTGCCGCAAAACATACTGACCTTGGTATAATTATATCAGGGAAAATTGTATTTTTGCATATTGCTAACCTATTTCCGCGTTTATGGCAGAATCTGTGATATTGAAAAAAGAAAAGGGCCGACTCATATATAATGCCCCGATAAGCAAGGCTCAATGGCTTGAATTTTTAAGTGATAAAGATTTTGCCGGAGACATTCGTCTACGCGCATTGCTGGCATTTTATTACTTGCCGAATCATCAGGGCACGTATCAGCAGTGTCACGAAAAATATGGCCTGAACCTGTTTGAACTTGAATCAGCCATAAGAAGTCTGAGCGAGGAAATCGCAGCAAAGACCGACCTGCCCGATATAGTGGATGCTGACGGTCATAAATTGAAATGGCCTGTGGTGATGTCGTCATGTAAACCCGTAAAAGGCAACGAGGGAATATTTAAATGGGCTCTGTCTCCTGAATTGGTCGAGGCTATCCGTGACATGATTCTTAAGGATGCCGTGAAAGAATATTCCAAAGATTTCTCTACCAAATGGAATCGCGAGGAATATAAATGGACTGCCCTGAAAACTTTTCAGGACAACTGGGACATAGATGCTGCCGATTTCGCCGATATGCTTGACAAGTCATTGAGCCATACAGGGAATCTGCTTGTGTCGCAGAATTCGTTTCCACGCCTGATGATTACCTCATATGCCAATCAGGAGCCGGAGACTGTAAGGGTTATGTTCCGCGCGCTTTTTGACGAGTCCATTGACCTTGAACAGCGCATAAGCGATTTCATGTCCGGCTCCAATGAATTGCTCGAAAAGTACAGTCCCGGAAAGGCTCATTATCAGAACACAAATTCCATCAGTACATATCTCTGGCTGCGCTTTCCGGAAAAGTATTATATCTATAAATGGAGCGAGTACAATAAGGTTGCGGAAAAGATTGGTTTTGACAACCATCCGAAAGCAAACGGCCAGCCTTCGGAAGCCATAAAAGGTTATGCAATGTACAACCGGCTTCAGCAGGCTGTTGCCGCGGATGAATCCCTTATAAGCACATACAATAAAATCCTTGACGAACATCCCGACAAATATTATAAACCTTCCGGGCTTGCCACACTTGCCTTCGATTTAGGATTCTGGATAAGCCGATATTATGACCCGATGCCCGATAAAAAGCAGGAGATTAAAGTGGCGGATGAGATTGATATTGTCTCCGAGCCGCATGTCGACCAAGAAAACATACATTACTGGTGGCTGGTAGCCAGCCCCAAATACTGGAGTTTCTCCGACCTTAAGATTGGCAATTCAGTCGAGTACACAGTCAAAAACGACAATGGAAACAAGCGCAGGATCGCGGTTAATTTCGAACAAGCCAAGAAAGGCGACGTTGTCATCGGTTATGAAGCAAATCCGGTCAAAAAGATTGTAGCCCTCGCAAAAGTTGCAAGAGCAAGCGATGGCGAAACAATCGCTTTTGAGAAAACCGAGGAGCTGGAAAGTCCCATATCCTGGTTTGACTTCAAGGATTTGCCTGAATTGAGCGGAATGGAGTTCATGAAAAACAAAAACGGCTCATTCTTCAAACTCACAAAAGCCGAATATGATTTTCTTCTCGACCTCATCCGTCAGGAAAATCCGGAGCCGGAAAACAATCCGATTCAGCAGACTTACCGCTGTGAGCCGTACTCCGTGGAGCAATTTCTCCGGGAGGTATTCATGACCCCGGAAGCATACGACAGTCTTACAACACTTTTGAAGCTGAAGAAGAATGTGATTCTGCAAGGCGCACCGGGTGTGGGAAAGACTTTCTCAGCCAAGAGAGTGGCTTACAGTATGATGGGTATTAAGGATGATTCCAGGATTGAAATGGTCCAGTTCCATCAGAACTATTCTTATGAAGATTTCATAATGGGTTATAAGCCAACCGAAAGCGGAGGCTTTGAATTGCGCAACGGATTATTCTACAACTTCTGTAAGAAAGCCGAGGCCAATCCCGATGAAGATTATTTCTTCATAATCGACGAAATCAACCGAGGCAATCTCAGCAAGATTTTCGGTGAGCTGCTGATGCTTATAGAGAAAAACTATCGCGGGACACAGATCAAACTCGCCTATCGCAACGAGCTGTTTTCCGTGCCTGAGAACCTGTATATCATAGGCATGATGAATACGGCCGACCGAAGTCTCGCCATGATTGATTACGCTCTGCGCCGTCGCTTCAGTTTCTATCCCATCAAGCCCGGATTTGATACCGAAGGCTTCCTCAAAGAGATTGAGCGCCATCCCGACCCGCGTGTGGCAAAGGTTATAGATGCCGTGAAGGAGTTGAACAACAGGATTTCCGACGACGATTCCCTCGGAGAAGGCTTCTGTATCGGGCACAGTTACTTCTGCAGCCAGCCTGAAGATGACTCATGGATTGAGTCTGTGGTTAACCACGACCTCTGCCCCATGCTCGATGAATATTGGTTTGATTCCCGCGAAAAATGCCGGACTGAGAAAAACAAACTGAGGAATCTTCTGAAATGACCGAAGACAAAGGCATACTGATAAAAAACATTTTCTACATGTTGTCCTACGCTTTTCAAGAGCTTAGGAAGAACAACTACGAGGAAATCGCCGGAGAGGAATTCGACGGTGTGCACGACCTGTTTGCCGAAATTCTTGTCCGCGGTATATCAGCCCAACTGAAGCAGGGTCTGCATCGCACCTATGTCCCGCGGCATGACGGACTGAATACCCTGCGTGGAAAGCTGAATATCAACGACACCATGAGGATGTATGCCAACGGGGTGCATCGGCTTTCATGCGAGTATGACGAATATTCGGAGGATAATGTTTTCAATCAGATTCTGAAGTCGACAATGATACAGCTCATCCGTCATTCAGAAGTAAAGCGCGAGAGAAAAAACGGATTGCGCCGATTGATGCCTTTTTTCTCGAATGTGGGTGAGATTGATCTGAACGGGATAAAATGGAATACATTCCGTTTCGACAGAAATTCAAAGACTTATCAGATGCTGATATATCTTTGCTACTTCATCATCGAGAATATTCTTCTGACTACCGAATCCGGTCCGGTAAAGATGCACTCTTTTTCAGAGACCTATATGCACCGACTGTTTGAACGGTTCGTTCTGGAATATTACCGCAGGCATCACCCGGAATTCCATGCCTGCGCCCGACAGATAGCCTGGAATATAATAGAATCGGAAACATCAACCGAAATGCTTCCGATTCTTCAGACCGATATTTTTCTTACGTTGGGAGAGCGCACGCTTATAATCGACACAAAATATTATTCAACAACGCTTCAATCGAAATACGGCAAGGAAAGCATCCACAGCGCACATCAGAATCAAATTCTAACCTATGTCCTGAACCATGACCGTGAGCATACAGGCAAGACCGACGGTATGCTCCTATATGCCATGACCGGAGAAGAATCCCTGCCTCACGGGCAGATGAAGTGGCATGACGGTAACATGATTTATTACCGTACTCTCGACCTCAATCAGGATTTCGAAGGGATAAAGCAGCAATTGGAAGCGTTGGTGAAGATATAGTTTTATACTATACCGGCTTCGCCGTTTGCGCTGATGCTGATTTTATGTTCCTTGTAGAGCAGGCCGAGGGCTTTTTTGAAGTCTTTCTTGCTGCAACCGAAACGTACTTTAATTTCCTCCGGCGACGCTTTTTCTGACACAGCAGCTCCGTTAGAGGAATTTATTTTCATAAATGAATAGATTCGCTCGGCAAGTTCTCCAACCCTGTCGGCAGCTTTTCCGGAGAGCGAAATGTCAATTTTCCCGTCTTCACGTACATGCTTGACATATCCCTTGACGCTTTGGCCGATTTCCAAGGGTCGGAAAATCTCATTGTCATACACCATGCCGTAATGCAGGTTGTCCACAATTACCTTGTAGCCTATCTCCGTGTGCTGGATTACAAGGCAATCCACCTCTGTGCCATTCTTATATTCAGGAATAACATTGCCGAGGAAGTGTTCGAGACGAGCCGATGCCACAATGCGTTTTGTAGCGTCATCCACATAGACATATACGGGATAAATTCCACCACGCTTCATGCGCATCTTCTGCTCCGAATACGGAACAAGCAAATCTTTGGGAAGTCCCCAGTCGAGAAAAGCTCCCGTATCGTTTACCTGCACAACCTCCAGAAATGCAAATTCTCCAACGGTGGCAAAAGGAGTTTCCGTGGTAGCGATGGGACGGTCTTCCGAGTCCTTGTACACAAATACTTCGATAGTATCCTCCGGCGCCAGGCCTTCGGGCATATATCGTGTGGGAAGCAATACTTCCTGCTTGGGTTCATCTTCCTTACGCTCGGAATCAACGAGATATGCGCCGAAATCCACGAGCTTTTCCACCTTCATGGTGTTATATTTTCCTAACTTAATCATTGTCGGTATTAATTTCTTTTATGTAAATTCTTTGCAAATTACGAATTTTTCCCGACATACAGCCCTGTCGCGCGAGTATTCTGAAAAAAATAAAGTAAATTTGCACTAAGGATTGTCCTTTATATGGATAACAAGCACCTCTAAATATTGTTTTTAAACTATAAGCATTTAAAATGACAGAAGGTACATCGCTGATTGTCAAATATTTCACTGAGCTTACGGAGGAATGTAAAGCGCGTCTGGACGCCCTCGGTACGCTTTACCCCGAGTGGAACGCCAAAATCAACGTGATTTCGCGCAAGGATATCGACAATCTTTACATCAACCACATCCTCCATTCGCTTGCTCTCGCCGCTTTTCTCGGACCGCTCGAAAAAGGCACTTCATTCCTTGACATGGGCACCGGAGGCGGCCTGCCGGGTATCCCCTTGGCTGTGATGTATCCCGAATGTACGTTTCATCTGATTGACAGAATCGGAAAGAAAATACACGTGGCCGAATCAATTGCCCAAGAGCTTGGGCTTACAAACGTGACTTTCCAACATGGCGACATCGGCGAGTGCCGCAAGCAATACGACTACGTTGTAAGCCGCGCCGTGATGCCTCTTAACAGTCTTGTAAAGCTCACGGCTAAAAATGTTGTTAAAAAGCCCGTGCATGCCAACCGCTATGCCCCCGGAATTGTTTGTCTGAAAGGTGGAGACATAGCTTCCGAATCCGAAGGAATCCGCTTCCCGGTATTGGAATTTCCGATAAACGAATTCTTCTCGGAAGACTTTTTCGACACAAAAAAAATTGTTTACGTACCATGTTGAAAGTAAAACAGTTCTGCTTCAACCCTTTCGCGGTTAGCACATATCTTCTGTACGACACCGAGACTCTCGACGCTGCCGTGATTGACCCCGGAATGGTTAATGACGCCGAACGACGTCTTTTCGATTCGGTGGTTGAGGAAAACCATCTCAAGCTCACTCAGATAATCAACACTCACCTTCATCTCGACCACTGTTTTGGCGATAATTATGTCAAGAACCGCTACGGAATCCCGGTAAAGGCGCATCCCTCCGACGCTTTTTTAGGCAAGGCTCTGCCCACGCAGGCGGCAGGCTTCGGAATGAGCGTGTCGGGAGGATTGGAACCGGTAGAAATTGATGTTGAACTGAATCAGGGAGATACAATTTCCGTCGGAAACTACAAACTTAAGGTACTCCATGTTCCCGGCCATTCTCCCGGTAGCATAGCGCTGTATTGCGCCCAGGGTGGTTTTGTGATTGACGGCGATGTCCTGTTCCGCGGCGGTATCGGTCGCACCGACCTTCAGGGCGGCGACTTGCCTACACTTCTGAAAAGCATACGCGAGAAACTGATGACACTTCCGGAGGAAACAAAAGTGCTTCCGGGTCACGATGTCTTCACAACAATCGCTTCCGAGAAGCACTCAAATCCGTATTTGCGGTAGACGCGGGTCAGGAGAATTTTGAATATTTCAAAGGATCGAAGTAGTCCTTTGCCAATGACGGAGCTACATTTGAGTCGTATAGCCTGCGTATCTCCGCAATAAGTTTCAGAACGGCATATCCGAGCGCACGCATTGCCACGGGTGTGCCTTTCATTATGCCTTCAAACAGCGGGCGCACCTTGTCGGCAAAAGCAAGTGCCTCTTCCTTGCGGCCCGTTTTCACAGCACACATCAGATACAGCATTACCGGACCAACATCCGTGAAAATATTTGAGAACGTCTCCACCGGATCCGGCATCGCTGAAAGTACGGTAAAACAATCCTCATACAGTCCTTTTGCGAAAAGCGCCTCTGCATAAGCCGATGCAAATGCCGGAAAAAGCTGGGGAGTATTCTCAAGCACGACATCCACAAGTGCCTTGAGGGCATCGAGGGCATTGAGTCCAAGCAGAGTCGTGGACAGTTCGACAAGGCTTTCCACTTCAAGCGCATCAGGACCGCACACCTCATAATGGCGCGAGATAAGCTCTTTAGGATCCTTCACATTGAGGCTGAGAAGGCGCACAAGACAATCGGCATTATCGGGATGACGTTCGAAGAACGACAGGAGAGTGTCCACCGCGAATTTCCGGTTCTGCGCAGCAAGATATAGCGCGCTCATACTCTCCACGTACTTGAACTCATCGGGAGAATTGGCGACAAATCCGGCAAGCACCTCCAAGGTGTCCTTGATAAGATAAGGCGCATACATGAGTGCGGATTCCACGAGATACATCGCGGCTGCATCATTGTCGGATGCAAGCGCCTTGGCATAGTCGAAAGCCTGCCGCGCATCATCCTCACGTCCCGCTTTGGAGTACGCTCTTACAAGTATGGCCCAATAGGCATCGGAGAATGGCTCGATTTCCACAAGTTCCTCAAGACATTTAATTTCCGTATCGAGGTCGGAATTCTCCTCGGCGGCAATCGACATGTCGTACAGGAAGGTAGGCATGTAGGAAATCTTGGAGCGTATTCTGCCGGCAGATGCTTTCAGCCAGTCGTAGCAATCGTTTTCCTTCGCAATCTTGATGAGCCATATTATTTCCTCGTCGGAAAAATCATCGTACTGCGCGAATATATATTCAAGGGCTTCTTCAATCTTAGCCTTATCATCAACCTGTGATGCAAGACGAATCAGGTCCCATATCATCGACTGCCGCGACGGATTGTCGGACAGATACTTTGTAAGGGAGTCGGTTTCGTCGAGAGAGGAATACAGAATAGCACGCCGTTCGGCAAGTTTCTCGCTTTCCGGATACAGACGCGCACCACAGAAGAGAACTTCCATGCGGACATATTCGTCGCCGCGGTCGCCCGCATAGTCGAATATGTCCACAAGTTCGTCCTCGTCAAAAAATCTTTCGCCGACTGGTTTGCTCAACGAGCGGCAAAACGCTGCATATAATTCTTCGTTGCTGTCTTCCTCCATCAGTTCTTTTTCTGCACCTTCTCCCAGGTATCCTTGAGAGCTATCGTGCGGTTGAACACAGGTTTTTCATCTGTATAGTCGTAGTCAGGTGTGAAGTAGCCGACACGCTGGAACTGGAACTTACGGCCTTTTTCCGACTCCTTGATGATGAACGGTTCGAGCTTGACGCCTGTTACGACCTTCAGCGAATCGGGATTGAGCATTTCGCGGAAGTCGCGCTCGGTCTCGGCAGCAGGATTCTCCACTTCGAAAAGGCGGTCGTAAAGACGTACCTCGCCGTCGATTGCATGACGTGCTGAAACCCAGTGGAGCGTACCTTTCACCTTGCGTGCCGCTCCGGGAAGTCCGCTGCGGGATTCGGGATCGTAAGTACAGTGGATTGTAGTGATATTGCCTTCGCTGTCGCGCTCGATATCTTCAGGATTTTCGGAAGCCTTGATAATGTAGGCGCCTTTGAGACGTACCTCTGTACCGGGGGCGAGACGGAAGAACTTCTTGGGCGGATTTTCCATGAAGTCGTCGCGCTCGATATAGATTTCGCGGCAGAACGGCATTTCGTGTACACCACTACCCTCCTGCTCGGGATTGTTTTCCATTGTCACAGTCTCCACGAGGTCTTCGGGATAATTGTCGATGACAAGTTTTACAGGATTTACAACCGCCATCACTCGGGTAGCGATACGGTTGAGGTCGTCGCGCACGGCATGCTCGAGAAGGCTGATGCTGTTGAGAGCCTCGTATTTCGTGTAGCCGATAGTGTTGATGAAATTACGTACCGATTCGGGAGTGTAGCCGCGGCGACGCATGCCGGAAATGGTTGGCATGCGGGGATCGTCCCATCCGGCAACAAGACCTTCCTTCACGAGCTGGAGAAGTTTGCGCTTGCTCATCACCGTGTAAGTGAGGTTAAGGCGGTTGAACTCAATCTGACGGGGGCAATAAGTCTCGTCGGCAAGTTCCTTGACAAAGTGCTCGTAAAGCGGACGGTGAGGCACAAACTCCAATGTGCAGATCGAGTGAGTCACGCCTTCGAAGTAGTCGCTCTGTCCGTGGGCGAAGTCATACATCGGATACACCTTCCACGTAGTACCTGTGCGGTGGTGGGGGTATTTGATAATGCGGTACATGATGGGGTCGCGGAAGTGCATGTTGGACGACGCCATGTCGAGTTTTGCACGCAGCACACGCGAACCTTCCTCAAACTCTCCGGCGTTCATGCGGGTGAAGAGGTCAAGATTTTCCTCAACGGAGCGGTTGCGGTAGGGGCTTTCAGTACCGGGAACGGTAGGAGTACCTTTCTGTGCGGCAATTTCTTCCGAGGTCTGGTCGTCGACGTAGGCTTTTCCTTCCTTAATCAGGCGGATTGCCAGGTCATAGAGCTGGGGGAAGTAATCGGAAGCATAATATTCCCGGTCGCCCCAGTCAAAACCAAGCCAGTGGATATCTTCACGGATTGAATCAACGTACTCGACATCTTCCTTTACGGGATTGGTGTCGTCGAAGCGCAGATTACATGTACCACCGAATTTCTCGGCTACTCCGAAGTCCATGCAGATGGCCTTGGCATGTCCGATATGAAGATAACCGTTGGGCTCCGGCGGGAATCGGGTGCTGAGCCTTCCTCCGTTTTTACCGGCACGGAGATCGTTATATACTTCTTCCTCAACGAAATTGAGTCCTTTGCTCTCGTTCAGTTCAGCTTCTTCTTTAACTTCCATAACGAATATATTGTAAGCGTTATACTTTCTTGGCTAATAAAGTGCAAAGATAAACAAAAAATCCCGGTATCTGAATACACGGGAAAAATATTTACTTCATTCAAGTTTCGCAGGCTTCAATTTGAAAAGGGAAAAAGGGTGAAAAGGCCATCGCCTTCGGCAGGCAAGAGGATAGTACCCATGGGCAAATCAATCAAAAACTATTATCTTGCCTTTTTGCCTTTTAACCTTCTATTGCCCGACTTACTTCGTACGGGATATGAATGATTCCGTGGGGACAAAATAGATTTCGACCCTGCGGTTCTTGTCGCGCGACCGCATGGAATTGTTCGCCCCGGCAGGCTCGTCGGCACCAAGACCATACGGCACACATCCCGTATCGGAATTTCCGTTGGCCCGATAGAAAAATTCATCAATGCTGTTGGCTCTGTCGGCGGTCAGATTCTCGCAGTACGTTTCATCGCCCGTATTGTCGCTATGAACAGCTATCAGGACTTTGTATAAGTCCTTGCGCAGCACATATTTCACCAGCGGATTGAGTTTCGCGGTGGCCGAGGATTTCAGTTCGATGGAATTTGGCGCGAACAAAGCCGAACACGGGATTGTCACTTCCACTACTTCACCATCTCTGACAAGAGAAGTCTTCAACCCCGTTTCTGCAATCTTTTTGGCAAATTCATTTACAGCCCTGCGCACTGCTTCTTTCTTCTTCTGAGGAATGGCAGGCGTAGCAAGATTGTCGCCAATCGAAAGTTCAAAAATATCTACCGGCTCAGGCTGCGGCGTGGCAGCAAAGGATGTGGCAGAGAGTCCGCAGAAAACCATCGAAGCCACCGTTGCCGCCGTAACAGTCTTTCTAATAAGGTCAATCATAAGTATACGCAATATATGTTTATGCAATTGACTGCTCGTATTCCGTCTCGGCACGCACAAGAGCTTCAACATGCTCGGGAAGCACGCGGCATCCTTTATCCTTTGCAATCATTTTCTTCACATATTCCACAGCTCCGAGGATTTCGTCTTCCTCCGATTCTCCGTCACAGTCAAGCGATAAAGAGCCGTTACGTTCGTAGTAATCGAAAATCATATCAATTACCTCAATCATATCGTCTTCGGAATATGCAGCCCGGGAGTCTTCGGGTAAGGCAGCCAGCATCATTGCGGCAGCTTCTGTTTCTTCGTATTCTTTCATCTTATAATATGTTATAAATCCAAGAGTCCGGCAGGCAATGACATCACCATCGTGCGCGCTTCAGAATCAATATCGGTGATAAATTCATCGGCAACGGGAATCAGAATCTGCGAGCCGTCGGGACGTTCCACCTCGAATAGAATATTTTCCGTGGAATCATCCACGCCTGTTATATTTCCGATTGTTGCTCCGGTGCCGTCCATTACGTGGAAACCCACAAGATCCTCGGCATAAAAGCCGTCGCCGTCTTCCTCATCGCCGTCATCAGGCAATTCTTTAGTGAGAGCATACACATCGTGATTCGACAGTTCCGCGGCCTCTTTCTCATCATTGATTCCGTCTATCGCCACGAGCACGCTCTCGCTGCTCTTCGGGCGTACGGAATTGAGAAAGAACGGCACATTTATATTGTCAATCTTCATCACCACACATCGCAACGACAGAAGATCGACATCGGCAGTCAATATCAGATTCAGCTCTCCCGAAATACCGTGAGGTTTGCCGGTGCGGCCAACGGGAGTCAGTTCGCCATCTTTAATCATTTTTTCTTTTTCTTCTTGCCTGAAGGTGTGGGAGCCTGTTTGAATTCGTGGAGTCTTACGGTTTCGGGGTCAAGGTAAAGCGCTCCGTGCGACATCATACGGAGATCCTTGAAAATCTTTGCATCCTCAACACCTTCGCGGTTGACAGCCAGCATGAGTTTCTTCATGTGGTTGGCGATAAGGAACACAAGAGCTTCCTTTTCCTCACCTTCGTCCATCGCGCAGGCCTTTTCGATCAGCTGCTGCACGAAGAGGCCGTAATGGCGGTAGCGGATTGGCTCGGTGTCGGTGAGTGAAATCTTATCGGGCTCGGTATTGAACACCTCGGGGCGCACAAGTTCAAAAGGCAGAGGAACATCCAGCTTGAAATCGCTCATTATCATGAGGTGATCCCAAAGTTTGCGACGATACTCCGCGGCATCCCCCCCGGAGGTTGGAAAAAGCGTGGACATGGCATTGATGATAGTCTCGGCACAAATCTTACGTTGCTCCGGGTCTTCGATTTCAACACAATGGTCCACCATATTCTGAATATTCCGGCCATATTCCGGCAATATCAGTTTTTTCAGATGATTATTATATGTAAGCATATCTGCGAAATTTCAATTTATAGAAAATGCCTGGGAAGCCTTCTCCAATGTCTCGGGCTTGCCTATGTCAAACCAACGGTATTCACCCGCCGGAAGATAGCCCTTGAACTCCATGCTGCGGCATGCGCCTACATAGAAATCCATGATTGAAAACGGTACCGCTCCATCCGAGGCTACGGCCTTGGCGCGTCCGCTCTGTATCAATCCGTCATTATAATCTTTCAGCGCACGGATAAAACGCGGTGTTATAATATGAACACCCGAGAAAGCATACTGTTGGAAATCCGGATTGGCGGCAGATTCATCGGGGCGGTACTCTCCGGTGTTCAGGTTGTGCCACCCTCTCATTTCCATGGCGTTGTCGAACAGGAGCTGACGGGAGGATTCTCTCTTCTGCACCATCATCAAGGCGTCGTAGGAGCCGAGATGCGATTTCATTTCAGAAATGTCGAAATCAGTGAGAATATCGGAATTATGAATCAGTAGCGGAGTTCCGTCAGCAAGCAGCGAGTCGGCACAACGCACAATCGCCCCACCGGTCTCAAGCAGCAGGTCGGTCTCGTCACTTATGACAATCTCAACTCCGAATTTATCGTTATCCCGGAGATAATCATATATCTGCGACGCGAAATGATGAACGTTGACATAGATTTTAGACACTCCGGCATCACGCAGTTTCATAATCACGCGTCCGAGCATTGGCACACCGGCCACCGGCACAAGAGCCTTGGGATGGCTCTCCGTAAAAGGCTTCAGGCGCGTGCCAAGTCCGGCTGCAAAAATAAATGCGTTCATCGTCCGTGGGATATCAATGCTCGTTTCTTACGGGAAAATTCTGTTCTATATCCTGCTCGCGATGCACAAGCTCCACCTTGACATTGAATTTTTTGGATATATGTTCGGCAGTGTGCTGCGCACAGTACACCGAGCGGTGCTGCCCACCGGTGCATCCGTAGCATATCATGAGATTGGTGAAACCGCGCTCGACATAGCGGGCGACAGTGGCATCCACAAGCGAATAACAATGTTCGAGATAGTCAAACACCTCACCGTCGGTCTCCAGAAATTCGATAACATTCTTGTCAAGTCCGGTAAAACCTTTGTAGCGCTCGTATTTGCCGGGGTTATTTATTCCGCGGCAATCGAACACGTATCCGCCACCGTTGCCGGAAGCATCGTTGGGAATACCTTTCTTATAGGCGAAACTCATTACCTTGACAGTGAGAGCATGCTTCTGCAAAGCATCCGAAAACTGTTTCATGCCGACAAGGCGCGTGAGAACCTCGTTGAGATAAGGATACTCCGCATATGGCTTGTCAAGCAACTGACGCAGGTTTTCAATCGCAAAAGGAACACTCTGCATGAAGTGCGGCTTTTTCTCGAAGTAGCCACGGAATCCGTAGGCTCCGAGCACCTGAAGGGTGCGGAACAGAACGAAATGGCGGAGCTGTTCGTGGAAATATGCCTCGTCAATAGGCTGATACTTGCGCAAGGAGTCGATATATTCCGCAAGAAGTTCCTGGCGCAGGCTGTCGGGGAAATTGGCCTTTGCCTGCCACAGGAAGGAGGCTACGTCGTAGTAGAACGGGCCGCGGCGGCCACCCTGGAAGTCGATAAACCAAGGCTCGCCATCCTTAATCATCACATTGCGCGACTGGAAATCCCGGTACATGAAAGTGCCCGACTGCGAACGCATCAGCACCTCGGCAAGAGCCTGAAAATCGTCCTCGAGCTTATCTTCCTGAAATTCAAGTCCGGTAGCCTTCAGGAAACAGTATTTGAAATAATTCAGATCCCACATCACCGAACGCGTGTCGAATTGCGGTGTGGGGAAACATACGCTGAAATCCATTCCGACCGCACCTGCAAACTGAATATCAGGCAGCAGACGGATTGTCTTCACAAGAAGCTCCTTCTCATGCGCGGAATACGAGCGCGTGAGGCGCCCTTTCTCGATTTCGCCGAAAAGCAGCTTGTCGCCGAGGTCACGCTGGAGATACACCATCTTGTCTTCGGCACAGGCCACGACCTCAGGCACGGGAAGTCCTTTCTTGCCAAAGTGGTCGGCCATATAGATAAATGCCTCGTTTTCCTCACGCGACGTGCCTAACACGCCAATCAGAGTCTGTTCACCTTTCAGGCGGAAATAACGGCGGTTGGAACCGGACGAAGGCAGTTCCTCGATTTCAACCGGAGCACTTCCGACGTAGGATGTGTAAAGTGCGGCAAGAGAAGAATTTTCCATATTGTGATGTTATTAGTTTCCGAGGTCGGACAGGAATTTGATTCTTACAAGGCGGACTTCTTCCTCAGAATAGTCCGGACAAAGCTCGTTGTAGGCAGCTTCGACATCATCCGACTCGCTGGTGCGGAAATAATCGAAGATTTCATCCTGATCGTCTTTGTCGATTATCTCATCAATGAAATAGGAGATATTGATGCGTGTGCCGGAGTTTACGATTGCCTCGATTTCATCCAGAAGCTGGTCGAAGTCAAGACCGATTGAGATTGCTATTTCATTGAGGTCAATCTTGCGGTCGATGGCCTGGATTATCGAAATCTTATGCTTGCTCTTGTTGGCAACGCTGCGCACGCGCAAGTCCTCGGGACGTTCGATTTCTTTTTCGTCCACATAGGCCTTGATGACCTTGAGGAATTCCTCGCCGTAACGCTTGGCCTTTCCAGCGCCCACACCGGTAATGTTGAGCAACTCATCCATCGTGATAGGATATGTCGTTGCCATGGCTTCCACTGAAGGCTCCTGGAATATCACGTAAGGGGGCAGTTTGAGTCCGGATGCGATTTTCTTACGCAGGGCACAGAGGATTGCATACAGCTCAGGGTCGGCGGCGCATGCCGAACCGCCCTTCATTTCAACTTCCTCTTCCTCGTCGCCGAATTCATTGTCCTCGACAATCTTGAACGACACCGGTTTCTTAAGGAACTTGCGTCCCTTGTCGGTGAGACGGAGGATTCCGTAGTTTTCGACACCACGTTCGATATATCCCTCCAGAATTGCCTGACGGATTACGGTGTTGAGGAACTTTGAATCGGAGGCTTCGGCACATCCGAACACCTCAAGATTCTCGTGATTGTATGATTTCACATCGGCGGTAGCTTTACCGAGCATAACGTCGATGATGTATTCAGTCTTGAATTTTTCTTTAAGGGCAGCAATAGTTTCCAATGCTGCTGACAAGTCATCTTTAGCTTCCACTTTTTTTCTTGAGTTAAGACAGTTGTCACAGTTCCCGCAGTTTTCTTCCGGAAATATCTCTCCAAAATAATGCAAAAGCGTTTTGCGCCGGCACACCGACGATTCGGCATACGAAGCCGTTTCGGCAAGTAGCTGGCGTCCGATTTCTTGCTCGGCCACAGGTTTTCCCTGCATGAATTTCTCCATTTTCTGGAGGTCTTTCTTCGCATAGTAGGTGATGCACATGCCTTCGCCTCCGTCACGTCCCGCGCGCCCGGTCTCCTGATAGTAGCCCTCGAGCGATTTGGGAATGTCATAATGGATTACGAAGCGTACATCCGGCTTGTCAATGCCCATACCGAAAGCAATCGTGGCAACGATTACCTTCACCGATTCCAACAGGAAGGCATCCTGATTGTCGGAACGGGTGGCACTGTCCATACCGGCGTGATAGGCCAGAGCTTTGATATTGTTGATGCGAAGGAGTTCGGCAAGTTCCTCTACCTTTTTACGGCTGAGGCAATAGATGATACCGGACTTGCCTTCGTTCTGCTTGATGAAACGGATAATGTCGCGGTCGATGTTCGCAGTCTTTGCCTTTACCTCATAGTAGAGATTGGGGCGGTTGAACGACGACTTGAACACATTTGCTGCCTGCATGCCGAGATTCTTCTGAATGTCGTGCTGTACCTTGGGAGTTGCCGTTGCGGTGAGGGCTATTACCGGGCGTGTGCCGATTTCGTTGATAATCGGCCTGATGCGTCGGTACTCCGGACGGAAGTCATGACCCCATTCGGAGATACAATGAGCCTCATCGACGGCGTAGAAGGAAATGGGAACGTTTTTTAGAAATTCAATATTCTCTTCTTTTGTAAGGGATTCGGGAGCGACATAAAGCAACTTCGTAGAGCCTGCCATGATATCGGTCTTCACCTGGTCGATAGCCGATTTGGTGAGCGACGAATTAAGGAAATGGGCAATATGGTCGGTCTCGCTGAAATTACGCATGGCATCCACCTGATTTTTCATCAAGGCGATAAGAGGCGAAATCACGATGGCCGTACCTTCCATCATCAATGCCGGAAGCTGGTAGCAGAGCGACTTGCCGCCGCCCGTAGGCATTATCACGAAAGTGTCGTTGCCGTCAAGCAGACTCTCGATGATATGCTCCTGGTTTCCTTTGAATTTATCGAAACCGAAATGTTGCTTCAAGGCTTCGACAAGATTGGGTTTATTTGGCATTTTCAAATGGATTTTTAAGACTTTATGAAATTTTATTTTGTCACTATCTCAATTTCTTACAATCGTTTTCAACTTGTTGGTTAATAGATATCGGAGAGAGGGGGCGATGCGCCTGAGTCACTCTTTCCGTCTACACCGAAGCAGCGTCGAAATTAGCATCCTCAAGGCGTCGTGCGGCGAAGTCGCGTGTCACGGTGAATTCCTTCAGTTTGCCGGAGGGGATGTCATACATCGGCTCAAGCATGATGGTTTCCACAATCGACCTCAGACCTCGGGCACCGAGTTTGAACTCAATAGCTTTGTCGACAATGAAATCGAGAGCTTCTTCTTCAAACTTCAGCTCCACACCATCCATCGCAAACAGCTTGATATACTGGCGTGTGATTGCGTTTTTGGGTTCGGTAAGAATCCTGCGCAATGCCTCGCGGTCGAGCGGAAGGAGATGGGTGAGAATGGGCAGACGTCCTATGATTTCAGGGATAAGACCGAAAGTCTTAAGGTCCTGGGGAGCGACATGACTCATGTACTCATCGCGCTCGATACGGCGTTTCTTGCCATCGGTGGAGAATCCCACAAAGTTGGAATTGAGTCGATGCGCGATTGCCTGCTCGATTCCGTCGAAAGCGCCTCCGCAGATAAACAGGATGTTGCGCGTATCAACCTGGATAAACGGCTGTTCGGGATGCTTGCGGCCTCCTTGCGGCGGAACATTGACAACCGAACCTTCAAGCAGCTTGAGAAGGCCCTGCTGCACTCCTTCTCCACCCACGTCGCGGGTAATGGAAGGATTGTCGCCCTTGCGGGCTATCTTGTCAATCTCGTCAATGAACACGATACCGCGCTGGGCTTTCTGCACATCGTAGTCGGCAACCTGAAGAAGTCGGGTAAGAAGGCTTTCGATGTCCTCGCCCACATATCCGGCCTGTGTCAGCACTGTCGCATCCACGATTGTGAAAGGCACATCGAGCATCTTTGCAATGGTGCGTGCAATGAGGGTCTTGCCTGTTCCGGTTGGTCCCACCATCACGATATTGCTCTTCTCAATCTCCACATCATCGTCGGTGCGGGGCTGGGTAAGGCGCTTGTAATGATTGTACACCGCTACCGAGAGGTACTTCTTGGCTACATCCTGACCGATAATATACTGGTCGAGATATTCCTTGATTTCGCGCGGTTTGGGAATACGCTTGAGCTTGAACTCCTCTTCCTTGGCATGTTTGTGGACATGAGAACCCGCATCCACAAGGCCGAGGGCGTCGTTGATTGTGCAAACACAATCGACACAAATGGCAACGTCACCTCCGGGGCCGGGAATCAGGTCGGCACCGTCCTTTTCAGAACGGCCGCAGAATCCACATCGTATCTGTTTTTTAGGAGCCATATCAATGACGGGCTTTCACAAGAACAGTGTCAATCATACCGTACTCCTTGGCCTCTTCGGCAGTCATCCAGTAGTCGCGGTCGGAGTCGCGTTCAACTTTTTCGAAAGGCTGACCCGAATGTTCGGAAATGATATGATAGAGTTCGGATTTCAATTTTTTGATCTCACGGGCTGTAATCTCGATATCGGAAGCCTGACCCTGTGCACCGCCCATAGGCTGATGGATCATGACACGGCTATGGCGGAGAGCGAATCGCTTTCCGGCCTGTCCCGACACGAGAAGCACGGCAGCCATCGAAGCGGCGATTCCGGTACAGATGGTGGAAACATCGCTGGAAATGTACTGCATTGTGTCATAAATGCCGAGGCCTGCATATACAGAGCCGCCGGGAGAGTTGATATAAATGGATACGTCCTTACCGGGATCTGAGGAATCCAGATAAAGGAGCTGCGCCTGGATTACGTTGGCGGTATAATCGTTGACTTCTGTTCCGAGGAAGATGATGCGGTCCATCATCAGACGTGAGAACACGTCCATCTGCGCTACATTGAGCTGACGTTCCTCAATGATGCTGGGGTTGATGTACGAGGCCGACACGGAGGAAACCGGCGACATCGCCGCGGCACGTGATGCGTAGGCCGCATACTGGTCTAAGGCAAGTCCGTTCATGCCAAGATGGCCGACGGCGAATTTGCGAAAGTCCTGGTTGTTCATATATGAGTTCTTTTTTACTGAGATATTTATTTCTTTCCTATTGATTATTCAAAGTTAAGAATTTTTTTTGATTACCCAAAACTTCAACAATCAATCTTTGTCTCAAAATTTCTAAAAAGAATTTAAGCAAGCCATCCGCTCGAGCGCTCCCGACTTCACCGGAAGACAAAAAAAGCCCGCGGAAGATTTGTTCTACCGCGGGCTTTAATGTGGATTATATCTTATTCGGCAGCCACTTCCTCGCCGCTGTTGTCGTTGAGGCTTTCAACGAGTTTGCGGAACTCATCAAGTGTAACTGTCTTTTCGTCAAGGTTGACTGCTGCGTGCAGACGACCGAAGAGCTGCTGGATAAATGCCTGACGGGCGATGCGTTCGCGGGTATTCTTGTCGGAAAGCATGTTGTCGGCATAGTAGTTCACCATTTCTTCGGAGAGCTGCATCATACCGTACTGACGGAGCTGAGCTGCGGCAATCTGACGTGCGAGAGCCTTGACATCGTCTTCGGTCACTTTCACCTCAAGTTTGGTGGCAGCCTGATTTTCGATAAGCTCCCACTTGATTCCGGGAACAGTGCGTTCGATGTATTCGTTAACGTTTTCTTCGTTTACGTTCTCGTCGTTGGCGATCATCCATTTCTTGAGGAACTCAACGGGGAGAGCCATGTTCTCGCCGTAGGTAGCCATGAGGTAATCCTCGGCGTTGCGCTGGAAGAGGTTCACGCTGTTGGGCTGGAGGCTCTGGGCAATGGCTTCACGGAGTTTTTCGTTGTACTCTTCCTCGTTCTTGACGGTTCCTTCACCGAATACGGCATCGTAGAATTTCTGGTCGTGCTCGGCAGGACGGGGAGCGATCATTTCGGCAATGTTCATTTCGAAATCGCCGCGTGCGTTCTCAACGTCGTCGCGGTTGATGTGGAGCATGGAGCTGAGTTCAGCCTCGTTGCCTTCGCAAGAGTTCCAGGGGTTGAAAACAACCTTTTCGCCAACTTTCTTGCCAACGAACTTGTCGGCTTCCTCTTTCGACTTGAACACGAAGGGACCAACGATTCCGTCGTTGACCTGGATACCGCCTTCTTTCACGGTACCGTCTTCGTTGAGCTGCATGATGGAACCCTTTACAAGAGCGCGTTCCTCAAATTCCTCAACATTGACACGTTCGCCGTTGCTGTCGCGGAGAGCCTTGTCCTGTTCAGCCATCATTGAATCCTCTACTGCGATGTTGTAGAAGGGAAGGGTCACAGTCTTGTCGAGAACGAGGTTGAGTTCGGGAGCGAGACCGATTTCATATTGGAAAGAGTAGTCCTTGTCGTCGAGGTTGATTTCCTTCACGTCAACGGGAAGGGGACGGGCGAGGATGTTGATTTTGTTGTCAACCAGATATTTGATAACAGCGTCGTAAACAACATCGTTGATAACGTCGCTTTTCACCATTTTTCCGAAGCGCTTGCGAAGCTGAGCCATATCGATATGACCCTTGCGGAATCCGGGGATTTCTTTCTTTTTACCGATTTCCTTAAGCTGGGTCTTTACCTTTTCTGCATAGTCGGCTTCTTCGATGCTTACATTAAGTTTAGCTTCGAGTTCGCCGTTTTTTTCAAGTGTTACGTTCATTATTAATGAATTTATGGTTTTGTTGAATGATTATACGGTTAAACGCTCCGGCTCATGCCGAAGTTTTCAGTTTGCAAAATTAATATTTTAAATTTATATAAATGTATTTTGCCCGTATTTTTTTCATCATCAGCTGTCCATGAAAGATATTCCGTAGCCTGCCAGATAGTTGCGGCGGTAGTAGTCGACGAAAGCCTTGTTTACCATCCTGATTCCGCCGGGAGTGGGATAATCGCCCGAGAAATACCAGTCGCCGGGATGATTTGGAACCGCATTATGCAATCCCTCAAGACTTTGATACAGTATGTCCACGCTCGACTTCTGCCCGTCGGGAGTAAGCATTTCAGCTATGGCCGCCGAAATCTCCGCATCGGTAAAGGGTGCATATATGGCCTTGACGGCATTTTTCTGCTCTGCGGCAGGAAGTTCGAGATTGCGCACACATTCCTGATACGTCTCCGAAATCACTTTCGACATACCGAGCGAATTGAGAAGACGTATGGCGGCGCGGAACGCCGACAGTTCGTCAAGATGAGGCATGTCGATACCGTAATAGTCGGGATAGCGCACCTGCGGCGATGAAGAAACCACGATTATGCGCTTCGGCCCGAGACGGTCGAGAATCCTTAGAATGGATTGCTTGAGAGTTGTGCCTCGGACGATGCTGTCGTCGATTATCACAAGCGTATCTTCGCCGGGACGTACACAGCCGTAAGTGGTATCATACACGTGCGCCGCGAGGTCGTTGCGCGACGTTCCTTCGGCAATGAAGGTACGCAGTTTGATATCTTTGATTGCGATTTTCTCTACCCGCACTTTCCGCTTGAGTATTTCGGTCAGTCGCTCATCGGCTTCCGCTTCCGGCACATCGGCCTGCATGAGGGCTTTGATGTCGCTGAGGCGCTGACGGTCGAGCACACGGGTAAGCTCTGCAGTCATTCCAAGGAAAGCCACCTCGGCAGTATTGGGAATGAACGAGAACACCGCATTGTCAAGGTCGCCGTGAAGAAGATCCATCAGAGCGGGCACAATATTGGCTCCGAGAGCCTTTCGCTCGCGGTAAATGTCGATATCGCTTCCGCGGGAGAAATATATGCGTTCGAAGGAGCATCTTTCGTTCTTGCCTTCCGGCAAAATTGAGTGAAGTTCCACTACCCCTTTGTTGGAAATAACAAGTGCCGAGCCGGGGGTAAGCTCATGCACCTGCTCCACCCCGACATTAAACACTGTCTGGATAACAGGGCGCTCCGAAGCCACCACGGCAATCTCATCATCGCAATAATAGAAGGCGGGACGGATGCCGTGGGCGTCACGCATCACGAACGACGTGCCCGCACCGGTGACTCCGCAAATCACGTAGCCACCGTCCCATCCGGGCGAAACCGCGCGCAGAACCGCAGGGATGTCGATTTCATCCTCAATCTTCATCGCAAGCTCCGGGTCGCGAACCGTGTCGCGGTACATGCGGTAAAGACGGTGCTCTTCCTTGTCAAGAGCTGTGCCGAGCTGGTCGAGAAGCAGCACGGTATCGCTGAAAATACGCGGATGCTGACCCGAGCGGACAATCGAATCGAATATCGAATCGACATTCGTCATGTTGAAATTGCCGCAAAGCATGAGCGCACGCGAGCGCCAGTTGTTACGGCGCAGGAAGGGGTGAGTATACTCCAGACCACTTCGTCCGGTAGTGCTGTATCTCAGGTGTCCGAGATAAATCTGTCCGACAAAAGGCACAAGCCCCTCGACCTCTTCGGCCGGAAGGCTGTTGACCTTGGGCGGAATCACATTGCCGATTGACTGGAAAATCTCGTCAATCGCTCCTGTGCCGAGGGCACGCTCCCGGAAAAGATATTCATTTCCGGGAGCGGAGTTCATCTTCACGACACCTACTCCTGCCGCTTCCTGACCGCGGTTGTGCTGCTTCTCCATAAGAAGATACAGGCGGTCGAGAGCATAGGTGTAGCTGCCATACTTGCGCTTATAATATTCAAGTGGCTTCAGCAGACGTATCATCGCCACGCCACATTCATGTTTCAGTTGTTCCATCTAATAAATGAATACTCCCGAGAGTATATAATATATGTGTAAGAATAGAATTGATTATGGAATCAACGGATAAACAGGAGCTCGCGGTACTTGGGCAGAGGCCACATTTCGTTGTCCACCATAAGTTCGAGCTTGTCGATGTGGTAACGTATCACCTCCATCGGCGGAACCACGGTGTCGTGATATGCCAATGCCTTGGAGCGCTCGTCGGCTATGGCATTGGCATCCTTTCGGGCCTGTACCATTTCGTCGACTTTTGATTTAATCACGCTCATGTGCCGTGATATTTTTTCAATCGTATCGAGGTCGTGCTCCACAATCCGGTAGCCTTTTTCTCCTGAGAAAAGCGTTTTCAGCTTCACAACGTTGTCGACGAGCATCGACTGGTAACGTGTGGCAACGGGAATGATATGGTTGATGGCAAGGTCACCGAGCACACGGGCTTCAATCTGTATTTTCTTTGTGTACATTTCCCATTTCACCTCATTTCGGGCTTCAAGCTCGACACGTGTGAAAACGCCTGTGCGGGCAAACATTTCCACCGACGACTCTTTCAGGTAGGCGTCAAAAATCTTAGGTGCGGATGTCTCGCAGTCAAGGCCGCGGCGTTCGGCTTCAAGGCGCCACTCCTCGCTGTAACCGTTGCCGTCGAAGTGAATCGCTTTAGATTCCTTGATAAGAACGCGCAATTCGGCAAGAAGCGCATCTTTGAGAACCTCTCCGGCGGCAATACGCGCATCAATCTTTGTCTTGAAGTCGGCAAGTTGGTCGGCTACGGCTGCATTGAGCGCAATCATGGCCGAAGCGCAGTTGGCCGACGAGCCAACGGCACGGAACTCAAAGCGGTTGCCGGTGAAGGCGAAGGGCGATGTGCGGTTACGGTCGGTGTTGTCAATCATCAGCTCGGGAATCTGCGCAAGGCCGATTGAATAGCCCGACTTTTTGGAAAGGCTTGCCATGTCTTCGGGCGTGCTGTTCTCGATAGTGTCGAGGATTTCGGCGAGCTGGCTTCCGGTGAAAATGGAAATGATTGCCGGAGGTGCCTCGTTGGCTCCAAGACGATGGGCATTTGTGGCCGACATGATGGATGCCTTGAGCAAGGCATTGTGCTTGTGTACGGCAGCCATCACATTCACCACGAAAGTGATAAACTGGAGATTGTCTTCAGGAGTCTTGCCGGGAGCGAAAAGCTGGGTTCCGGTATCGGTTCCGAGACTCCAGTTATTGTGTTTGCCTGAACCGTTGATGCCTGCGAAAGGCTTTTCGTGGAACAGCACACGGAAATTATGGCGGCGTGCCACTTCAGACATAACCGACATCAGCAGCAGGTTATGGTCGTTGGCAAGGTTGGTCTCCTCATAAATCGGGGCAAGCTCAAACTGGTTTGGAGCAACCTCATTATGACGGGTTTTCGCAGGGATGCCAAGGCGGTGGCACTGGATTTCAAGATCAAGCATAAAAGCCTCGACACGCGAAGGTATGGCTCCGAAATAATGGTCTTCGAGCTGCTGATTTTTGGCGCTCTCGTGGCCCATCAGAGTGCGTCCTGTGAGAGCGAGGTCGGGACGCGCGCTGTAAAGGGCTTCGTCCACAAGGAAATATTCCTGTTCCCAACCAAGGAAAGATTTCACATGTTTCACCTCCGGGTCGAAATATCGGGCAACTCCTGCGGCGGCCTTATCCACGGCGTTGAGCGCACGCAGAAGCGGAGTCTTATAGTCGAGCGACTCGCCGGTGTAGGAAATGAATATGGTGGGAATACAAAGAGTCTGGTCGATGATGAAGGCCGGAGAAGAAATATCCCATGCTGAATAGCCGCGGGCCTCGAATGTGTTGCGGATACCACCGTTGGGGAAGCTCGAGGCATCCGGTTCCTGCTGAACGAGCAGCTTTCCGGCAAATTCCTCGACCACTCCACCCTTTCCGTCGTGTTCCACGAAAGCGTCGTGCTTCTCGGCTGTACCGTCGGTCAGGGGGTGGAACCAGTGGGTATAGTGGCGCGCGCCCTTGTCGATGGCCCAGCGCTTCATACCTTCGGCCACACCGTCGGCAAGCGAGCGGCTGATAGGTACACGGTTTTCAATCGCATGGATAAGAGCCTCATAAGTCTTGCGGGGCAGATAGCGGAACATCTGCTGACGGTTGAAAACGTTTTCAGCATAATACGCGTCGGGGCGTTCCGCGGGAGTCTCCACCGGAATGGCCTTGCGGTCGAAAGCTTCTTCAACGACCTTGAATCTAAGAGATGTGGACATATAAAAATACAGTTATGACATATATCAATTCCGGATGCCATACAAAAAAATTACCCGGTCGGGCACAGGCTCAATCGGGCAGTATGGCTGGAGGTAATTCAGACAAGCGGAGACAGACAAAGGCGCGTTGTCGGCAACGCCCACACAGGTGGGAGAGACATTTCCCGTAACATCCACGGGGTCAACGGCAACATAAGGCCGTAAGGCTGCATCCATTCTCATTACCTTTGAAATTCTGCCGCAAAATTAATATTCTGCGGCTGCACATGCAAATTTTTCAAGACTTTTATTCTTATTAATATTTTTATCGGAGATTTTTCTGTATCTTTACGCCGCATAACTTACTTATTCAATTACAGATTCAAGATGAATATAAAGACATTCGGATTATGTGCGGCCGTAGTCGCATCTTCCGCCACAGCGCTTTGTGCCGGAACGCGAGGCACCGTACCCACTCAGGACGAGGTGATTCTGCACGCTTGGTCGTGGAGCCTCGACACAATCGCAGCCAACATGAAACTCATTGCCGAAGCCGGCTACGACTTTGTACAGACTTCACCCGTGCAGGCCTGCTATGTGGGCGAAGGCGGAGGCCCGGCCTTATTCAGCGGCGAGAACGATGAGGTAAAAGGCAAGTGGTACTATTACTACCAACCCACCGACTGGACCATCGGCAACTACATGCTCGGAACACGCGACGACTTCAAAGCCATGTGCGACAGCGCATACAAATACGGCGTGCGTGTCTTGGTGGATGTTCTTCCCAACCATACGGCAATCGACGACTCCGCCGTGCTCCCCGGACTTGACAATGCGGTAGGCGGCCACGAAAACCTCTTCCACGCCAACGGCTTCACCCCTATCACCGATTACAACGACCGCCTGCAATGCACTACCGGCGAGATGGGAGGACTTAAGGATGTGAACACCGAAAATCCCGATTTCCAATATTACTACCTCCAGTATGTCAACGACCTTATCAACTTAGGCGCACGCGGATTCCGCTACGACACAGCCAAGCACATAGGTCTGCCCTCCGATCCTCTCGACCCTAAGGTAGAGGCAAACGGATGGACCAACAACTTCTGGGACATCGCAACAGGCCGCGAAGCTGTCAAAGGTCTTTCGCTGCTGATGCCCGACAGCCTTTTCATTTACGGCGAAGTGCTCCAGGACCGCAACGTCAAGGAAAACGAATATGCCGAATACATGGACCTCACAGCATCTTCCTACGGCCATGTTCTTCGTCAAGCACTCGAATCCGGAAAATTCTCCGATGACCTTTCCGACTGGCATCACCCTGCCGACCCGTCGCAGCTCGTGACATGGGTTGAAAGCCACGACACTTATTGCAACGCCCATGAATCCGCCGGGATGTCCGACGACCTCGTGCGTGCCGGATGGGTATTCCTGACAGCACGCCAGAATGGCCGTCCGTTGTTCTTCAGCCGTCCTGCCGGAAGCACCCGCGAGAATTACTGGGGCAACAACCGCATCGGCGCACGTGGCAACGACGAATTTTTCCATCCCGAAGTGATTGCCGCCAACCGCTTCCGCAAAGACATGTCAGGACAGCCTGAACACATCTTTACATCCAAGGATGCGAAAGTTGTTGAAATCGCACGCGGATCGAAAGGTGCAGCGCTCATCAACTTCTCGGATAAAGAGCAGAAAGTGAAGATGGAAACAACGCTTCCTGCAGGAAAATACACCGACGGCGTTCACGGTTCAGAATTTACCGTTCGCAACGGTTTCCTTGAAGGACGTCTCGCACCTCTCTCGTCGTACGTTTTGAAATAATCTTTCCCAAGAAAATTCATTCTCAGCTCTCCCTTTGTGATGCCGCGCCGGAAGGTGCGGCATTGTTATTATAATAATGTGCCATATCACGGGAATTTTTAGTAATTTTGCAGAAATATATAATCAGACTTTGCAACCATGTCATTATCGGTAAATTTCACAGAGGCGGTAAACAACGCCATCGAAGCCATAAAATATCCCTACGTCACGCCCGGATTGTTCGCTCCCATCCGCTACACGCTCGACGGCGGAGGCAAGCGTATCCGCCCGCGCCTTCTTCTGGCGGCATATCTCGCATGCGGAGGTAAAGAGATTTCCGAGGCCATGCCCCAGGCTCTCGGCCTTGAAATGTTCCATAACTTCACCCTTCTGCACGACGACGTGATGGACAACGCCGACATACGTCGCGGACGCCCTACCGTACACCGCAAATGGGATGTTCCTTCGGCAATCCTGTCAGGCGACGCCATGCTCACTATGGCGTCTCAGCTCATGGGCGAATGTGAGGACTCGAAACTGCGTGAGATTCTGCGCCTGTTCAATGACACGGCGATGGAAATATACGAAGGACAGCAGATGGACATGGAATTTGAGAACCGCAATGATGTAAGCGTCGACGAATACATGGAAATGATCCGGCTCAAGACATCCGTGCTGCTTGCCTGCGCATGCCGCACCGGTGCTTATCTTGCCGGAGCATCCGAAGAAGATTGCAAACTGTTCTACGACTACGGCATCGCGCTCGGACTGGCCTTCCAGCTCCGCGACGACTGGCTCGACACCTTCGGCGACCCGCTCGAATTCGGCAAGGAAATCGGCGGTGACATCATAAATGCCAAGAAAACATGGCTTCTCATCACCGCCATGCAGGAAGCGCCTGAGGAAATAAGCGACATTCTTGCCGAAGATCTCGAAAACGCGGAAAGAATATTCCAGGTGAAACGCACGTATAATTCCCTGAATCTTGACGCACGATGCAGCCGCCTTGTCAACTCCTACGTCGAGCATGCCGTTGCCTGTCTTGACAAAATAGACATAACTCCCGAAGCGCGTGATTTCTTCGCCGACCTGGCACGCCGCTCGGCCAACCGCACACACTGATGATTGACACGCATACCCACCTTTATCTTCCCGAATTCAACCCCGGCGGTCAGGCGTGCGCCGTACAGCGTGCGCTCGACGCAGGGGTGGAACGCCTTATATTTCCCAACGTCGACCTCTCGACCATTGCTCCGATGAAAGCCCTGGCCGAGGAATTTCCGGAAGTCACGGCTATGGCAATGGGGTTGCACCCCACCGAGATAAAGGAAGATTGGAAAGACGTTCTTGCCCAAATCATGGAAGAACTCAACAGCCCGACTTCATATATCGCTGTGGGCGAAATCGGTATCGACCTGTATTGGGACAATACCTTCCGCAACGAACAGATGCTCGCGCTTGAACAGCAGCTTGCCGAAGCCCGGAAAAATTCGCTTCCGGTAATAATCCATTGCCGTGAAGGCCTTGCCGAGACTTTAGAGGTGATGGATGGCTTCCGCGACGTCAAAGCCGTGTTCCACAGCTTCGGAGGTTCCGCCGACGACGTAAGTCTGATTCGCCGACGTCTTGATTCCGACCTGATATATTTCGGAATCAACGGTATCGTGACTTTCAAGAACTCCGGCCTTAAAAAAACGCTCCCGGAAATTACCTCCGACAGAATCGTACTGGAGACCGACTCGCCCTATCTCGCACCGGTTCCCCATCGTGGCAAACGCAATGAATCGGCCTACATTCCCTTCATCTGCCGGACCGTTGCCGACGCGGTGGAAATGTCGGCAGAGGAAATATCACGACGCACCGATGCTAACGCAAAAACTCTTTTTCACGGATTATGAAATCACGCACTCTCCTTATCATTACCGTTGCCCTGATGTGCGCCGTGCCAATGGCAGGACGCTCGTTCTACTGGGACATTGATTTCGAATCGGTGTTCGACAACCGCGAGGGCGACCACGATATCACTCCTACCGAGACATACATCTTCACAAATCTTGCTGCCGAAATCGGTCTTGACTTCGGACGCTCCGGCCGCATTGCCGGAGGTGCCGGCTGGAACCAGCCCATCGGCAACGAATGGGACAGATACAAAATCTCACCCACGCTCTACTACCGCTATGAATCGGAAGGCTGGAACTTCTCGATGGGCATGTTTCCCCGAACACAGCTCATCCGCGAGCTTCCCGGATTTCTCTGGAGCGATTCGCTCAATTACTTCCAGAAAAACATCCGCGGCGCCCTCGTGCAATACCGCAAGAATGAAAGTTTTGCCGAACTGTATCTTGATTGGCGTCAGCTGCAGACCGAACGGAAGCGGGAGGCCTTCAACATCGTGGTGCAAGGCGAATGGAAACCGGAAACCACCCCTGTGTATGTCGGCGGACATGCGATGATGAATCACTTCGCATTGCAGAAAAACGCTCCCGCCGACCAGCATATCGTCGACAATTTCCTTGCCAATCCCTATATCGGACTCAACCTCAGCCGCCGGACTCCGCTCGACAGCCTCAACTTCCGTGCCGGACCGCTCGCCACAATCGAACGCAACCGCGCCCTTGGCGGATGGTGCACAGCCGTAGGCGGATGGCTCGAAATAACAGCTGAATGGAAATTTCTCGGACTCAAAAACACCCTCTATGCCGGACAGGCATTGTTGCCGAGCTACTCCATCTTTGCCGCCCAACTTTATCCCGGAGACCCGTTCTATCAAAAGAAATTCTATAACCGCACAGATGTGTACGCGAAAATCCTGCGGCGGAAAGCCGTTGAGCTTGATGCATCGCTCGACTTCCACGTCACTCCCGGAAGTTTCATCTTCTATCAAAAACTGATGGTGAGAGTTTATTTCTCATCGCTCAAAAACGCTAAAAAACATTCCCGTCGCTGATGTCAGGACCTTTACGAATAGCTGTCAAACTCATATCCACTTTTGTGCTTATTGTGGTGCTGTGCGCACTGCAACGACTCATCTTCATCGCTGTATACCACCATCTTGACCCTGATGCGGGATTCCTCGGCTTCATGCCGTCGATGCTCCACGGAATACCGATGGACTGTACTGTGGCAGGCTATCTCACAGCCATTCCCGGACTTATGGCGATAGCCGGTGTTTCGGTAAAATCCAAATGGCTTGCCATTGCGGAAAAGACATATTACGCAATCATAGCCTTAATTCTTGCTTTGATATTTTGCCTTGACATCGTGCTCTACGGCTATTGGGATTTCCGGCTCGACTCCACTCCGCTGTTCTACTTCACCACATCACCGTCCTCCGCATTGGCAAGTGCTACCACGGCGGAAATGCTGCTTGCACCGATTGCGGTAATCGCTGCCGCCGCGGTGATTTACCTTCTTTTCATAAAACTGATTTTCACACAGAAAATCGCTCCCGGCAAGAGGAAAGCCGCATCATATGCCACCGCAATCATCATGACGGCGCTGCTTTTCATTCCCATCCGCGGAGGTTTCACGGTTTCGACAATGAACGTGAGCCGGGCTTATTTCTCGACAAATACGCGACTCAACCATGCTGCGGTAAATCCCGTTTTCAGCCTGCTGTATTCGGCCACGCATCAGACAAATTTTGCCGCTCAATACCGCTTCTTCTCCGATGACGAGGCCAAGGAGCTTTTCGCGGAACTCAACCGTCCCGATGAGTCGTTGAAGTCCGATTCCATCGCTCCTCTGCTCAATACAAGCCGTCCCGACATCTGCCTTATCATACTTGAAAGTTTCTCCTCACACCTCATGCCGGTGCTCGGCGGGGAGGATATCGCTTCCGGACTGGACTCAACCGCACGGGAAGGCATGCTCTTCACCAACGCGTATGCAAGCAGTTTCAGAACCGACCGCGCCCTGCCGGCCATCCTTGGAGCATTTCCCGCCCAGCCGTCAACTTCCCTGATGAAGTTTGTGGAAAAAACCGAGAAACTGCCGTCGCTGCCCATGTCGCTTCGCAAGGCCGGATATGAGAATACATATTACTATGGAGGTGACGCCAATTTCACTAACATGCGGGCTTATCTTGCCAACTGCGGCTTCGGCAGAATCATATCCGACACCGATTTCCCCATCAAGGACAAACTCAGCAAATGGGGAGTGCACGACCACCTGCTTTTCCAAAGAGCCTTTTCAGAGCTAAGCCAAAAAGAAGGCGATGCGCCACGTTTCAGCGTGATACAGACATCAAGCAGCCACGAACCCTTCGAGGTGCCCTACTCCAATCCCCGATTTGCCGACAGTCCGCAGAAGAACGCTTTTGCCTACACCGACAGTTGCCTGACCGATTTCATAAACCGCATGAAAGCTACGGAGACTTACCGCAACACGCTTTTCATCATCGTGCCCGACCATTACGGAGCTTATCCTGCACGTCCCGATGACGCCCTCGACCGCCATCATGTTCCGGTAGTGTTCTGCGGGGGCGCTCTCGCACGGACCGGAGAGGAAATTTCCGTTCCGGCATCACAGACCGATATTGCAGCCACAGTATTGTCAGCGCTTTCCCTGCCAACGGAAGAATTCATCTTCAGTCACGACCTCCTGAATCCCGTATCGCCCAAATATGCTTTCTTCTCGGAGCCTTCCCTCATCGGATTTGTGACGGAAAACGACACCGTTACAATAAATTGCGACTCAGAAACGTTATTAACAGCAAAAGGAAACGATATCGCAAAGGCTGAAGCATTTGCCAAGGCCTATCTTCAGACTATTTACGATCAATTGTCCCGTTAAGTTAAACCATGATAGAATACCTCACCTCTCTCGATAATTCCATCTTCCTGTTTTTCAACAGCTTCCATTCGCCGTTCTTCGACAGGTTCTGGATGCTGTTCACCGGACGATTCATATGGATTCCGATGTATGCCGCCCTCATCTTCACCATGACGAAGGCCTTCCGTCCACGCATGGTTGTCGTGTACATCGCAGCCATTAGCGCCGCTATTTTCCTCACCGACCAGACATGCGCAACGCTTATTCGCCCCATCGTGGAGCGTTTGCGTCCGGCCAATCCAGAGAATCCGATATCAGTGCTCACGCACATAGTCGACGGCTACCGCGGAGGAATGTACGGCTTCCCGTCGTGCCATGCCGCCAACTCCTTTGCCCTCGCCACATTCATGGCCTGCCTCTTTCCGCGCGGGCGTTTCATAGCCTTTATCTTCGGTTGGGCGGTACTAAATTCATATTCACGTCTTTATCTTGGCGTGCACTATCCCGGCGACCTGCTTGTGGGAGCTTTCATCGGGTCATTCTATGGCCTTGCGTGCTACACCATCGCCCTCCAGTTTGACAAAGAGCATCGTTCGGTAGCCTTCGAGCGCCTGCGCCGTCCGCTTTTCTCACTCGGATCAGGCATGCGTCTGGCCGGATTGAACGGCATGGTCGTGAGAGCGTCCGACGTGATTTTCGCAATCATCGGTGTCACGGTGGTGTCTATCACACTCGTGTCAATGTGATATGTACTTCGCACGAAGCTGAGTGTAAGCAGGAGTTTCCTTGAACGCTTTCAGCCAGCTGTCGAGAGAGTCGGCCAAAACCGAATCCCGCGGAGCCACAGCCCACGTCTGGAACTGATTGAACGAAATGGGGGTGGAAATGTCAAGCACGGGATAATCCTTGGCAATACGCCGTGCCACTTCCTCATTCACCACAGCCTGCTTTACCTCTCCAAGCGCCGTCAGTATGGCAAGATGCTCGGGAGAATAATCCTTTTCGGAAATCACATGTATCGTGTCGCCAAGCTCTTTCGACATGTTTTGAAGGCGTGTGATGAACGGCGAACCTTCCGCAATCCATAATGTATCCTTCAGCAACTGCTCCTGGGATGTAATCGCAGGGCTGCCCGTGGACGTGTCGCGGCGCTGAACGAGTACTTGCTTGTCGAGGTAAACAGGCTCTGTAAGGCGGAATCTCTCCTTAAGCGCGGTAGTGGCCGGAAGTGATGCGGCCACAAGGTCGTATTTTCCGTTCTCAAGTCCGTTAAGAGCATCGTCAAGACGCGTAAACGGATGGAAAACCATCGGGACATTATGGCGCGAACTTATATCGCGTAGCATGTCATAGTCGTAGCCCTGGGCGGTATCGTTGGACAGGAAATAGCTGAGCGGCGACATCTCTATCGCCACGGAAAGTGTATCGCCCGATGGACGCACGAATTCCGATACAATCCTGCTGCCACCGTCTTCGGAACAACGCCTGAAAATACCTGTTACAATAAGTATTGCCAGCACAACTCCAAGCAGTACCGGCAATAATTTCTGTATGTTATTATTCTTCTTTTTCATGTCGGGATGTCAGATAATCAATTATATTATCTAACATTCCGGAGCATGGTTTAGTTGGCGAAATCCACCGAGATTCCGATTTGGAAACGGCGTGGATTCAGGGGATACATGGGCGACGAGAAGTAGCCGGTTCCGCCGAACAGACCTTGATTGACGTGCGATACCATTACATAGAAACGTGCTTTTTTCAACTTCATGTTGGCATACACATTCAGGAAAGGATAGTTGCCCAACTTCATATCCTGCTGATTGGCGAAACTTGCCGTGGCAGGCTGATAGGCCGGTGCGTAGTACGATGAATACCAGTCGCAATCAACACCGAACTGAAACTTGAGCGTGGCGATGTGCGACAGGAGATAAAGGTTGGAATACACGCTCAGAGCAGGCAGAGGCACAACCTTGCTGTCGGAAGTGGTCTGGTAAGTGATGGTGTTGTCCCAATGCAGGTTGCGCACGCGGAAATTCTGATGGAGACGTGCCGAGAATACCTGCACATTACCTCCATGCTGAACCGGCAGGAAATCCGGACCGAAATAGATATGATTCTGAAGGTTGCTTACTCCAATACGGATTGCCGTGCCGGTGCGCCGGTAGTTGAGCATGCCGCCGAAATCAACCGTACGCTCCTTTCCGAAATTATTCTTCCAGATAAAATGGTTGGACACGAAATTATTCATCAGGTAGGGAGCGGCCTCGTTACGGAATCCGCCGAAACCGCGGATTTCCATACTGTCGCCAAGCACCTTGAACCGTGTGCCCACATTTCCCTCGACCTTGACATCCCCGGCTGCGTCGCCGAGAATACCGAACTGGGCGGTGGCCTCATAGGTCAGGAGCGAGCCCCGCTGCTTGGTAAGCTGGCCGCCAACCCATGCGAGTTGCTGTGTTCCGCGGGGGTCGATATTCTCCACACCCTCGGGAAATGGAGTGAGACCGAGAGTCGGGTCTGTACGGTCGAGTGTATCGGGAGTCTGATTGTAGCGGCGCATTTCGTGGGTGATATATGCCGCAAGACCGAATTTGGCATATTTATGAAATCCCTCGAGCAAAGATACGCCTACGGTATTAGAAAGACTCCAGTATGTTGTGCGGTCGCGCGTCTGGCGGTTGTCAAGATACGTATTGGCAAAGAAATCCCTTAGCTCGGACACGTCATCATCAATAAAAAGATGCTTGCCCGAGGAGAATTTCAATGTGTATATAAACGACGATACGGCCACATACTCCCTGTGAATGATTGAATCGTTTTCGTCACGTTCCTCATTCCAGTAGCCCACCTTATAGCGGTTGTTGAGCAACAGTTCGTTGCCCGTGATTCGGGTGTGGGCATCGGTAAGACGTGTCGGGATTGATTTCGGGTCGATGGAACTTACTCCACCCTGAAGTTCGGCAGGGTCGGTGATATAGAGCATGTCGGTGATGCCGCCGTTTTCCTTGTTGACAAGGTTATAGTGGTTGTAATAGCCCTGAAACTCATATCTGTCGCCGATATACGAGCCCGAAAGCCCCCACGAGAGATTCTTGGCGGCCTGGTTGGCATAGCTGCCTTTGGAGTAGAGATAATCCACCAGCGCCCCTACCTGAGCCTTGGCATTGATATTGCCCGAAAATGTTGCCTGCAAACGTTCCTGTGCGGTTTCCCGACCGCCGGAAGAGTTGAACGAAAGGAGCGTCATGGGAATACGGGTGTTATAGAATTTCATCTTGCGTCCCATCGGGAGCCAATGCTCCACAGCGTCGCGCAAGAAGAAATCGCTCATCGGAAGCCGTTCCTCATAAATCATATTGAGCCCTTCGGCACCGAGATTTCCGGTTGTTGCATATGCGTCCGAGACCAATGACGGAATCGACTGCCGGCTGTAATCGAGCATTAAGGTGTCGATTGTAGCTTCCTCGCGCAAGCCGAGCGGCGACATTATTTTCCACGCATAGGACGGAGCCAGCGCCACTTTCTTGCCATGGGAGTGACCCTCATGGCTGTCGGAAGCGTTGCTGCCAGACAGACGCTGCTGAGCTGACACGCCTGTCGCCAACGGCAACAAGGCCATTGCGGAGGCAAATACCCGTATAAATTGTCGTATTTTCATTTTCAATTTACAAAATTACGCAGAAATAGCGAATTGTGCAAAACAACAGCGCGGCACATATGCCCCGGTTAAGGAATTTTAATTTGCACACCTGCCTAAAGATACCTACCTTTGTAGATTAATCAACGATAAATTAAATCAATCTTAACAACCATAATCCAAAAAATGAACCGGATTTTCAAGCCATTGGCAATGACAGCAACCGCACTTCTGTTATCGGGTGCAATGCCCGCCGCCGCTGATGCCCCCGCAGGACACAACGGATTCAAGAGCAGCACAGGCATATTCGACATTGACGCCCTCGAAGCGCTCGGCAGAGTATCCTCGCCCCAGGTGTCGCCTGACGGACAGAATGTTCTGTTCGGAATCTCCTACGAAGACCTTCAGCAGAACAATTCCAACAACGATCTCTATCTCGTATCTCTCAAAGGCAATAAAAAGCTCACCCGACTCACCGACACTCCCAAAAGCGAAAACGGGGCCGTATGGTATGCCGGAGGAACACGTATCGCCTTCATGTATCCCGGAGAGGACGGCACGATGCAGATGTGGACAATGGCCGCCGACGGCTCCGACCGCATCCAGGCAAGTAACCATCCGGGAGGTATCGGCGGATTCCTGCTTTCCCCCGACGAAACAAAAATTGTCGTTATCGGCAACGTGAAATATTCCCGCAACGCAGCCGACATCTATCCTGACCTGCCCAAGGCCACAGGACGTGTCATCGACGACCTGATGTACAAGCATTGGGACGAATGGGTAACTGAAATCCCCCACCCCTTTGTAGGCTCTTTCGACGGAACAAAAGTCGACAACCTCACCGACATCATGGCCGACGAGCCTTTCGAAGCACCGATGAAGCCTTTCGGAGGTGTGGAATCCTTCTCCTGGCACCCCGGCAGCAAGATGCTCGCATATGTGTCGCGCAAGAAAACCGGACTGGACTACGCCGTTTCTACCAACTCCGACATTTTCCTGTATAATGTCGAGAACGGCCACACCGCATGCATCACCGAAGGCATGAACGGCTATGACACCGCACCCGCCTTCTCCGCCGACGGAAAGTATATCGCATGGCTGAGCATGGAACGCGACGGATATGAGGCCGACAAGAACCGCCTGTTCATCCAGGACCTTCGTTCCGACCAGAAACGTGACCTCACCGTGGATTGGGATTACACCATCGAGGAATTTGCATGGAATCCCTCCGGAAAGTCAATCTACTTCATCGCCTACAAAGACGGCGTGGCTCCCGTGTTCTCCATTGATGTTGTGAGCGCCAAGGTTTCGGTTCTCACCAACGAGGTTGCCGATTTCACCTCCCTGTCGCCCGCAGGAGAGAATTGCCTTGTCACGATGAAACATTCCATGCTCCGTCCCAATGAGCTTTTCAAACTTGACCTTGCAAAGAAAACCGACGACGGTTTCGCTCACGTCTCGGCCCTGACCGACGTCAACGACAAAATTTTCGCACAGCTCACCATGCCGACCTTCGAAAAGCGCATGGTTCCCACCACCGACGGCAAGGAAATGCTCACCTGGGTTGTGTATCCCCCGAAATTCAATCCCGAGAAGAAATATCCGTCGATTCTCTATTGCCAGGGCGGCCCGCAGAGCGCCGTGAGCCAGTTCTGGAGCTACCGCTGGAATTTCGCGCTGATGGCTTCCAACGGATACATCATGATTGCCCCCAACCGCCGCGGTGTTCCCGGATTCGGAACTGAGTGGGAAGAGCAGATTTCCAAGGACTATCCCGGACAGAACATGCGCGACTACCTCTCGGCAGTTGACTACATGAAGCAGGAGCCGTTTATCGACCCGGCCCGCATCGGAGCCACAGGCGCAAGCTACGGCGGCTTCTCGATCTACTATCTCGCAGGACACCACGAAAACCGCTTCGCATGCCTTCTTGCCCATGCCGGTATCTTCAACATGGAAGCCCAGTATCTTGAGACAGAAGAAATGTGGTTTGCCAACTGGGACATGGGGGGAGCATATTGGGAAAAAGACAATGCTGTGGCTCAGCGCACCTTCGCCAACTCTCCCCACCGCTTTGTCGACAACTGGAACACTCCTATCATGATCAGCCACGGCGAACTCGACTACCGTATTCTCGCATCTCAGGGCATGGCAGCTTTCAATGCCGCCAAACTCCGCGGAATACCTGCCGAAATGGTGATTTATCCCGACGAGAACCACTGGATTCTCAAGCCTCAGAACGCTGTGATGTGGCAGAGACTCTTCTTCCGCTGGTTCGACAAATGGCTCTCACCCGAGAAACCCGTAAAATAATCATTCAAAACTCTTAACAAGTTCCGCCGCACGACCCCAAGACCGCGCGGCGGAATTTTTCTCCCCCTCCCGAAATGTCAAAAGCCACTCTGAAGAAAGAACTCGCCCTGATGGACAGCGAACAGCTCCGTCAGGTAATTATCGAAGCCTACGGCGTGAGCAAGGATTTCGCCGCCTACTTCGAGTACTTTCTGAATCCCGACCCGGAAGCGCTTCTTGAAAAGACCATGAAGACTCTCCGGAAAGAAATCCTGCGCTTCAAGTACCGGACTTGCAAAGCCAGAATATCCGTAATCCGCAAGGAACTCAAAAAATTCATAGCCTACCAGCCGGGGCACGACTATGTCGCGAAACTTATGATGAATATAGTCGGAATCTTCGCCAATCTCGACTCGGCAGGTTACGACTGCACGCGCCCTCAGCTCAATGGCCTGGAAAAAATTATCGGTGATTACCTGCGGCTGGGAGAGGAATCGGGCGAGCTCGAGCAGTTTGTCAAACGGTACGAGGAATTTGTTTCCGAAGCGAGCGACCGTCGCTATTTCCGATTGTTTCTGCTCAGGGCAGCCAACTCCGCGCTCGCTGAAATCACATCGGCCCCGGGCCTTTCCATGTCCGGAAAATGAATCCGGGGAAATGGGCTTGCCCGAATTTGGATATTCGCGAGCTATTCATTAATTTTGAAAAAAATATGACATGATGGAAAATCTCCCACAGGATCCTTTCATGCTTCTGAGCATGATTAACATGAAACTCCGCGATGTCTATCCATCGCTCGATGAGCTGTGCGCCGCCATGGACATTGACCGCGACGCGCTTTGCAAGAAACTCGGCGATGCCGGATTTGAATATATGCCTGAAATCAACCAGTTCAGATGAGCGTGACGGATTCGGATTATCTCTCGCAACTCAACGACGCGCAACGCAAGGCTGTCGAATTTCTCGGTGGCCCGCAACTCGTCATAGCCGGAGCAGGCTCCGGAAAGACCCGTGTGCTGACATATAAAATCGTGCACCTTCTCGCCCGGGGTCACAATCCGCGGCGGATACTCGCCCTCACCTTCACCAACAAGGCCGCCCGTGAAATGCGCGAGCGTATCGAGGCACTCGTTGGAGAAGCCACCGCATCGCAACTGTGGATGGGAACTTTCCACTCCATATTTTCCCGCATACTTCGCCTTAACGCCGACAGAATCGGGTTCAAACCGCACTTTACGATTTACGATTCGTCCGACTCGAAATCTCTGGTGAAGACAATCATAAAAGACCTGAACCTTGACGACAAAGTGTATCGTCCGGGCGCTGTGCTCAACGACATATCAATGGCGAAAAACGCACTTTTCTCGCCCGAGGACTATGCCGCCGACCGGTCGCTTATGGAAGCCGACCGAAATTCGGGACGACCGCGTACCGCCGAAATATACAAAATCTACCGCGACCGCTGCCTCATAGCCGACGCGATGGATTTCGACGACCTGCTGTATTACACCAACGTGCTCCTGCGCGACAATCCGGACGTGTTGGCGAATCTTCAATCGTATTTCTCATACATTCTCGTGGACGAGTATCAGGACACGAACTTCGCCCAGCATCTTATTGTGATGCAACTGTGCAAGACGCACCAGAACCTGTGTGTGGTAGGCGACGATGCCCAGAGCATCTACTCCTTCCGCGGAGCCAACATACGCAATATCCTCGACCTGCGGAAGAGTTTCCCTGACCTCTCCACATTCAAACTTGAGCAGAACTACCGCTCGACACGCAATATAATCGGCGCCGCCAACAGCCTTATTGCCAAGAACAAGATGCAGATTCCGAAAGAAGTGTTCTCGACAAATGAAGACGGCGAGCGCATTGAGGTCGTTCAGGCCTACAATGATTATGAGGAAGCATACATAGTTGCCAACCGCATCTCGCAAATCAAGATGCGCTTCCACGACAACTACGATGAATTTGCCGTACTCTACCGCACGAACGTCCAGTCGCGTGTGCTTGAGGAAGCCCTGCGAAACCGCAACATCCCTTACCGTATCTACGGCGGATTGGCCTTCTATCAGCGCGCGGAAGTTAAGGATGCGATATCCTATTTCCGCATAGCCATTAATCCCGACGATGACGAGGCTCTGCGCAGAATCATAAACAAACCGGCCCGAGGAATCGGCGAAACGACTCTTAAAAAAATTGTCAGCGCCGCCATCGCGGGGCAGGCAAGCATGTTTGATGTGCTCGAAGACCCCGAGCGCTACCATCTTAATGTCAATTCCGGTACGGCGAAGAAACTTGCGGCCTTCACCGACATGGTTCATTCTTTCGGCGAGCGCAACTCCAACGGCGAGGACGCATCCACTCTCGCACGCTACATCATCACCACGACCCGACTCTTGGCCGTACTGATGACTGAGAACACGCCTGAAAGCATTTCCAAGCGCGACAATATCCAGGAACTCATCAAGGCCGTGGATACGTTTGTCGCCAACCATCGCGAGCAGGATGGCGACGAGGCCAAAGTCGGGCTTGGTGACTTCCTTGCCGAAGTGTCACTGCTTACCGACCAGGACACTCAAAGTGCCGACAAGGATTGCGTCACGCTTATGACAATCCATGCGGCCAAGGGTCTTGAGTTTTCCAACATCTTCATTGTCGGAGCCGAGGAAGATTTGCTGCCGTCGGCCATGAGCCAGAGCACTCCGGAGGAAATTGAGGAAGAACGCCGACTGATGTATGTCGCGGTCACACGCGCGAAAAAATTCTGTATGGCAAGTTATGCCCGGCAAAGAATGTTGAACGGCATGACCCGCTCCTGCAATCCCTCGCGATTCCTCAAGGAGATTGATGCGCGCTATCTGAGGCTTATGTCAGGTTCGTCATTGGGCGAGCCTACCGTATGCCCTTCACGCACAGCGTTCTCGCGCCCGGCGCCGGAACCATGGCAATCAAGAAAAAAAGAGGAAGCGGCACCTCAACCGCATCAGCCGGTAATATTCCCGTCACAGCCTTCGCCTCGCCCCGGCGGCGGCAACAATACATCTGTCGAAGGCATGAGCACGCACTCAGCCAATGAGCTGTCACCGGGCATGCAGATTCTGCATCCCAACTTCGGCTCAGGCGAAATTGTGTCGATAGACGTATCGCGTCCCGATGCGAGAATAATCGTACGCTTTTCCGACAATCAGAACCGAACTCTCCTGCTAAAATTCGCACGCTTTGCAATAAAATGAGAATCAACGACATCCCCACCCCATTCTATATCGTTTACGAAGACCGTCTCCGCGCCAACCTTGAACTTATTTCGCGTGTCAAGCGTGAAGCCGGAGTGAACATTATCATGGCCTTCAAGGCAAATGCCCTATGGCGCACATTTGGAATCATCCGCGAATATTGCACCGATTCAACTGCAAGCTCGCTCAACGAGTTAAGGCTCGGACGCGAATTTCTCGGCGGTGAGGTCCACTCCTACTGTCCGGCCTACACACCCGCCACAATCGGAGAATACATCAACGGCAGTTCGCATATCACATTCAATTCCGTTTCGCAATATGAGCGCTTCGCCGATGATGTGCGCGCGCACAATGCTTCCGGAAAACATCACGTCAGCCCGGGATTGCGTGTCAATCCCAAATGCTCGGTGATAGAGACCGACCTGTATAATCCGGCACTTCCCGGCTCACGCTTCGGAGTCGGCGCGGAAGAATTGCGCGACGGACTGCCCGAAGGCGTCGAGGGGCTGCACTTCCATGCCCTGTGCGAATCCACGTCCTACGATCTGGAAAAAGTGCTCAATGCCTTTGAAGAGCAATTCGGGCATCTGCTCGATAAAGTCAAGTGGGTAAATATGGGTGGCGGCCATCTTATGACCCGTCAGGGATATGACGTGGAACATCTGATTGGACTTCTGCGCTCATTCCGCGAGCGCCATCCCGGAGTAGAAGTCATCCTGGAGCCGGGAAGTGCCTTCACTTGGCGCACAGGCGATCTCATCAGCTCCGTTGTGGACGTTGTGGAAAACGACGGAGTCACAACGGCTATTGTCGATGTTTCCTTCGCCTGCCACATGCCCGACACCCTCGAAATGCCATATCAGCCGGCTATTTCCGAAAGCGTCTCCGAGGCCGAATCCAACGGCACCCCATACCGCCTTGGCGGAAACTCATGTCTGAGCGGCGACTTCATGGGCGACTGGTATTTCCGCGACGCCTTGAAAATCGGCGACCGTCTGACACTCGAGGACATGAACCATTACACAACCGTGAAGACCACGATGTTCAACGGCATAAGCCATCCCGCCCTCGTACTCTGTCACTCCGGCGGCGAATGTGAATACCTCCGTCAATACACCTACGAAGATTATAAATCAAGAATGAGCTGATACCAACGCCATGGCAAATCCACGTTTCTCCATAATCGTTCCCGTCTACAACCGCCCCGACGAAGTCGCCGACCTCGTGCGCAGCCTGACGGAACAGACCTCGAAAGATTTCGAGCTGATACTTGTCGAGGACGGCTCGACCGTTCCCTGTGAGGCCGCCGCCGAAAGCGGACGTAAGGCCGGACTTGACATCAAATATTTCCACAAGGAAAACGAAGGGCGCTCGATTGCCCGTAATTATGGATTGGAACGTGCCTCGGGCGACTACTTCATCTTCTTCGATTCCGATTGTGTGATTCCGCCCGACTACTTCAGCACACTCACACGCGAGCTTGACGCCCACCCCCTTGATTGCTTCGGAGGACCTGATGCCGCACACGATTCTTTCACAACCACGCAGAAAGCCATCAACTACTCCATGACATCATTCCTCACCACGGGAGGAATACGCGGTGGAAAAATTCAGCTCGAGAAGTTTGTACCGCGTACATTCAATATGGGCTTTTCACGGCAGGTATATGAACGTGTGGGAGGATTCCGGGAAATGTTCTCTGAAGACATCGACATGAGCACCCGCATACGCCTTGCAGGATTCTCAATAGGGCTTATCCACAACTGTCCGGTGTGGCACAAGCGACGTATCGACATGCGCAAGTTCCTGCGGCAGGTCTACGTATTCGGGATGTCCCGTATAACGTTGAAACTGCTCTATCCCGACTCGCTGAAAGCCGTACACCTGCTTCCCGCCGTATTCCTTGTGGGCAGCATATTGCTCATACTTGCTGCAATCTTCATTTCGCCCTGGTTCCTGCTGCCTTTGGCTCTGTACTTTATCGCAATATTCATAGGAGCACTAATAGCTACAAAAAATCCCGCAATAGCCATCCGCGCGGTTCCGGCGGCCGCAATACAGCTCGGAGGATACGGTGCCGGATTCATAAAGGCTTGGTTTACCAAAATACTCCTGCGACGCGGCAGAGACATTAACGAAGAAATCCTCTTACGCAAGGGCAAATGAACGAATTACAACGAAACAGCGTGCTCATACGCGACATGCACTCAGAAGAGCGGCCGCGGGAAAAAGCTATCCGACTCGGAATTAAATCGCTAACAGATGTCGAGCTGATGGCTATAATCTTTGCCACAGGCGTTTCAGGCAAATCAGTCATCGACCTCAGCCGCGAGATTCTGGAAGACAACCAAAGACACCTGTCGCGCGTAGCCCGGCTCGATGTAAAGGAATTTCTCAAACGCTACAAAGGTATCGGACAAGCAAAAGCCCTCACCCTGCTTGCCGCGCTCGAACTCGGATCGCGCGCCTCGGCGGATGCCCGGAAAATAGACAACCCCACCGTCAGAAGCTCCGAAATCGCCTACGAACTTATGCGCCATCACTTCGAGCGCCTAAACCATGAAGAATTCTGGGTGATGTACCTTTCCCAAAGCGGAAAACCGCTTGCCGAAAAGAAAATCGGACAAGGAGGATTGGCCGGAACCGTCGTGGACGTAAAAATCGTAATCCGGGAAGCACTCACCGAAAACGCCGCCGCAATAATACTCTTTCACAACCACCCTTCCGGCAACCTCAGCCCCAGCGGACAGGACCAAAACCTTACCCGGAAGATAATTGAAGCGGCCAAACTGTTCGACATCCGCGTCAACGACCATATAATCCTCAGCGACAACGGCTACTACTCCTTCAACGACCAAGGGAAAATGTAGTCCGAAAACCACGACATATAATAACCCATCAATAATTTTACACTAAATAACGTTAAAATACGCTCGAAACCTTGCACATTCAAAACAAAAGACATAATTTTGCACCCGAAATCACTACCACATCACATGGAGAGATGGCAGAGTGGTCGATTGCGGCGGTCTTGAAAACCGTTGAGGGTAA